>JACAEB010000055.1 GCA_013389075.1 Alphaproteobacteria bacterium
CCGCCGCCCGCGCGATCGATCGCAGGCCGGCGGGCGCGGGGCTGCCTGCGCGTCTTGCGCGGCAGCTTGGCGGCCTTGCCCCCCGCGACGTCGCGCTCGGCGCGATGCGGCGGCCCTTTCTCGCCTATATGGCCGCCGTGGCCCTTCTGGGGATCGCCTATTTCGCGCTCATCGCCAGTCCGCTCTACGTGTCCGAAGGCCGGTTCGCCATCCGCAGCAAGGATACGCCCGTCCATGACAGCTTCGTCGCCACGCTCATCGGGGGCGGATCGGGCGGCATCGCCGAGAGCGTGTCCGTGTCCACCTATATCCAGTCGCACGACATGCTCGAGGCCCTGGACGAGCGGCACGATCTGCGCGCCCTGTACGGACGGTTCCGGCTCGATCTTCTGCACTGGCTGCCGCCCTGGGCGAGCGAGGAGGACTTTCTCGCCTTCTACCGCAAGATGATCCGCGTCACGCTCGACCGGGAGTCCAACATCACGACGCTGCAGGTCCGCTCGTTCGACGCCGTCAGCGCGCAGGAGATCGCCGCCTCGATCCTGGATCTCTCGGAGGATTACGTGAACCAGCTCTCGCAGCGCGTGCGCAACGAGAGCCTGAAGGCGGCGCAGGAACAGCTTGACGAGGCCCGGAAGGCGGTGCTCGGCGTGCGCCTGCGCCTGCTCGACTACCGCACCGAGACCGGCGATCTCGACCCCATCCAGAGCGGGTCCGCCGCGCTCAAATCGGTCGCCGAGCTCGAGGGCGAGATCACCCGCCTCAGGGCCTCTCTCGCCTCGACCCTCACCATCGCCCAGGAGAGCTCGCCCCAGGTCCAGCAGCTGCGCGCCCAGATCCGCGAACTCGAGGAGCTGGTGAACGAGCGGCGCGACGCGCTCGCCTCGAGTTCGCCGGACGGCACGCTCGCCGGGCGGCTCGCCGATTACGAGGGCCTCATCGTCGAACGGGAATATGCCGACAGGCGGCTCGTCGCGGCGATGGCCGCCTTCGATGCGGCGCGCGTGTCGGCCGAGCAGCGCTCGCGCTTTCTCGTGCCGATCATCAACGCCAATCGGCCCGACCAGGCGACGCTGCCCCGGCGCTGGGCCTCGTTCGGTCTTCTTCTCCTGTTCGCTTCCGTCGCCTATGGCATCGTCGCCTTTGCCGTCGCCGGCATTCGCGACCATGAAGGGGTCATCTGACCGATGAGACAGTCCGTGCAGCGATCCTCGCTCGTCATTGCCCTCCGCGCCGCGATGATGGTTGTTCTCGCGGGCGCGGGCCTCCTCGTCCCGACCGCCCTCGGCGCCCAGGAGGCCGGGCGCGTGCTGACCACCGACGAGGCGGTGCGGGAGCGGGCGGAGGACGCCTTGCGCGCGGGCTCGGGCGAGATGGGCCGGCGTCCCGTCTTCGGCGCCAATCTCTTCACCGGCGCCTTTTCGGCCTCGCGCGCGACGCAGGACGACGACTATCCGCTCCAGATCGGCGACAAGGTCCTCATCCGGATCTACGGGGCCGAGAACACCGAGGCGGTCAGCGAGGTCGACGGGCAGGGCAATCTGTTCGTGCCCGGCGTGGGGCCCACCGAAGTGCTGGGCCGGCGGGCGGGCGACCTCCACCGCCTCGTCGAGGCCGAGGTGCGCAAGACCTACACCTCGAACGTGAAGGTCTATGCCGCGCTTCTGTCCCCCGGCGCCATCGGCATCTACGTCACCGGCAACGTGGTGCGCCCGGGCCGGTATCTCGGCTCCTCGCTCGACGACATCCTCTTCTATCTCGACCAGGCAGGCGGCATCGACGGCCTGCGCGGCAGTTTCCGCTCGGTGGCGCTCCAGCGGGGTGGTCAGACCGTCGAGACCGTCGACCTCTACGACTTCCTCCTCGATGGCCGCCTGCCGCGGACGCCGCTCAAGGATGGCGACGTCGTCGTCGTCGGCCCGCGCGGGCCGGTCGTGCAGGCGGTGGGCAATGTTGCCGCGCCCTACGGGTTCGAGCTCAACCGCGACGTGGCGCTCGGCGGGGCGGTCATCCGTCTCGCCCGGCCCGACAGCACCGTCACCAATGTCGCGCTCCAGGGCGTGCGCGACGGCGCCCCCTTCGCCCGCTATTACACGCTTGACGAATTCGTCAGTGCCGAGATCCGCGACGGCGATCAGGCCACCTTCCGCGCCGACCAGATCGGGGCCACCATCACCGTGGCCGTCGAGGCCAATGTGGGCGCGCCCTCGCTCTATGTCGTCCCGCGCGATGCGCGGCTCACCGAGGTGCTCGCACTCATCCCCATCGATGCCTCCAGCGCCGATCCGGACGCCATCTACATCCGGCGCCAGAGCGTGGCGCGCCAGCAGAAGGAAGCCTTGCGCGAATCGCTGAACCGGCTGGAGCGCCAGGTGCTCACCTCCTCCTCGCAGAATGCCGAGCAGGCGACGCTGCAGCGCACCGAGGCCGAGCTTCTCGACCGCTTCATCCAGCGGGCGCGCGATCTCGAGCCGTCCGGCATCGTCTCCGTCTTCGACGGAGGGACGCTCACGGACATTCAGCTCGAGGACGGCGACGTCGTCGTCATTCCCGACCGGACCGAGATCATCAGCGTCGCCGGCGAGGTGATCGCGCCCGGGGCCTTCGCGCTCATTCCGGACGGCTCGCTGCGCGACTATGTCGACCGGGCCGGCGGGTTCGCCGAGAACGCCAACGAGGCCAAGCTCGTCGTGCGCAAGAAGAACGGGACGACGGTGCAGGTCGGCCAGGGTTACCGGGCCGAGGCGGGCGACCAGATCCTCGTCCTGCCCGAGGTCGACAAGCGCTTCTTCGCCCTGACCAAGGACATCGGTCAGATCGTCTTCCAGGCCGCCCTGTCCACCGCGACCGTGCTCGGCATCTGAGCGGGGTCCCCGCGGGCGGCGGCATGACACAGGACAGCACAGAGGCTGCGGCACCCGGCGGAGAGGGGCAGGGGGGCCGCCCCCGCCTCGGCGTCCTTGCTCCGGGTGTGCTGCTGCGCGAGCGCGCGCTGCGTCCCTTCCTGTCCGACTACGGAGCGTTTCTTCCGCTGCTGCCCGGCATTCCCGTGCCATCGGTCGGCGCTGTGGCCGGCTGGGGGTTCAAGGGCGGAGGACGGGCGCGAGCGGCAGCGCTCGGCGTGCCTTATCTCGCGCTCGAGGACGGGTTCCTGCGCAGCCTCGGCCTCCCCGGACGGGCCGACCGGCGCGTCAGCCTCATCGCCGATCCGGTCGGCATCTATTACGATGCGCGCCAGCCCTCCGCGCTCGAAAACCTCCTCAACGCGCAGGCTCCGCTCGCGGAGGAGGCGCGCGCCGATGCGCGGGCGCTGATGCGGCTCCTGCGCGGGGCGCAGCTTGGAAAGTTCAACGAACTCGGAGACGGGACCCCGCCGCCAGCCGGCGATCGGCCCCTCGTGCTCGTCGTCGATCAGATCGCGGGCGATCTCTCGATCGCCGGCGGCTGCGTCGAGCCGCGGACCTTCGAGGAGATGCTTTTCGCCGCCCGTGCCGATCATCCGGATGCGGAGGTCGTGGTGCGGCTTCACCCCCGCGACGGGGTGGGCGGGCGGCAGGGGCATCTGCGCGAGATCGCCGCGCGCATGGGGCTGCGCATCGCGGAAGGGCGGGGCGCCTTCATGGCGCTCGCGCTCGCCGCGCGCGCCGTCTATGTGGCCTCCTCCGCGGGGGGGCTCGAGGCTCTGGTGGCGGTCGCCCGGGTCGAGGTCTTCGGGCTGCCCTTCTATGCCGGCTGGGGCCTCACCTCCGATCGGATGGACTGCCCGCGGCGGCGGGCCCGGCCCGACCTCGAGACGCTGGTGCATGCCGCCTATCTCGCCTATCCGCGCTACCTCAATCCGGTGACGGGCGAGCCGTGCGACGGCCTGAGCGCGGCGCGGCTGATCGCGGCCGTCCGGCGGCGCGAGCGCGAGCTGTCGGGCCCGATCGAGATCGTCGGCCTGCAGAGCTTCAAGCATGGCCATGTCGCCCCGTTCCTGCCGGCCTCGGCCGCGGTGCGCTGGGCAGGGTCGGCGGAGGAGGCGGCCCGCAGCGCGACGGCGCGCGGCGCGCGCACCCTCGCCTGGGCCTCGCGCTTCGATGCCGGCACGCTCGGCACGCTGCGGGCGGCGGGCCGGGGCGGCCTTGCGATGGAAGACGGCTTCGTGCGCTCCATCGGTCTGGGGAGCCAGCTCGTGCCCCCGGCCTCGCTCGTCTTCGATCCTCTGGGCATGTACTACGACGCCACCCGTCCGAGCGCGCTCGAGGCGATGCTCGAAGCAGGCGGTTTCGAGGCGGAGGATCTTGCCCGCGCCGACCGGCTGATCGCCCGGCTGCGGGCGAGCGGGCTCTCCAAATACAATGTCGGGCGCCCCCTTTCCCTCGCCGCGCCGGCCGGACGGCGGCTGCTGCTCGTGACGGGGCAGGTCGAGGACGATGCCTCGATCCGCCTCGGCGCGCCCGGCATCGCCACCAATCTCGGCCTGCTCGAAGCGGTGCGGGCGGGCAATCCCGACGCCTATATCGTCTACAAGCCGCACCCCGACGTCCTCGCGAGCGGGCGGCCGGGGGCCATCCCGGCGGCGGACGAGGCGCGCCTTGCCGACCGCGTGCTCGGCGATGCCGATCCGGTCGCGGCGGCGATGGCGGCCGACGAGGTGCACACGCTCACCTCGCTCCTCGGCTTCGAGGCGCTCCTGCGCGGGCGGGCCGTGACGTGCTGGGGGCTGCCCTTCTATGCCGGCTGGGGGCTCACGGACGACAGGATCGCCTGCCCGCGCCGGACGCGTCGGCTCAGCCTTGCGGAACTCGTCTGCGGCGCCCTGATCCTCTATCCCCGCTATGCCGATCCGAGGACTCGCATTCCCTGTGAAATTGAGGATATTGTAACCTTAATGGAGGGGGGGCGCCGGTATGATCCGGTACTGGTCCGAGCCGCGTGGCGGCCGGGCCTCAGCCTGTTGCGACGCATCGGGTTGGTGAGGAGGGGAATCACGTGATACGCGAATAGCCTGTCCCAAGTCTCCTCCCCGTTGCATCTTGGATGCGGCGCGACGGACACAGGGTGGGCATTCGTTAAGGTCAACGAAGTTTAATGAGAGTGACCGGAACTCACCGACTATGACAGACGAGGGTCGGGGCAACATGGCGGGACCAACCCGCCAGTCGACCTGATCGAGGATCAAGAGCGGACCAAGACCGCTGTCGGATCGAGGCTGAGTGAGAGGGGGGCGTTTCAGGGCATGGCCGGCACAGCCGAAGTAACCGATTTCCGCCACGCCGCCGATCGCCGGCTTCTGCCGGACCGACGGCACTTCCTCCTGATCCAGGGCCCCTTCGGCCCGTTTTTCCGTCGGCTCGCCACAGCGCTGGAAGCGCACGGCGCCACCGTCACCAAGATCCACCTCAATGGCTGCGACGTCTGGGACTGGGGTCTGCGCCCTGGGGCCGTCCGCTATACGGGAACGCCGGAAGGCTGGTCCGCCTGGATCGCGGCGACGCTCGCAAGCCGGGGCGTCACCGATCTCGTCGTCTACGGGGACTGCCAGGCCTATCACCGCGCGGCCATCGAGATGGCCCGGCGCAGCGGTGTGCGTGTCCATGTGTTCGAGCAGGGCTATCTGCGCCCCCACTGGATCACGCTCGAAGAGGAGGGCGTGAACGCCTATTCGCGCCTGCCCCGCGATCCGGCCTTCTTTCTCGCCGCTCCGGACGCCCCGGCGCCCGCCATCGCCCCGACCGGCAATGTGACGCGCGCGGCCGTCGCCAAGACGATCGCCGCCAATCTCGCGCTCTACGCCTTTTCCGGGCTCTTCCCAGGCTACCGGAACCCGTATTTCTGCGCGCCGGCCCGTCAGGCGGTCGGCCACACGCGCCGCTATTTCCGCACCCGCGTCGGCCGTCGGTGGCGGGATGCGCGCATCGCCGCCCTGATCGAGGAATCGCGGCCCTTCTATCTTGCGCTGATGCAGCGCCCCGGCGACAGCCAGCTCACCTGCCATTCGGACTATCACGCCGCCGACGACTTCGCCGAGGCCTGCATCGCGAGCTTTGCGCGGCACGCGCCACCCAATACGCGCCTCGTTTTCAAGTGCCATCCGCTCGATCCGGGCCTGCACGACCATGTCGCGATGCTCGACTCCCTCGCGCGCAAACATGATGTGACGGGCCGGGTCATCTTCGTGGACGGGGGCGTGCTCGCCGACATGCTCCGCAAGACGAACGG
>JACAEB010000230.1 GCA_013389075.1 Alphaproteobacteria bacterium
CCGCTCGGCCGCGCGCGCGAGAACGGCGACGGCGGACGCGCCGAGCGCGATCACCATCGTCGTGCCCGTCACAATGAAACTGAGGGCCTCCGGTGGCGGAACCGTCAGCCCCGGTATCATCGCCACCCCGCCATGGGTATCTCGCCCCTCCCGGCCTTGTCCGGCCAGGGCCCTCTGCGCCCGGCCTCGGGACCCGTCCGGGAGCGAGACTCCCAGACGAATCAATGGCCTCTATCGTTAACTGTTTCTTAAGGGCCTGCCAATGGCCGGGAGGCCGGGTCCGGAGCATCTCCTCCCGGAACAGAGAATCCGCACCCGCCCGAATCGCCGGGGCGGGCGATTCGGCCGGGTGTCGTCAGCCTGAGGAGGAGCCCTCTCCCGCGCCCCCGCGCCGGTCAGCGCAAGGAGGCGCAGAAGGTCTGGATGCGCTCGCAGGCGGTCTTCAGGGCCTGCGTCGAGGTCGCATAGGAGATGCGGAAGAAGGGCGAGAGGCCGAAGGCCGCCCCATGCACGCAGGACACCGCCTGTTCCTCGAGCAGCGCCACGACGAAGGCCTCGTCGGAAGAGATCAGCGTGCCCTTGGGCGTGCGCTTGCCGATCGTGCCGGCGCAGGAGGGGAACACGTAGAAGGCCCCCTCGGGCACGGGGCAGGTGATCCCGTCCGCCGCGTTCAGCATGGAGACGACGAGGTCGCGCCGCGCCTTGAAGGCGGCGTTGCGCTCGGGCAGGAAGTCGTGCGGCCCGTTGAGCGCGGCGACCGAGGCCCACTGGCTGATCGAGGTGGGGTTCGAGGTCGACTGGCTCTCCACCTTCGCCATCGCCTTGATGAGCTTGTGCGGACCCGCCGCATAGCCGATCCGCCAGCCGGTCATGGCATAGGCCTTGGACACGCCGTTCATCGTCAGCGTGCGGTCATAGAGCGCGGGCTCCACCTCGGCCGGGGTCGCGAAGACGAAGCCGTCATAGACGAGGTGCTCGTACATATCGTCGGTGAGGATGTGCACATGCGGATGGCGCAGCAGCACGTCCGTCACGGCCTTCAGCTCGGCGGCCGTGTAGGCGGCCCCGCTCGGGTTCGAGGGCGAGTTGAGGATGATCCATTTCGTGCGCGGGGTGATCGCCGCCTCGAGCGCCTCGGGCCGCAGCTTGAAGCGGTCGGCGAGTGTCGTCTCGACGAAGACGGGCGTGCCCCCACACAGGAGCACGATGTCGGGATAGGACACCCAGTAGGGCGCGGGAATGATCACCTCGTCGCCGGGATTGAGCGTCGCGATCATGGCATTGAAGATGACCGGCTTGCCGCCGGGCGCCACATGCACCTGCGCGGGCTCGTAGGCGAGGTGGTTCTCGCGCTTGAACTTGGCGCAGATGGCGGCCTTCAGCTCGGCGATGCCGTCGACGTCCGTATACTTCGTCTTGCCCGCGCGGATGGCCTCGATCGCGGCCTCCTTGATGTGGTCGGGCGTGTCGAAATCGGGCTCCCCGGCGCCGAGGCTGATCACGTCGATCCCCCGCGCCTTCAGCTCGCGCGCCTTCTGCGTCGCGGCGATGGTGGGCGAGGGCTTCACGCGGTCCAGCGATTGCGAGAGGAAATCCCGCGGCAGGTCGGCGACGGGCGATGCCATGGACGTGGTCCCTCCGGCGGACGGTTGGGGCTCCTGAACGGGCTCGGCGCCCGCGGCGGGGCGCGTCGGCTTCTGAAAGCGTGGCCAAAGACGCATGGCGAGAGGCCTCTGAATGGCGGGCGCGGTCAGCGCGGTCCGGCGACGGGGCGGCAGGGCCTCCACGCGCCGGACGCGACCCTATGCCCAGCGCGCGCCGGCATGCAAGCGGAAGGTCGCGCCGCCCGGAGGGCTACGAGCTTCCTGCAAATACAACCCCAGATTTAATCGAGTGGTAATGGCCGGTGACGTAGTCTGTGCCCGCTGCCGAACGGGCGGCTCAGTCATCCTGTAGTTGCGTAAGACGGAGATGGGAAAATGGTCAAGCAGACGGGTGTGGCTCTCATGGCCGCTTTCGTTGCCCTGGCCGGCGTGTTCGCCCCGATGGGCGGTGCGTCCGCCGGAGAGGACGGCCTGACGCGCAAGCATGTGGAAATGCCGGTCTATCCGCGCGGGGCCGAGCGGCGGGGCATCGAGGGCTATGTCGTCGTGAAGTTCACGGTGACGCCCGAGGGGCAGGTCGCCGACATCAATGTGGTCGAATCCTCTCCCGAAGGGGTGTTCGACGAGGCCGCCGTGCAGGCGGTGGAGAAATGGACCTTCGAGCCCGTGCCCGCCCCCGTCGCCGTGGACGGACAGAAGGTGACCTTCAAGCTCTGAGGATCATGCGGGTCCGGCCGGAAGCACCGGCCGGCAGAGATACGGGCGCCGCGCCGGGGTGCGGCGCCCGCAACGTCCAGAGGGGGGACTTCCGGTGCTCGATCTTGGCGCGCTGTCTCGGCGACTTTCCCTGACTCATGTCCGTACACGGCTCATCGCCTCGGTCTGCGCGATCGCCGGCGTGACGCTGGTGAGCGTCGCCGTCGGCTGGTTCGGCTTTTCGAATGTCGGGGGGGTCCTTGCCGAGATGGGCGGACGGCAGCTGCCGCAGCTCTTCGATTCGGCCCGGCTCGTCAAGGCGGTCAGCCTCGTGAGCGAGGACGTGACCGCGCTCGCCTCGGCCCGGAGCGAGGCCGACCGGGCCGTGGTCGACGCCCGCATCCAGAGCGAGTTGGAGGATATCGGGCGCATCGTGGAGCTGCTCGACGCGGAAGCCGAGGCCGGCCCCGCCAATGGCATGACGGCGCTGCGGGACGATCTCGCCGGGGCAACCGCCGCGCTCGGCGCCACCGTCCGCGAGCTGATCGAGATCGAATCGGCGCGCGGCGCGGGCTTCGAGCGCGCCAAGCAGATCCGCCGCGCGCTCGCGACCGAGCTCGAGGCGCGGATCGATCAGGTGGACGAGCTGACCATCGAGACCATTCTCCGCATCCTGATGGCCGCCAATCTGATGACGGTCACCTATGCCGAGGCCCAGACCGCGCCCGACGCGGGCGCCGTCGCCGCCGCCGAGGAGGCCTATGGCGCCGCCCGGAGCGAGCTCACCGCCAATGTCGCCATCCTGGGCGCCGAAGCGAGCGCCTCGGCGCGCGCGGCCGCCACCGAGCTCGCGGGGCTCGGCGCGGGCGAGGCGAGCCTCTTTGCGCTCGCGCGGACCGCCCTCGCGCTGACCGCCGACCGTGACGCGGCCCTCGCCACTGCCTTCTCGAGCACCTCCGCGTTCGGCGGGGCGGTCGAGGAAATCGCGGGCGAGGTGCGCGCCGCCGTGGAGGCGGGGTCGGAGACGGCGCTCGCGCGGGTGGGCGAGGGCAAGACCATCCTCCTCGTCCTCTTCGTCCTCAGCATCGCCTTCTCGGGCGCGATGATCCTCTTCTACATCCAGCGCAACCTGATCGCCCGCCTCCTCAGGCTCGACGGCTGCATGCGCGCCCTCGCGGACGGAACGTTGACCGTTGAGATCGAGGGCACGGACGCGCCCGACGAGCTCGGCGACATGGCCCGCGCGGTGCAGGTCTTCAAGGATCACGCGATCGAGCGCGAAGGGCTCGAGGCCGAGCGCCGGCGCGAGGCCGCGATCAAGGAAAAGCGGAGCGCGGCGATCGAGCAGCTCATCGCCGAATTCGACGCCGCCGCGCGGCGGGCGCTCGATTCGGTCGAGCGCTCCGCGGCCGCGATGCAGGAGGCCGCCGGCACCATGGTCGGCACGGCGGCGGAAACCGCCTCCCAGTCGACCCATGTCTCGACCACCTCGCAGAGCGCGTCCGAACGCGTGGGCGATGTCGCGAGCGCCGCCGAAGAACTCAGCGCCTCCATTTCCGAAATCTCCGAGCAGGTGCACCGCTCGGCGGACATCGCGGGCAAGGCCGTCGCCGAGATGCAGAGCACCAATGCGGATGTGGACCGGCTGGTCCAGGCCGCGAGCTCCATCGGCGACGTCGTCACGCTGATCGACCAGATCGCCAAGCAGACCAACCTCCTCGCCCTCAATGCCACCATCGAGGCGGCGCGGGCCGGCGAGCACGGGCGCGGCTTCGCGGTGGTGGCGACCGAGGTCAAGTCGCTCGCCAACCAGACGAGCTCGGCCACCCAGCGGATCATCGCCCAGATCGAGGAGCTGCGCGGGGCGAGCACCACCGCCGCCACCGCCATGCGGAACATCGGCGAGGTCATCGGCCAGGTGCGCGAGATCGCCACCATCATCTCCTCGGCGGTGGAGGAGCAGCGGGCCGCCACGCTCGACATCTCGCGCAACGCGCAGGAGGTCGCCGGCGGCACGCGCGCCGTCACCGAGCGCATCGCCGAGGTGAACGCCGCCGCCTCCGTGACCGGGGAGAGCGCCGATCAGGTGCTCGTGGCGGCCGAGGGGCTCGCCGCCGCGGCCGGCGAGCTCCGGGGCGATGTCGCGCGCTTCCTCGAAGAGGTGCGCTCGGCCTGAGGCGGGGCTCCGGGGGCTCCCATTTGCCGGCGAAAGCCCTACATTCGGGGGGGAGAGCCACGCAAACGAGGAGCCGCCGCCCATGAGCCTGCACCGGACCCGCATCGATCTGCCGAGCCAGATCCGTGACGCCGCCGTGCGCGTGCTGAACGCCCGCCTTGCGGACACGATCGTGCTCGCCAGCCACGCCAAGCAGGCGCACTGGAACGTGAAGGGGCCGAATTTCATCGCCCTGCACGAGCTCTTCGATCAGCTTCACACGGATCTTCTGCCCTTCGTCGACGACATCGCCGAGCGCATCACGGCGCTCGGGGGGACGGCCGTGGGCACGGCGGGGGCCGCGGCGCGGGCGAGCGAGCTGCCCGACTATCCGCTCGACATCGCCGACGGCGCCGCCCATGTCGAGGCGCTCGCCACCGCCTATGCCGCCTTCGCCGAGCGCGTCCGCAAGGCGATCGAGGAGACGGGCGAGATCGGCGATGCCGACACGGCCGATCTCTTCACGGGCCTCTCGCGCCTCGCCGACAAGAATCTCTGGCTCCTCGAGGCCCATCTCCAGGCGCGGAGCTGAGCCGTCGCCTCCCGCGCTCGCGAAAGCGTGAGCGGGGGCGCCCTTGTCTTGCCCGGTCCTGGCTGTAGGCTTCTCTCCGGACCCTGACTGGAGACCGCCCATGCTGATCCGGCACCGCCCGCGCTGGGCCCTGCCCGCTTCCGCCGCCACGCCCGAGGCCGTCTGGCTCGACCGCCGGCGGCTGATGGCGGGGCTCGGCGCCATCGCCGCGAGCGGTGTCGTCACCGCCTGCGCCGCCGAGGAGGAGGTCGCCGACCCCTCCGCCGGGCTCTACCCGCTGCCGCGCAACGAGGCCTACACGATCGAGCGGCCGGTGACGCCCGAGGAGGTCAATTCCCGCTACAACAATTATTACGAGTTCGGCTCGGGCAAGGACATCTGGCGCCTTGCCCAGCGCCTGCCCCTGCGGCCCTGGGAGGTCGCGGTCGACGGCCTCGTCGAGACCCCCTTCACCATCGGCATCGACGATCTTCTCGCCCGCATGCCGCTCGAGGAGCGCCTCTACCGGCACCGCTGCGTCGAGGCCTGGTCCATGACCATCCCCTGGGGCGGTTTCCCGATGCGCGCCTTCGTGGAGATGTGCAAGCCCCTCGGCAGCGCGAAATATGTCCGTATGGAAACCTTCATGGACAGGAAGGTCGCGCCCGGACAGCGCACGCCCTGGTATGACTGGCCCTATGTGGAGGGGCTGACCATCGCCGAGGCGACGAACGAGCTCGCCTTTCTCGTCACCGGCACCTATGGCAAGCCGGCCGCGCCCCAGTTCGGCGCGCCGCTCCGCCTCGCCGTGCCGTGGAAATACGGCTTCAAGTCGATCAAGGCGATCGTGCGCTTCACGTTCACCGAGGAGCGCCCGAAGACCTTCTGGGAGAAGTCGGGCCCCACCGAATACGGCTTCTGGGCGAACGTCAATCCGGACGTGCCCCATCCGCGCTGGAGCCAGGCGAGCGAACGTGTTCTCGGCACGGACGAACGCATCCCGACGCGCCTCTTCAACGGCTATGCCGAGGAGGTGGCGGGGCTCTATGCGGGGATGGAAGGCGAGCGCCTCTTCATGTGAGGGCGCGGCGCGCGCCCCCGCCTCAGGAGAGCGCGTCCGTCTTGAGGCGCGCGGCGCGCGGCGCGGCCGCCGGGTCGGCCGGCCAGTCCTTGGCCTTTTCCACGAGGAAGTCGCGGAAGGCGCTCACGCGCTTGGAGCCGCGCAGCTCCTCGGGATAGACGAGGAAGATGTCGATGTCCGGGCCCTTGAGCTCGCCCAGCACGCATTCGAGTTCGTCCGAATCCGCGGCGAGATAGTCGGGCAGGGGCCCGATGCCGACGCCCGCCTCGATCGCGCGCAGGATCGAGATGAAATTGTTCGAGACGAGCCGGGGCTCGATCCGTGCCTCGCCGCCATCGACATAGGCGCCGCCGCGCTGCAGCTCGTCTATGTGCCAGTTGAGGCCGAGATCGTATTTCGCCGGCAGGCGCGTATAGCCGATGATGTCGTGCTCGAGAAGGTCGCGCGCGCTTTCGGGCCGTCCGTTGGCGTCGAGATAGGCTTTGGTGGCGAAGAGGCGGAAGCGCAGCGTGAAGAGCGGGCGGCGCACGAGGTCGAGCTGGACGGGCTCGCGCAGGCGGATGGCGATGTCGGCCTCGCGCATGGCGAGGTCAAGGCCCCGGTCGTCGAGCAGGAGCTCGAGCTCGATCTCGGGATAGCGGTCGAGAAACTCGCGGATGCGCGGGGTGAGCCAGGTGGCGCCGAGGGCGGTCGTGGCCGTCACCTTGAGCTTGCCGGCCGGCCGCTCGGTCGATTCCTTCAGCACCAGCTCGGCGAGGGCGAGCTTGGAGAACACGTCCTGCGTGGTCTCGTAGAGCCGCTCGCCGGCCTCGGTGAGGAGGAGCCCCCGCGCGTGGCGGTGAAAGAGCGGCACGCCGAGGCTGCTCTCGAGCGAGCTGACCTGCCGCGAGACGGCCGACTGGCTGAGGCCCAGCACCGTCCCCGCATGGGTGAAGCTGCCGGCCTGTGCCACGGCGTGGAAAACGCGTGCTTTGTCCCAGTCCATCCGCCAACTCTAAGCGAGTCTGTCGATAATCCAAGATGCCGTAGGGGAAACCGGACGGGGGGTCAAGCACGTTCGCGGCCGCAGGCCGCCCGCGCCGCCCTCAGGCCGCCGCCGTCGCCCCCTCGGCAAGGCCCGCCGCGGCGAGATAGCGTTCGGCCTCGAGCGCGGCCATGCAGCCCATGCCCGCCGCGGTCACGGCCTGGCGGTAGGTCTCGTCGGTCACATCGCCCGCTGCGAAGACGCCCGGAATGCTGGTCGCGGTCGAGTCCGGCGCGGTCACGATGTAGCCCGAGGCGCGCATGTCGAGCTGGCCGATGAAGAGTTCGGTCGCCGGCTTGTGGCCGATGGCGATGAACACCCCGTCCACGCGCCGCTCGGCCGTGGCGCCGGTCTTGACGTTGCGCAGGCGGATGCCCGTGACCCCGCGCGGCTCCTCCGTCCCCAGAACATCGTCGAGCGTGTGGTCCCACACCACCTCGACCTTGGGGTGCTTGAACAGCCGGTCCTGCAGGATGCGCTCGGCGCGCAGGCTGTCGCGCCGGTGCACGAGGATCACCTTCGAGGCGAAATTGGTGAGGAACAGCGCTTCCTCGACGGCCGTGTTGCCGCCGCCGATCACCGCCACCTCCTTGCCACGATAGAAGAAGCCGTCGCAGGTGGCGCAGGCCGACACGCCGAAGCCCTGGAAATGGGCCTCGGAGGGAATGCCGAGCCAGCGCGCCTGGGCGCCGGTGCAGATGACGAGCGCGTCGGCCGAATAGTGCGTGCCCGAATCGCCCTTGAGGTAGAAGGGACGGGCCGAGAGGTCGACCTCGAGAATGGTGTCCTCGACCATCCGTGTGCCGACGTGGCGGGCCTGGGCCTCCATCTGCTCCATGAGCCAGGGCCCCTGGATGACGTCGGCAAAGCCCGGATAGTTCTCGACATCGGTGGTGATGGTGAGCTGGCCGCCCTTCTGCAGGCCGGCGACGAGGGTGGGCTCGAGCATGGCGCGCGCCGCATAGATGGCCGCCGTGTAGCCCGCGGGGCCCGAGCCGATGATGAGGACGCGCGAATGGTCCTTGGCCCGGGGCCGCGTCGACGGGTGGGGCGTGTGCGAACCGGTGAGCATGTGCGTTGATCCTTCGTGACTTCGCTTCGGCTGACCCGACCCGGCATCGGCGGGAGGGGGGAGGGCCGCCGCCCCGGCCGTGCGGCGTGGCATCAGAAACCGGGACAGGCGTCCGATCATGGCAGGGCTCGCGCGCGGGGAAGGGGGGGAACCGCCAGCCGGCCCCGCCCCTCCGGAACGATCCCTAGTTAGAGGGCGCCCGCGCGCTCCGCAAGGTAGCGGGCGACACCGCCGGCGTCGGCCTGCATGCCCGCCTCGCCCTTCCGCCAGCCGGCGGGGCAGACCTCGCCGTTCTCCTCGTGGAACTGGAGCGCGTCCACCATGCGGATGGCCTCGTCCACGTTCCGGCCGAGCGGCAGGTCGTTCACGAGCTGATGGCGCACGACGCCCTCGCGGTCGATGAGGAAGGTGCCGCGCAGGGCGACCTCGTCCTGATGCAGGACGCCATAGTCGCGGGCGATGGTCTTCTTGAGGTCCGCCACCATGGGGAAGCGCAAGGGTCCGACCCCGCCCTTCTCGCGCGGCGTCTCGCGCCAGGCATGGTGGGTGTAGACCGAATCCACGCTCACCGAGACGACCTTCACGTTGCGCTCCTCGAACTGGGGCAGGCGGTTGTCGAAGGCGATGATTTCCGAGGGACAGACGAAGGTGAAGTCGAGCGGATAGAAGAAGACGAGGCCATAGGACCCCTTGATGTGCGCGGAGAGGCGGAACCCCTCCTCGATGGAGCCATCGGGCATCACGGCGCCGGCGACGAAATCGGGGGCCTGTCGGCCAACCAGAACGGTCATTGGGGGGTCCTCTTGCGGTTGGGGGTGGGCGGTTCGGGTGTGCGATTTAGAATGACTCAAAACCAATTCAAGGGCGGCCCGGCGCCATCGCGCGGAATTTTTTTAGATTGATTTTAATTCTCAATAGCGTATCTTGAGGTCCTCAGCCGCCTCGGGAGGTTCCATGCGCGCGCTCGCCAAGACCATCACCTTCGCCGTCCTGCATGTCGCCGTGGGCTTCGGCGTCGCCTATGCCCTCACCGGCTCGGTGCGGATCGCGGGCGGCATCGCGCTCATCGAGCCTCTGGTGAACACGCTCGTCTTCTACGGCCATGAGCGTGTCTGGGCCGGCCGGGCCGGGGACGGTCACGCCTGCCTCGCCAGCGCCCTCCAACGGGGCGCGGCCCGGAGCCGGCCTGCACCGGTGTAGACCGGACAGCGGACGCGCTGTTCCCGGGTGAGGCCTCGCCGGTGCGGCCAGGATTGCGTCGCTGCGCTCGCGGGTGACGACCGCCCCCTCTGTCATTGCGAGCCGAAGGCGAAGCAATCCAGGCAGCCCGACGCAAGGGTGCGGGATTTGGCCTTGATTGCGTCGCTCCGCTCGCAATGACAGGAGTAGACCCCGGGCGGAGCCGGGTGCGGCGTCGCGGGTTCAACCGCGGGGTGGGCGGACAGACGGAAAGGTGGCGAGATGGGACGGATGGCGGGATGTCTTGCGGCGCTCGGGATCTTCGTGCTCCCGGCCGTCGTCGCGGGCCCGGCCTCGGGCCAGGGGTTCGACGCCGATCCCGTCGCCATCGAGCGCTATCTCGGCGCCTGGTACGAGGCCGCGCGCACGCCGAACGATTTCGAGGACAACACGATCCGCCGCGGCGGCACGCGCTACGGCCCCTGCTACAACGCCACCGCCACCTATGCGCTGGAGGCGCCGGGCCGCATCGCGGTGCTCAACCGCTGCACGCGGGGCGCGCTCGAGGGCGAGGCCACGATCGAGGACAGCGTGCGCGGCGAGGCCCGCGTCATCGAGGGCTCGGGCAACCGCCGGCTCTCGGTCGCGTTCGGTCCCGGCATCGCCCGCTTCGTGCAGCGGATCCTCTTCGGCGGCGAGGGCAATTACTGGATCTACTGCCGCGGCCCCCGCGCGGGCGAGGCCCCCTATCAATGGGCCGTGGTCAGCGGGCCGGACAAGGATTTCGTCTTCGTGCTGACGCGGGAGAAGACGCCCGATGCCGACTCGCTCGGCGCCATCGCCGGCTGCCTCCGCGAGGAGGCTCTGCCCGCGGAGGATCTCGTCTGGCGCCAGCGCTAGCTAGGGCAGGGGCTGCGAGCGGGCCGGGGCCGTCACCACGCTCCGGCGGGCGCTCATCTTGAGGACGAGGAAGCCCGCGACACCCGACAGGACCGAGCCCGCCAGCACGCCGAGGCGCACATCGTCGGCGAAGGCGGGATCGGCGAAGGCCAGCGTGCCGATGAAGAGGCTCATGGTGAAGCCGACGCCCGTGAGCAGCGCCGCGCCATAGAACATGCCCCAGCTCACCCCCTCGGGCAGGCGCGCAAGGCCGAGCTTCACCGCCGTGAAGACGAGCGTCATCACCCCGAGCTGCTTGCCGATGAAGAGGCCCGCCGCGATGCCGAGCGGCAGCGGCGCGAGGAGACCGGCAAGCCCCAGCCCCTCGAAGGAGACGCCCGCATTGGCGAAGGCGAAGAGCGGCATGATCATGAAGGCGACCCAGGGGTGCAGCGTGTGTTCGAGATGGCGCAGCGGGCAATGGGCGTGATCGTCCGCCCCGCTCCGGTCCATCGGGATGAAGAGCGCCACGGCGACGCCCGCGAGCGTCGCGTGCACGCCCGACTTCAGCACGCAGACCCAGATGAAGACGCCGACGAGGATGTAGGGCGTCAGCGTCCGCACGCCCGCCCGGTTGAGCGCGAAGAGCCCGGCAAGGCCGGCCGCGGCGAGCCCGAGCGCGCCCACCGACAGATCGGCCGTGTAGAAGAGCGCGATGATGATGATGGCGCCGAGGTCGTCGAGAATGGCGAGCCCAAGGAGGAACACCTTCACCGAGACCGGGATGCCGGGACCCACGAGCGCGAGGAGACCGAGCGCGAAGGCGATGTCGGTCGCGGCCGGGATGGCCCAGCCGTTCAGCGTCTCGGGGGTGTTGAGGTTGATGGCGACGAAGATGAGGGCGGGGAAGGCCATGCCGCCGATCGCGCCGAAGACGGGCAGGGAGGCGCGCTGCCAGTTCGACAGCTCGCCCGCCACGATCTCGCGCTTGATCTCGAGCCCGACGAGCAGGAAGAAGATCGCCATCAGCCCGTCATTGATCCACAGGAGCAGCGGCTTGGAGATCTTCAGCTCGCCGATCTGGACGGCGGCCGTGGTGCCGAGTAGCTGGTCGTAGAGGGGGGCGAGGGCCGAGTTCTCGACGAGGAGCGCGAGGACCGCCGCGCCGAGCAGGATCATTCCGCTCGCCGATTCGAGGCGCAGGAAGTCCCGGATGCTGCTCAAGGCGCGTTCGACCATCAGTGCCCCCTCTTGAAAGAACCGCCCGAGATGTAGGGCGTGATCTCCCGCGCTCAACCCCTGCTGCACCTGCGAAGGCCATATTCCGTCCCGGCCTGCACGCTGTGCGCTCCGTCACAGCCCTGGCGGCTTGTGCTGGCGCCGGCCGCGACCCTCCCCAGATGTCATTCATCGGACAACGGACCGCGACGAAGCGGCAGGGCGAAGAGAGAGGGACCTCAGATGAACGGACACATGATCCTGTTTCGCAGCGCGCTGGCGGGTTCGGGCAAGGGCGCCGGCCGGCGCCGGGCAGCCGCGACCCCCGGCATGGCCGGCACGGTCCTCGCCGCTCTCGCCCTCGCGATCGCCGCGGCGCCCATGCTGAGCCTCCTCGGCTGACGGGCGCGGCCCGGGAGGGCCTCAGACCTCGAGCACGGCGAGGAGCTGGTCCTCCTCGACGAGCTCGTCCGGCCCCACGCGGAGCTCCACCAGCGTGCCCGCGCGGGGCGCTTCCACGGGCACTTCCATCTTCATGCTCTCGAGAATGAGGACCGGCGCGCCCTCGGCGAGCACGGCGCCGGGCCCGGCCTCGATCTTCCAGACCTTCCCCGCGACTTCGGCGCGGATCTCGATGCGGGCCATGGGTCCCCTCCGGTGTCTCAGGCGGCGGCGTGAAAGCGGGCAAAGCCCGCCTCGAGATCGGCGATGAGATCCTCCGCGTCCTCGAGCCCCGCCGAAATGCGGAAGACGGGCCCGCGCGGATCCCAGCGGGTGGCGGTGCGGGCCTTCTCGAGCCGGCTCGGCGTGATGAGGCTTTCAAAGCCGCCCCAGGAAAAGCCCATGCCGAAATGGCGGTAGCCGTCGAGCATGGCGGCGACCTGCGCGCGCGTGCCCCCAATCATCTCGAAGCCGAAGAGGCCCGAGGCGCCCGAGAAGTCGCGCCGCCAGAGGGCATGGCCCGGATCGTCGGGAAGGGCGGGATGGAGAACCCGCGTGATGTCGGGCCGGGCCTTGAGCCAGCGGGCGAGGGCAAGGCCCGTCTCCTCGTGGCGCCGGAGGCGGACCCCGAGCGTCCTCAGGCCGCGCATGGCGAGATAGACATCGTCCGGACCCACGCTCTGGCCGAGAAGGCGGTAGCCGCGCTTGAGGCGCTCGGCCTGCGCCGCGCCGACGCAGATGGTGCCGAGCAGCGCGTCGGCATGGCCCACGATGTATTTCGTCGCCGACTGGATGGAGATGTCGACGCCGAGATCGAGCGGGCGCAGCAGGTGGGGCGTCGCCCAGGTATTGTCCATCAGCACGAGCACCCGGTCCGAATGGGCGCGGGCGGCGGCGACGATGGCGGGAATGTCCTGCACCTCGAAGCTCCGCGTGCCGGGGCTTTCGGTGAGGATGAGGCGGGTCGCGGGTTCGAGGAGGGCCGCGATCCCCGCCCCGATGCACGGATCGTAATAGCGCACGCGCATGCCGAGCCGGGTCAGCATGTGGTCGCAGAAGGCGCGCGTGGGCTCGTAGACGCAGTCGGCGACGAGGATGTCGTCGCCCGCCTCGGCGAAGGCGAGCACGGCCGTCGAGATCGCCGCAAGGCCCGAGGGCGTGAGCCGGCAGAGCGCCGCGCCCTCGATCTCGCACATCGCCTCCTCGAAGGCGTGGGTGCCCGGCGTGCCGTGCCGGCCATAGGTGACCGGCTTCGTGTGGTAGCCGTCGAGGGCCTCGAGCGTGGGGAAGAGGATGGTCGAGGCGTGATAGACGGGCGGATTGACGGCCCCGGCCTGGCGCTCGGGGTGCCGGCCGGCGGTGACGAGGCGGGTATCCTTCTTCATGGGCGCGGCTTCATCCGGCAGGAGACAGGGAGGCAGGGCGGGCGGCCACCTTTACGGGCCGGCCCCGTCCATTAGAATGCGACTCGCGGTGCGCGGCCACGGCCTGCCGAAGCGGCGGGCCCGCCGTCCGAGGGTTTCGACCTTGGCGGGCGCGGGGCCTCGCCGCAAGCGCCTCCTCCCGCGGGCGGGCGGGGGAGGGTGAGACCGCAGGAGAAGGCCCGCCCGGGGGAACGAAAAAAGGCAAGCGGATCGGACGGATGAACAGTGCGGGCGGGTGAACCGGAACCCGCCGCGCGGACGGGATCGGGCGTCGCGGGGACCTCCCCCGCAGGCCCAGCCGGCTTCAGGGAGATCGAACGATGACACGGACTTGGTTACTGGCGCCGGCCACTGTGCTGGCGGGCCTCTTCCTCGCGGGCGCGGCAGAGGCCGCGACGCTCGACGACGTGCGTACGGCGGGCAAGGTGCGGTGCGGCATCTCGACCGGCCTTGCCGGCTTTTCCGATCTCAACGCCAATCAGGAATGGGAAGGGCTCGACGTCGATTTCTGCAAGGCGGTCGCGGCGGCCGTCCTCGGCGATGCGAAGAAGGTCGAATTCGTTCCGCTCACGAACAAGGAGCGCTTCACCGCCCTCCAGTCCGGCGAGGTCGAGCTGCTGGCGCGCAACACGACCTGGACCTTAACCCGTGATTCCAATCTCGGCCTCGATTTCACCGGCGTGAACTATTATGACGGCCAGGGCTTCATGGTGCCGCGCGCGCTCAACGTGAACAGCGCCCTCGAACTGGGCGGCGCGCGCATCTGCATCAAGACGGGCACGACGACCGAGCTCAACCTCGCCGACTATTTCCGGGCGAACGATCTCGAGGCCTTCCAGCCCGTTCTGCTCACGGACGACGCGGAGGTCCGCCGCAACTACGTGGCCGAGGCGTGCGACGCCTACACCACGGACGCCTCGGCGCTCGCGGCCATGCGCTCGACGCTGCCCGACCCCACGGCGCACATCATCCTTCCCGAGATCATCTCCAAGGAGCCGCTCGGCCCCGTCGTGCGGCAGGGCGATGATCAGTGGGCCGACATCGTGCGCTGGGCGCTGAACGCCATGATCACCGCCGAGGAATATGGCGTCACCTCCGCCAATGTCGACGAGGTGCGGACCTCCTCGGAATCGCCCGAGATCCGCCGCCTCCTCGGCGTCAAGGAGACCGCCGAGGAAGAAGGACTCGGCACCATGCTCGGCCTGTCGGACGATTTCGCCTACCAGATCGTCAAGCAGGTGGGGAACTACTCCGAATCCTTCGAGCGCCATATCGGCGTCAACACGCCGATCGGGCTCGAGCGCGGCCTCAACGCCCTGTGGTCGGAGGGTGGCATCCTCTACGCCCCGCCCATGCGCTGAGCGGTGAGGGACCACGCAGGCGAGCGGGAGCCAAGGGCATGGCGAGGTCCATCGGCGGCGTGACGCCGGCCCCAGTCCCGGCCGGCACTGCCGGCTGGCGCGGAGGGCGGGCGCCATGGCGGTGACGCAGACGGCAGGGACCGGCTGGCCCGACCGCCTGCGCCGCCTCCTGCGCGGGCGCGGACCGCGCGGGCTCGCCCTGCAGGTCGCCGTCGCCGTCATCCTCCTCGCGCTGATCGTCTTCTTCGCCGCCAACGTCGCCCACAATCTGGAGACGCGCGGCATAGCGAGCGGCTTTGCCTTTCTCGGCCAGCCCGCCGGCTACGACATCGCGATGAGCCTCGTTCCGTACGATCCGTATGCCACGCATGCGCGCGTCTTCGTGGTGGGCATGCTCAACACGCTGCTCGTCTCGGTGCTGGCGATCCTCGCCTGCACGGTGATCGGCGTCGTGCTCGGCGTGCTCCGCCTGTCGGGCAACTGGCTCGTCGAGCAGATCGTGACGGTCATCATCGAGGTGGTGCGGAACGTGCCGCTCCTCCTGCAGATCTTCTTCTGGTACGCGGTGCTCCTCAACCTGCCCAATGTGCGCGAGAGCCTGTCGCTCGGGGGGGCGGTCTTCATCAACCGGCGCGGGGTGAGCCTGCCCGCCCTCAGCTTCGAGCCCGGCATGGGATGGGTGCTCGCGGCGTTCCTCGCCG
>JACAEB010000076.1 GCA_013389075.1 Alphaproteobacteria bacterium
ACCCTGACCCGTCAACAGCGGGGCGGCGCCGGGCCGCCCCGCTCCCGGCGCGCGCCTCAGGCGACGCGCGCGACCTCGCCGAGAAAGCCCTCGATCGAGGCCTTGAGGCGGTTCACCTCCTCTGCGGCCGCGCGCGAGGCCGTCAGGGTCTCCTCGGCCGCCCGCGAGGTCGCCTCGGCCGCGCCCCGCACCGCGTCCACCTCGCCGGCCACCGTGCGCGTGCCGTCGGCGGCCTGCTGCACCGACCGGCTGATCTCGTCGGTCGCCGCGCCCTGCTCCTCGATCGCCGCCGCGATGGAGGTCATGTAGCCGTTCACCTCGCCGATCAGCCGGGCGATGGCGCCGATGCCTTCCACCGCCTCGCCCGTCTCGCCCTGGATGGTCGCGACCTGGGTCGCGATCTCCTCGGTGGCGCGCGCCGTCTGGCCCGCGAGCGCCTTCACCTCCGAGGCCACGACCGCAAAGCCCTTGCCCGCCTCCCCGGCGCGCGCGGCCTCGATGGTCGCGTTGAGCGCGAGGAGATTGGTCTGGCTCGCAATGGTCTGGATCAGCGTCACCACCTCGCCGATGCGGTCGGCGGCGGTCGCAAGCGAGCTCACCTTCGCATTCGCCGCGGCGGCCGAGCGGCTCGCCTCGCCCGCAAGCGTGTTGGCGTCCGCCGACTGGGCCGCGATGTCGCGGATGGCGACCGCGAGCTCCTCGGTCGAGGAGGCGATGGTCTGCACGTTGACGGAGGCCTGTTCGGTGGCGGAGGCCACCGACATCGCCGAGCTCGAGGCGGTGTCGGAGCTCGAGGCGAGCGTTTCGCCGATGGCGCCGAGGCTGTCCATCCGTCCACCGACGGAGCCCGCAAGGCTCGCCACCTCCGAGCGGAACGCGGCGATGAGGCGGCTCATCGCCCCCTCGCGCGCGGTACGCGCGGCGAGCTCGCTCGCCTGCTGCGCCTCGAGCCGCTGGCGCTCGATCGCATTCTCACGGAACACCTCGACCGCGCGGGCCATGGCGCCGACCTCGTCGCCCCGCTCGGCGCCCGACACGGCGAACGCGGTGTCCCCGCCGGCCAGACGCGACATGAGGCCCGCAATGCCGGTGAGCGGGCCGGTGATCGTCCGGGCGAAGAGCACGGCAAGACCCGTCACCGCGGCCAGCGCCACCAGCGTGATGAGCGCGATCTTGTTGCGCAGCGCGACCACGGGGGCGTGGATCTCCCCTTCCTCGGCCAGCGCCACCACCGCATACTGCGTGCCCTCGAAGGCGAGCGGCTCGGCGGCGAGCTGGAAGCTGTGGCCGCGATAGTCCGAGAGCACGCCGCGCGCGGGCTCGCCCGCGCGCGCTTCCCCGATCGCCGGATGGCTGAGCGAGGCGGTCAGGATGTCGTTCGTGTCGGAGAAGCGGGAGTCGTTGCGGAACCGGTTGTCGCCGCCGACGAGGACCGACTCGCCCAGCGTGCCGAGCCATCCGTGCACGTCCATCGCCGCGTTCATCCGGTCGACCGGCATCTGGAAGGCGAGGACGCCGACGAGGCGGCCCTCCGCGAGGACGGGCGTCGCGATGAAGCTGGCCGGCGCATCCGCGCTCGGCGCATAGGGGCGGAAGTCGAAGAAGCTGACCGTGCCCGGAACGGGACGGGCCTCGGCCGCGCGAAAGGCAGCGCCAAGGTCGGTCTCGGTCCAGGGACCGGTGCGCAGATTGGTGGCGAAATCGGCTTCCTTGTAGACCGTGTAGACGAGATTGCCGCGCGGATCGAACAGGAAGATGTCGTAATAGCCCCGCGCCTTCAGGATTGACCGGAACCAGGGATGGTAGCGCTCATGGGCGGCGGCATAGGCCGAGCCGTCGCGCGGGCTCACGAACTCGTCCTTCTGTCCGACCGGGTACGGATTGTCCGTGATGTAGCTCGCCTGAAGCCGCGTCGTCGCCGGTTCGCCGCCGGCCTCGATCCCGTCCCAGGCGGTGGTGAAGGCCGCGATGGCCTCGGCGGTGCCGGGCGCGGCGGCGAGCGAGACGAGATCCTCCCGGATCGACTGCAGATAGGTGAGAAGGCGCGTGCTCTGATCATCTGCGACGGTGAGCATCAGCTTCTCGACATTCGTCCGCGCGAGCTCGGCGCCCGAGCGGTAGGCGACGACCCCGAGGACGCTTGCCAGCATCAGCGCGCTGCCCGCGACGAGCACGGGAATCTTGACGGCGATCGACAGGTTTTGCAGGCCCATTCTCATCTTCGGTCTCCAGAAAGCGACGCAACTTTTATGAGACCTAGAACAAAATCGGAAATAGTCTCTTAAACTGTCATAATGCGGACGCGCAAATTGAAGATTTTTTTCACCGACGGGCAAGTCGCCGCCGCATGTTTCCGCGCGCCGCCAGGGCGGTGGCCCCCCGCACCGAAGTCATGCCGTTAAGGAAGAAAGTGACGTGGCAGACCGGATTGGGCCGATCCCGCCCTGCGGCCAGACAATCGGACACACCGCGAAGTAACGTTAAGCCCCGGCCTCCGGTTCGTCTTCCTCGGCGACGTCGGGGACATGCTCGACCGAGACGACCTTCTCATCCTCGGCGGTGCGGAAAATCGTCACACCGCGCGTGCCGCGGCTCTGGAGCGAGATTTCCGCGACCGGACAGCGGATGAGCTGACCGCCATCGGTGACGAGCATGATCTGGTCGCCCTCCTCCACCGGGAAGGAGGCGACGACCCCGCCCGTGCGCGCGCCCACATCCATGGCGATCACGCCCTGCCCGCCCCGGCCCATGGTGCGATAGTGGAAGGCGGAGGTACGCTTGCCGAAGCCCTTTTCCGTCACCGTGAGGAGGAACTGCTCCTGGCCGCCGAGCTCTGCGAAGCGCTGGGGCGAGAGCGTCGCCTCCTCCGCCTCCTCGCCCGCCTCGGCGACGGGCTCCTCCGCGTGTTCGGTCCCCTCCTCGGCCGATGCCCGCCTCAGGAGCGCGGCATGGCGCAGATAGGCGCGCGCCTCGGCGGGGGTCGCCTCCACATGGCGGATGATCGTCATGCCCACGAGCTCGTCGCCCTCGGCGAGGCGGATGCCGCGCACGCCGGTGGACTCGCGGCCCTTAAAGACGCGCACGTCCGAGACGCGGAAGCGGATCGACTTGCCCGCGCGCGTCGTCAGCAGCACATCGTCCGCATCCGTACAGATCTGCACGTCCACGATGGCGTCGTCGGCCGCATCGAGCTTCATCGCGATCTTGCCGTTCGCCATGACATTGGTGAAATCGGACAGCTCGTTGCGGCGCACATTGCCGCTCAGCGTGGCGAACATGATGTTGAGCGAGGCCCACTGGTCCTCGTCCTCGGGCAGCGGCATGACGGTGGTGATGCGTTCGCCCTCGGCGAGCGGCAGGAGGTTCACCATCGCCTTGCCCCGCGCCTGCGGGCTGCCCTCGGGCAGGCGCCAGACCTTCAGCTTGTAGACCATGCCGATCGAGGAGAAGAAGAGCACGGGCGTATGGGTGTTGGCGACGAAGAGGCGGGCGACGAAATCCTCCTCCTTCATCGCCATGCCGGCCCGGCCCTTTCCGCCGCGCCGCTGCGGCCGGTAGATCGAGAGCGGCACGCGCTTGATGTAACCGCCATGGGTGACGGTCACCACCATGTCCTCGGACTGGATGAGGTCCTCGTCGAGCATGTCGGCCTCGGCCTCGACGATCTCGGTCCGGCGCGGGGTCGCGAATTCGGACCGCACGGCGGCCAGCTCCTCGCGCACGATCCCGAGCAGGCGCGGGCGCGATCGCAATATGTCGAGATAGTCCTCGATCTCGGCACGGAGCTTCTTGAGCTCGTCGCCGATCTCCTCGCGCCCGAGCGCCGTCAGCCGCTGGAGCCTGAGATCGAGAATGGCCCGCGCCTGCTCCTCCGAGAGGCGCAGCGTGCCCGCCTCGCTGAGCTGGCTGCGCGGATCGGCGATGAGCTTGATGTAGGGCGCCATGTCGTGCGCCGGCCAGTCCCGCTCGATCAGCCGGGCGCGCGCGGTGGCCGGATCGGGACTTTCGCGGATGAGGCGGATCACCTCGTCGACATTGGCGACCGCGATGGCGAGGCCCACGAGCACATGGGCGCGATCGCGCGCCTTGCCGAGATCGAATTTCGTCCGCCGGGTGATGACCTGCTCGCGGAACCAGACGAAGGCCGCCAGCATCTCCTTCAGGGACATGAGCTCGGGCCGGCCGCCGTCGAGCGCCAGCATGTTCACCCCGAAGGTCGTCTGGAGCTGGGTGAAGCGGTAGAGCTGGTTCAGCACGACCTCGCCCTGCGCGTCGCGCTTGAGCTCGACGACGACGCGCATGCCCTGCCTGTCGCTCTCGTCGCGGATGTCGGAGATGCCCTCGATCTTCTTCTCACGGACGAGATCGGCGATCTTCTCCACCATCGTCGCCTTGTTCACCTGATAGGGGATCTCGGTGATGATGATGGCTTCGCGGTCCTTCCGGATCTCCTCGATGCTCGCCCGCCCGCGCACGACCACCGAGCCGCGTCCCGTGAGGAGGCCGGACCGTGAACCGGAGCGTCCGATGATGATGCCGCCTGTCGGAAAGTCCGGACCCGGAACGATGCCGAGCAGCGCCTCGGGCGAGATCTCGGGATCCTCGATATAGGCGATCGTCGCGTCGATGATCTCGCCGAGATTGTGGGGCGGAATGTTCGTGGCCATGCCCACCGCAATCCCGCCCGCCCCGTTCACGAGGATGTTGGGATAGCGCGCCGGCAGAACGGTCGGCTCTTCCTCGGAGGCGTCGTAATTGGGCTGGAAGTCGACCGTGTTCTTGTCGATGTCGGCCAGAAGGCTTCCGGCGGCCTTGGCGAGCCGCGCCTCGGTGTAGCGCATGGCCGCGGGCGGATCGCCGTCGACGGAGCCGAAATTGCCCTGCCCGTCGATGAGCGGCAGGCGCATGGAAAAGTCCTGCGCCATCCGCACGAGCGCGTCATAGACGGCCGAGTCCCCGTGCGGGTGGAACTTACCGATGACGTCGCCGACCACGCGGGCGGATTTCCGATAGGGCTTTGACCAGTCGAAACCCTGCACATGCATGGCGTAGAGGATGCGCCGGTGCACCGGCTTGAGCCCGTCACGCACATCCGGAAGCGCCCGGCTCACGATGACGCTCATCGCGTAATCGAGATAGGAGCGCTTCATCTCCTCTTCGATCGTGATGGGCTTCACGTCACTGGGGCTTGGGCCGGTGGGGCCCGTCTCGTCGGTCGCCATGTGGTCTTGTGTTCTCTGGTGCCGTTTGGGGAGCCCTGCGGGGGGCCGGGCTCAGGAGGCGGTGCCCGCCGGTCCGTGGGGTTCCTCACCGGTGGCGGGCGGGCCTCGTCGAGCGGGTCGGGCGGACCGGTGCGGGCCCTCCCCGTGGATCCCCGCAGGCTGAATCAGGATCCATCTAGGGGGTAGCACGCCGCCGCCGCCAAAAAAAGCCTGTCGGAGGCCGCCGACGGCCGCCGGCGCCTAGCGCTCGCGGGGAATGATCGCCTCGAGGGCCGTGCCCTCCGTGCCGGACCACCGGAAGCGCGCGCCGATCTGGGTCAGGAGCGCCTCGATGAGGCCGAGCCCGCTCCCCGTCTCCTGCTCGTTCCGGGCGGACAGCGCGCCCTCGGGGACGCCCGGACCGTTGTCCCGGAGCGTGAGCGCGACGGCGCCGTCCTACTCCGTGAGGCGAAGCGTCAGCACGATCTCGTCCGTCCGCGAGCCGTGCTTGAGGCTGTTCGTCACGAACTCGTTCGCGACGAGCCCGAGCGGAATGGCCATGTCCGATCCGACCTGCACACGGTCCGCATCCACCTCGAGCCGGAACGCCTCGTCGGTGACCTCGCTGAAGGCGGCGACATTCGAGACGATGGCCGAGAGATAGCCGCCGAGATCGACCCGGTCGGTGCGGCTCGAGGCGGCGAGGTTGCGATGCAGTTCGGCGAGGACCTCGATGCGGGAGATGACATCGGCCAATTCGGTCTTCACCGCCGGATTGGCGGTGCGGCGGGCCTTCATGCGCAGGATGCTCGCGATGGTCGCGATGTTGTTCTTCACGCGGTGCTGGAGCTCGTCGAAGAGCCGTTCCTGCACCCGCAGGCTCTCGGCGAGGCGCTCGGAATAGACGTGGCGATCGACGGCCGCGCCGACGAGGTTGGCGTAGCTCTGCAGGAACTCGACGTCGTTCTTAGAGAAATCGCGGGGCTTCGTGCTGTCGACCTGGAGCAGTCCGTAGGGGCGCTGACCGTCCGCACCCGGAATGACCACGTTGACCATCGCCTTCACGCCGTGCCGCTTCAGGAAGTCGGCATAGTCGAAGCGCTCCTCTGACCGCTCCGATTCGGAGACGACCGGCTTTCCGGTGGCGAGGGCGAAGCCTTCGGAGGAGGATTGGAGAGCGGGAACGGTCTCCTCGCCGACGATGCCGTCCTGCCAGCCGACCCCGGCGACCACGCGCAGGCTCTGCCCGTCCTCGCGCAGCTCCATCACCTTGGCGAGCTCGGTCTCGAGCGCCCGGCTCGTGAGCCGGCAGGCCTCGGTCAGGATGGCGTTCAGATCGGACGACTGGAGCGCCATGCGTCCGAAGGCGACGATGGCCTCGCGCTGCTCGAGAAGCGCGTCGATTTCGGTCCTGGGCACGGCGAACACCCCTTGCTGCCTGATGCGACCCGCGCGACGCCCGCCCCGGTGTCCCCATCGGCACAAGCTAGCGACCAAGGCACGGATGGCAACCCCGCCCGGCGCGAATCGTCCGGAGGCCGCGACGAAGGTCCGGCCGCACCGGTCCCGTTTCCGTGACAGGCCGCGCGAGGATGGCGGCGAGCCGCGACAGGAGTGCGAGAATGAGCAGAAACAGGCCCCTCTTTCGCGACGCCCGCCCCCGGGCGGGGTGGCTCAGGCTCGCAGCCCTTCTTGCGACCGTTCTCGCCGCCGGCACCGGCGCCCATGCGCAGGAGGACCGCTCGGTCAACGCCATCAAGCACTACATCTTCATCCAGCCCGACGAAGGGGTGGATCTCCTCTGGGTCGACCGCTGGTACATGACCTTCCACGCGCCCGAGGTCCGCTCCTATTACAAGGCCTGGCAGCGCCATTATGTTTCGTTCCGGTCCTACATGGTTCCGGAGGAGGCGGATGTCTTCAACGTCTATCGGGGGCGGATGACCGAGATCATCTTCGACAGCCGCGAGGCCTATGTCGAAAGCCGCATCCGCAATGATTACGGGATCAGCCGCTATACGGCGCCCACGGGCGGCTGGGCGGGCCGGCCGGGCCAGGTCGAGACCATCAACGCCACGATCCCGGTCAATCCCGACGAGGACTTCCTCGGCAAATGGCCCCCGCCGAAGGCCAGTCCCTATTACCGGTGGATCGTCGCCTTCCGCTATCCGGAAGGTGTCTCGGAGGAGGACGGCGAGCGCTGGTTCCTCGAGAGCGCCGCGCCGTCCCTTGCGAAGGTGAAGGGCCTCCGGCGCTTCGTCGCCTACAAGGTCATCTTCGACAGCCAGCCCTACCGGCGGGTCTACGAGATGTGGTTCGATCATTATTCGGACTGGAAGGCGGCCGTTCTCGACAACAGGGGCGCGATCCCCGCGCCCCCCTGGGGCGGGGCCTTCCCCTATGTCGACATGGTCTCGACCTTCATCGGCGAGCGGCCCGACATCGACTTCATCAACGATCACCGGGTCGTTCCCTGACCGGCGCCGTCCACCCGCCCGGCACAACCAAATCTTCACGCTCCCCCGCCTAGCCTGACCGCGTGCGGGGGGAAACTCCTTTCGGGCGTGAGGCGTGACATGCGGGAACGGCGCAAGGACCGGCGGTATGTGGTGGAGGGCCTCGCCGTCACCATAGAGGGCCAGACCTGCCCCATCGTCGACATCGCCCGCGGCGGCCTGCGGGTGACGACCGACGAAGCCCTGCGCGAGCGCATCCTCGCCCTCGCCGAGCTCCGGCCCGACCTCACCATCGACTTCGACATCCGCACCCTGCCCGGCGAGGCCGAGCCCTTCGCGCTGCGGCTGCGGGGCCGGCTGAGCCGGATCGAACCCCTCGCGATCGTACTCACCTATGACCCGCCCCGGCGCGACTGGGACGCGGTGTTGAAGGGCTACGACACGCTCGAACGCACGCGCCTTGCGCGCCTGCCGATCTGAGGCGCTCATGGATCGGACGCTGCTGCGATACTTCCTGAAGTCGGGCCCGACGAAGAAATACGACGTGCTCGCCGCCACGCTGGGCCTGATCGGGTCGGGCGGGTCGGACAGGTTCCTGTTCGACGCGACCGTCCTCAACCGGTCCATCATCTTCAAGTATATCGACCACAATGCGGTGCGGCATACGGACAATCCGCTCGAGACCCACAACACGCTCGTCTTCCTGCCCTACAATGTCGAGCGGCCCGAGGAAGGGGGCGAGGGGTTCATCCACAACGCCGACTCCTTCCAGCGCTTCTTCGCCGCCAAGTTCCGGGACGATGCGGGACTGAGGCGCTCGCTCGCGGCCGACCGCGAGCGACTCGACGTGCTCGCCAGCCTGCCCACGCTCAGCCCCTATCTCATCGAGGACGCGTTCGAGCGGGCGGGCCTTGCTATTCCGACGGCCTATCTCGACCTCACGGACGAGACGCGCACGCGCATCCAGGCGCGCCTGCGCCAGCGCCTGCGTCCCGTCGTGCTGCGCGCCTTCGAGGGGACCAAGGTCGGCACCCGCGACATCGAGGCCTTCGTCACCAAGATCATCGAGGCGAACGACCTCAAGGCGCTGATGCCGCTCGTGATGGCGCTGCGCCTTCAGGAGGACACCGCCCTCGAGGCCTTCCGCGCCTGGACCGGTGTCACCTATTTCGAGGACGAATACGCGACGCTCCAGCCGCGGCTGACGCAGTTCGCCGGCTGGCTCACCCAGCACTGGGCGCCGCGCGAGGCGATCACGCCCAACCATCGCCGCCGCCTCGCCTCGATCGCCAAACAGCTCCGTGTCCGGATCAGGGACGACTGGCGCGCCTCGCTCGACATCCTCACGCGCTATCGCGACAGCTACAGCGCGCTCGTGCAGGATCAGAATGCGGGGCCTCTCGTCGGCGTGCTCGCCGATGCGCGGGAGCTGTTCTGGGACCTCGGCGACATTCTCGGCCGGCTCGAGCAGTCGGTCTTCGCCTGGACGGACTATCGCCGCCGGTCGGGCGGCGAGCAGTTTCCGTGCGCCCTCATCGAGGAATTCTACGAGGTGATCGGACGCACCTACGCCATTTCCGACATCGGCAGCGACGGGGTCACGCTCGGCTGAGCCGGCGTCAGGCCGCGTGGGCGGGCGCGAGCGGGCGCGGCACGGCGTGGCCGCGCTCCCAGTCCACCATGTAGTCGCGCACCACGGGCAGCGCGTCGATGGAGCGGGCGAGCTGGATCTGGCTCACCACGAGGCCCTGATGGCGGAAACCCATCTCGGCGCCGGCGAGGTAGAATTCCCACATCCGCAGGAAGGCCTCGTCATAGAGCCGCACCACCTCCTCGCGGTGCGCGAGGAAGCGCTCGCGCCAGGCCTTCAGCGTCTCGGCATAGTGCAGGCGCAGGATCTCGAGATCGGAGAGGATCAGCCCCGAACGCTCGATGGGCGGCAGTACCTCGCTCAGCGCCGGCGTGTAGCCGCCCGGAAAGATGTATTTCCGTATGAAGAGGTTCGTGTGTCCCGGCCCGTCGGAGCGGGTGATGAAATGGATGAGCGCGGCGCCATCGGGTTCAAGGAGCGCGTGCAGCTTGTCGAAATACTCCTGGTAGTGACCGACGCCCACATGCTCGAACATGCCGACCGACACGACCCGGTCGAACCGGTCCGTCAGTGTCCGGTAGTCCTGGAGCCGGATGTCGACGCGGCCGGAGAGCCCGGCCGCGGCCACGCGCTCCCGCGCGAGCTCGCACTGCTCCCTCGACAGCGTCACCCCCACCACCTCGACGCCGCACTCGCGGGCAAGATAGAGGCCAAGGCCGCCCCAGCCCGAGCCGATGTCGAGCACCCGCATACCCGGCTCGAGCGCGAGCTTGGCCGCAATGTGACGCTTCTTCTTGGCCTGGGCGGCCTCGAGCGTGTCGTCGGGCCGGCCGAAATAGGCGCAGGAATACTGCATGTCCGGATCGAGGAAGGTCTCGTAGAGGCGGCGCGAGAGGTCGTAATGGTGGGAGACGTTCTTCTGGGCCCGGCCGACGGGATTGTACTGCTGCACGGTGCGCGTCCAGCGCCGCAGCCGCGCCAGCGCCTCGAAGACGGGCGGACCGTAGCCCCGGCCGAGATTGACGGCGATGAGGCGCAGAAGGTCGGCGATGTCGCCCTCGGCGAGTGTCAGCTCGCCGCGCATGTAGCATTCGCCCAGCGTGAGCTGCGGCTTGAGGAGAAGCGCCCGCTCGGCCCGCCGTGTACGGACGACCATGTGGGCCGGCGGAAGATCGGGATGGGGGGTGCCGAAATCCTGCCGGCGCCCGGAGGGATCGGTCACCGTGAGACGCCCGGACTTCACGAAGCTCCTGAACAGGGGTGCGAGCAGCATCGTCCTTTCTCCCGTTTGATCGGGAGCGGACGCAGACCGCCTCCTGGCCGGTATGCCGGCCCGACCGGCGGCCGTGGGACCGCCCCGCTCCCGACGCGCCCATCGCGCATCTCGCCTCAGCCACAGTCGGTAACGCCCGGCCCCCGGGTCGGGTTGCACGGGCAGGCGGGCTGAAGCGCGCCCTGATGCTAAGGCTAGCGGTCCGCTGGAGCGAGGTTCTTGATCGTGCTCAAGGCCCGGTCGGGGCGATACGTCCCGAGGGGGGGGCCGCGGCTCAGCGGCGGTCGTCGCCGAAAATGTCGTCCCGGTCGTCGGGAAACTTGATCTGCGACACGGCGAGGAAGCCGAATGCACCCAGCACGAGGAGAAAGACCACGAGGAAGATGACGAGGCCGGTCATGCGCGCCTCCCGTCGGTGCGGGTTGAGACCCCCTTCGGGGCCGGTCTTTCTAACTTGGGCGCTCGCCCGGCCGATTGCACCCGAAATCGGCGGCCCGGACCGGTCAATCGTCACCCCGGCGGCGGCGCCGGTCGGCGCGCTGGCGGGCGCGCTCCTCCGCCGAGAGGCGCTGCCGCCCAATCAGGAGCCCGACGAGGAGCACCGCGGCGGCGCCGATCAGGAACAGCCCGAACGGCGACAGCGTCACGGCGCGAGCGCGGCCAGCGCGCCGCCGCCTCGCGAGGGAAAGGCGCCGAGAATGGCGCTCACGGCCGGATCGACGAGCCCGGCCACGTCGCGCTGCCCGTAGAGGCGGGAGCGCGTCCAGCCGTGCCAGACCGGCTGATAGGAGCGGGCGTCGAACATGTCGATGGCGAGCACGCCTTCGGTGTAGACGTCCACATCCGTGTAGAACGGGTCGTCATACCAGCCGTAATAGCGCCGCCAGGACCGTCCATAGGGCCCCCACGGGGTCACGTCGATGCGCTCGCGCGTGCCGAGGGTGAAGGCGATGGAGAGATCCGCCTCCGCCAGCGGCACCTTCGTGTAGCCCTTGGCGGCCATCTGGGCGTCGATCGACCGCCGGATGGCGGGCTCGATCAGGGGGCTGATCTCGGCATCGCTGCGCCGGGCAAGCAGCGGCTCCTCGCTGACGAAGGCATAGGTCCGGACCGCCGAGAAATCATAGTCGGGGGCGACATCGGTGGTGACCGGCAGACCGGTGGCGCAGGCCGCAAGCGCGAAGAGCGCACCTACGAGGGCAGAAAGCGCCGCCCCGGGACGCAAGACGGTGAAATTGGGCGTGAACATGCGCGTGTCTCCTCTGGATCGGTCCAGTCTAGCCGATCGGCACGGAGACCAGAAGCCGGCCGCGAGCGGCCGTTCCGCCGCCTCAGAAGGGGATGTCGTCGTTGAGATCGTCCTTGAGCCCGCCGCCGGCCCCGCCGCCGCCGCCCGAGCCCCCGCCATAGCCGCCCCCGCTCTCGCCGAAGCCGGCCTCGCCGCCGCCGGCGCCGGAGCGGCCGTCGAGCATCGTCAGCACGCTGTTGAAACCCTGCAGCACCACCTCCGTCGTATAGCGGTCCTGGCCGGACTGATCCTGCCATTTGCGGGTCTGGAGCTGGCCCTCGATGTAGACCTTCGAGCCCTTGCGCAGATATTGCTGGGCCACCCGGCACAGGCCCTCGCTGAAGAGGACGACGTTGTGCCACTCGGTCTTCTCGCGCCGCTCGCCGGTGGTCTTGTCGCGCCAGCTCTCGGAGGTGGCGATGCGCAGCCGGCCCACCGGGCGCCCGTCCTGGGTCTGCTTGATCTCGGGATCGGCGCCGAGATTGCCGATGAGAATCACCTTGTTGACGCTGCCTGGCATGGACCGGCCCCTCTCTGTGTCGCTCTCTGTCCGCAATCGGGTGGAATCGGGCGCTCACGATACTGGTCGCATCCGGCACTGTCACCCGGGGCACGGGGGCAGCCCTTCGGGCAACCATGACGCTTGCCAAGTGTTGGCGTGACAAGCGGAAGCGGCTGACCTGCCAGACAGGCACCCGCGGCACCCGCGTGACAGCCCAGCCCGTCGTCAGCTCACATCCATGGAGGACCCCGCCATGAAGACCGCCCTCGTTTCGGCCCTCGCCATCTCGGCCGCCCTCGTCGCGCTCGCCCCGCCGCCCGCCTCGGGCCAGGGTGACTTCTGGTCCGAGTTCGATCAGGGCGAGGACCTCCTCAACTCCGAGCTCCTGTTCCGCCAGATCGACGCGAACGAAAACGGGTGGGTGGACCGGTCCGAATGGGCCGCCTGGCAGGACCTGCCCGTAAGCGCGATCGACCCCGATGCGAGCGAGCCCCATCTCGTCTTCGCCGATTATGACGCGGACGGCGACGGCCGCTTCTCGCTCGGCGAGTTCCGCCGGGCCAACCGCGCCGCGATGGAGGGCCGGCAGGGCGGCTGACGGGGGCCGCACACGCCCCTATTTCATTCTGGCCGGGGCGGACTATGTTGGGGGCACCTCCCCCCTCGAGAAAGTCCGCCCCCCTTGCTCAAGACCCTGTCCATACGCGGCGCGCGCGAGCACAATATCAAGAACGTCTCGCTCGACCTGCCGCGCGACGAGCTGATCGTCATCACCGGCCTCTCCGGCTCGGGCAAGTCCTCGCTCGCCTTCGACACCATCTATGCCGAGGGCCAGCGCCGTTATGTCGAGAGCCTGTCGGCCTATGCCCGGCAGTTCCTCGAGATGATGCAGAAGCCGGACGTCGATTCGATCGAGGGGCTGTCGCCGGCCATTTCCATCGAGCAGAAGACGACCTCGCGCAACCCGCGCTCGACCGTGGGCACCGTCACCGAGATCCACGACTACATGCGCCTTCTGTGGGCGCGGGTGGGCGTGCCCTATTCGCCGGCCACGGGCCTGCCCATCGAGGCGCAGACCGTGAGCCAGATGGTCGACCGGCTGATGGAGCTGCCCGAGGGCAGCCGGCTCTATCTCCTCGCGCCGATCGTCCGGGGACGGAAGGGCGAGTACCGCAAGGAGCTGGCCGAGCTTCTGAAGAAGGGCTTCCAGCGCGTCAAGATCGACGGGGCCTTCCACGAGCTCGAGACCCCGCCCGCGCTCAACAAGAAGCTCAAGCACGACATCGAGGTGGTCGTCGACCGCATCGTCATCCGCGCGGGGCTCGAGAGCCGACTCGCCGATTCGCTCGAGACAGCGCTGAAGCTCGCCGACGGGATCGCCATCGCCGAACTCGCCGATCCGCCGCGGCGCGCCGCCGGCGCCGATCGGGATGACGCCGCCTCGCCCGAGCGTATCCTCTTCTCCGAAAAATTCGCCTGCCCCGTGTCGGGCTTCACCATTTCCGAGATCGAGCCGCGTCTCTTCTCGTTCAACAATCCCTTCGGCGCCTGCCCGGTCTGCGATGGTCTGGGCACGGAGATCTTCATCGATCCCGAGCTCGTGGTGCCCGATGGCGGGCTCAGCCTCAAGGACGGGGCCATCGCCCCCTGGGCGCGGACGACCTCGCCCTTCTACAAGCAGACGCTCGACGCCCTGTCGAAGCATTACAGATTTTCGCTGACCCGGCCCTGGTCCGAACTGCCGCAGACGGTGCGGGAGGTGCTGCTCAACGGGTCAGGGTCGGACAAGATCCGCTTCGTCTATGATGACGGCCTCAGGCGCTACGAGACGGAAAAGACCTTCGAGGGCGTCGTCCCCAATCTCGAGCGGCGCTGGCGCGAGAGCGAGAGCGAATGGATCCGCGAGGAGATCGGCCGCTTCCAGGGCACGACGCCCTGCGTGGCCTGCGGCGGCTTCCGCCTCAAGCCCGAGGCGCTGGCCGTGAAGATCGCGGGCGAGCATATCGGCGCGGTCTCGCAGCTCTCGATCCGCGAGGCCGTCGCCTGGTTCAAGGCCCTGCCCGGAACGCTCAGTCCCAAGAAGGCCGAGATCGCCCAGCGCATCCTCAAGGAGATCTGCGACCGGCTCTATTTCCTCGACAATGTGGGGCTCGACTATCTCACTCTGTCGCGGGGCAGCGGCACGCTGTCGGGCGGGGAGAGCCAGCGCATCCGCCTTGCGAGCCAGATCGGCTCGGGGCTCACGGGCGTGCTCTATGTGCTCGACGAGCCCTCGATCGGGCTCCATCAGCGCGACAATGCGCGCCTTCTCGAGACGCTGAAGCGGCTGCGCGATCTCGGCAACACCGTCATCGTGGTGGAGCATGACGAGGACGCCATCCGCGCCGCCGACTATGTCGTCGACATGGGCCCCGGCGCGGGGGTGCACGGAGGAACGGTCGTCGCCGAGGGGCCTCCGGCGGAGATCATGCGCGCCGAGGCGAGCCTCACGGGCAAATATCTCTCCGGCGCGCGCGAGGTGCCGGTGCCGGCCGAACGGCGGCCCGTCAACCCCAGGCGCATGCTGAGCGTGAAGGGCGCGCGCGGCAACAACCTCAAGGACGTGACCGCCGACATCCCCCTCGGCACCTTCACCTGCGTCACCGGCGTGTCCGGGGGCGGAAAATCGACGCTCGTCATCGAGACGCTCTACCGGGCCGCGG
>JACAEB010000032.1 GCA_013389075.1 Alphaproteobacteria bacterium
GACGCCGCCGCAGCTCGGCGAGCGTGCGGCCCGAACGCGGGTGGCGCCAGCGCGGGACGATCTCGGCGAGCGGGTCGAGCACGAAGCGGCGCTGGTCGGCGCGGGGGTGAGGCAGCACGAGCGGGCGCACGAGGCGGGCGGAGTCCCCCCGCAGACCGCTTTGCGCTGTTACCGTGCCGTGATAGTCGATGAGGTCGAGATCGATGGATCGGGGCTCGTTCGCCCGGCGGCGGCGCCGTCCGATTTGCGCTTCCACGCGGTGCAGGACGCCAAGCAGCGCCTCTGCCGAGAGGTCGGTGCGGACGGCGATCACGGCATTGAGGAAGTCGGGCTGATCGACCGGCTGGCCCGTCGGCGCGAGGGCGGGCGAGCGATAGAGGCGCGACCAGGCGAGCGGCCGCACGCCGAAGCGCGGCAGCCGGACGAGCACGCTCGCGAAGGTCGCCTCCGGCGGGCCTTCACGGCTGGGAAGATTGGCACCGAAGGCGATGAGAATCACGGTAGCGAGGTTCGTTTGAAACCGGTGGCGGGCCGGATCCTCCGGCCGCGTTCGAGCGGGCGCCCCGTCAGGGGCACATCCGGGACCCCATAGTCAAGAGGTATTGCAGGCATGTTTTTTTACGAGGACGAACGGCTGGGGCTCTTCATCGACGGCGCCAACCTCTATATGGCCGCCAAGAATCTCGGCTTCGACATCGACTACAAGCGCCTCCTCGAGGAGTTTTCCCAGGAAGCGCGCCTCGTGCGGGCCTTCTACTACACCGCGCTCGCGGAGGATCAGGAATATTCGCCCATCCGTCCACTGATCGACTGGCTGGACTATAACGGCTTCACGATGATCACCAAGCCCACCAAGGAGTTCACCGATGCGAGCGGCCGCCGCAAGGTGAAGGGCAACATGGACATCGAGCTCGCCGTCGACGCCATGGAGATGGCCGAGCATCTCGACCATGTGGTGCTGTTTTCGGGCGATGGCGATTTCCGCCGCCTCGTCGAGGCGCTCCAGCGCAAGGGCATTCGGGTGTCGGTGGTGTCCACCATGCGCACCTCCCCGCCCATGATCGCCGACGAGCTGCGCCGCCAGGCCGACACCTTCATCGATCTCGTCACGCTGCGCCCCCGCATCGAGCGTCAGGGCCGCAACCATCCCGCCGGGCCCGGGCCGGGCAATGCCGGAAACGGGGGCAACACCCGCGAGGAGACCGGCAACCCCGAGCTCGACGATCTCCTTCCGTGAACGGAGCACCGGGCTCCCTCGCCGAGCCGCGGAGCGACTGCCCGCTCTGCCCCCGCCTCGTCGCCTTCCGGGCCGAGAGCGCGCGGGCCAATCCGGGCTGGTTCAACGGGGCGGTGCCCTCCTTCGGTGACCGGGAGGGGCGCCTTCTCGTCGTGGGCCTCGCGCCCGGCCTCAAGGGCGCCAACCGCACCGGGCGGCCCTTCACGGGCGATGTGGCGGGGGAGCTGCTCTACGGCACGCTCGCCGCCCATGGCTTTGCGCGCGGCACCTATGCGGCCCGCCCCGATGACGGCTTCACGCTCACGGATGCGATGATCACCAATGCAGTGCGCTGCGTGCCGCCGGCGAACAAACCGACACCGGAGGAGGCAGCCACCTGCCGCCGCTTCCTTTCCGCGCGCCTCGCCGCCCTGCCGCGCCTGCGCGTCATCCTCGCGCTCGGGCGCATCGCCCACGAGAGCGTGCTGCGGGCGCTCGACATGCCGGTGCGGGAGGCTCCCTTCGCCCATGGCGCCCGCCATGAACTCGGGCGGCGTGTGCTCTACGACAGCTATCACTGCTCGCGCTACAACACCCAGACGGGGCGGCTGACGCCGGCGATGTTCGATGCGGTCTTCACCGCCATCCGGGCCGAGCTCGACGCCGCCTGAGGGCTCAGCGGAAGCACAATCGCCGGATCGCGGCCGCGCTGAGGAAGAGCACGCAGGCGCCCGCGGTGATCGCCATGAAGAGGCCGTGCGGATGGCGCGAGACGACGGCGAGCGTGCCATAGGCCTCGGTGAAGGCCCAGGCGCCCACAAATCCGCCCACGGTCAGGATCAGATAGTTCGTGACGAATCCGAAGGCCGCCGATCCCAGCACCTGATCGACGAAGAAGGTGCCCGGAATGGCAACCAGCATCACGAGGATGCCGATGCTGAGAAGGGTGCTCTGATCAAAGAGGCCGGCCATGGCATCTGCGCCCTTGCGCGCGCGCCCCGCGCGAGGCCGGACCATCCGGCCCTTGCCGGCGAGTATTGACGCTGTCGCGTTAGGGAGCGGTTAACCCGGTCGCGAGAAGGCGAGCGGACCGGGAAACCTCTGGGGCAGGCCCGAGAGTGGCGGGGGGGGGGGGAAGCCCCCCGGCCCCGCCAACGGCGTTACTGGGCTACCGTCGCGCCTTCGGCCGGCGTTTCGGCCGCGGCAGGGGCTTCGGTCGTGGCCGGGGCCTCGGTCGTGGCGAGCGGCACCACCGTCTCGGCATCGGCCGCGTAGGCGAAGGCCGGCTCGGCGCGAACCGCCTCGAGCGTCATGGCCGCGAGCACGAGGCCCGTATCCGACAGGCGCTCGACGCCGCCGAGGGCGACGGCGCGCAGCTCGCTCGTGCCGTTCGACAGGGCCGAGGGGAGCTCGATGACGACGAGCGCGTCTTCGTCCGCACGCAGAACGACATTGACGACCACGCCGACGGTCTCACCGGCGCTGTCGGCGACCGAGAGGCCGACGAGGCTGGCAAGGTCTTGTTCGACGGCAACGGCTTCGGTGGCCGGCGCTTCTTCCTGGGCCATCACCGGGACGCTGGCGCCCATGGCGAAGAGGAGCGCCGAAACTGCAACGACAGTCTTCATTTTTTTGGACTTTCCAAGTGGTGTCGGCCGCCCTCGCAGGACGGCAGACGGGTTGCTCTCATCAGATGTGCTCAGCGTCCGAGGGGCGATGCGGTCCTGGCGGTGCGCGTGGTCATGCGGCTCGACACCTCCCCTGCCCCGCTGGGGAGAGGCAGGCGGGCTGAGCCACCACTGCGCTGAACCGTCCGGATGTCTCTCTTTGGTCCGATGCCCCGGGCCGAGCGTCCTTTCGGCCGTTCGCCTCCGGCATCGCCTGACCGCCTTCGCGGCCCGACCAGACCGCCGATCGTTCCGCCTCGCATGCGCGGCGTCGGCTGGCTGCCAGTCCCTCTGAACCTTCGCGCCCTGGCCCTTGACGGGCCTCCTGGCGTGCCCCTTCCGGAGCCCCGCGGCGGCGGGCGCGCACCGCCGGGCGATCTCATACGACCAAATTCGTTCCCATACAAACGAAATCTGCACCCATCGTGTCATTCGCGCGGAAGGCGATCGCCGGCGTCAATTTTCCCCCTTTCGGCGGAACCGCGGACGCCGTATCTAGAGATGGGTCCCATACGGAGAGAAACTGACATGCAGACGCGGGTCATCGAGGAAATTCCCGGGCTCGTCTTTCTGGGCAGCGAAGCACTCGCGCTCACCATGGTCGGCGAGTGGATGCTCGCGCCCTGGCTGATCGAGGGTCCCCATCTGTGGATCGGGATCGGCATCGGCCTCGCCGTCACGGCCGGCGTCATCGGCCTCGTCGTGCGGCACATGGTGCGCTCCGCCCGCGCCAGCGCCCCGCCGGCCGCCTGAGGCGGGCCTTCCAGGCCCCCGGCCGGCTCCCGAGGCCGGCCTCTCAGGCCTTGTCGCGCAGGATCCGGCCCTTCTCGCGCTGCCAGTCGCGCTCCTTCGAGGTGTCGCGCTTGTCGTGCAGCTTCTTGCCGCGCGCGATGCCGAGGTCGAGCTTGGCGATTCCGCGCTCGTTGAAATAGAGCTCGAGCGGCACGATCGTCGCGCCCTTCTGCTGCACGAGCGTCGCGAGCCGTGCGAGTTCACGCGCATGGACGAGCAGCTTGCGGTGGCGGCGCGGCTCGTGATTGAAGCGGTTGCCTTGCGTGTATTCGGGGATGTGGGCGTTGATGAGATAGAGCTCGCCCCGCTCGGGCGAGGCATAGGCCTCGGCGATATTGGCCTTGCCCTCGCGCAGCGACTTCACCTCGGTGCCGGTCAGCATGAGCCCGGCCTCGAGCGTCTCGTCGATGAAGTAATCGTAGCGCGCCCGGCGGTTCTCGGCGACCACGCGCCGCTTGCCGCCGGCCTTCGCCGCGGCGCTCATGACCGCGCGGCGATCCCCGCCGCCTCCATCGCCGCCCGCACGGCCGAGCGCGTCGCCTCGCCGATCGGCACCAGCGGCAGGCGCAGCTCCTCGCGTCAGCGGCCCATCAGCGCGAGCGCATATTTCACCGGTGCGGGGCTCGTCTCGAGAAAGAGCGCGCGGTGCAGCGGATAGAGGCGGTCCTGCAGCTCCAGCGCCCGCGCATAGTCGCCCGCCAGACAGGCGTCCTGGAAGCGGGCGCACAGAGCCGGCGCAACGTTCGCCGTGACCGAGATGCAGCCCTGCCCGCCATGGGCGTTGAAGCCGAGCGCCGTGCCGTCCTCGCCCGAGAGCTGGACGAAGCCGGGCCCGCAGGCGGCGCGCTGCTCGGAGACGCGGGTGAGATTGGCCGTCGCGTCCTTCACCCCGACGATGGTGGGCAGCTCGGCGAGCCGCGCCATGGTCGCGACCGACATGTCGATCACCGAGCGGCCCGGAATGTTGTAGATGAGGATCGGCAGAGAACTCGCCTGCGCGAGGGCGCGGTAATGCTGATAAAGACCTTCCTGCCCGGGCTTGTTGTAGTAGGGCGTGACGACGAGCGCGCCGTCGGCGCCGGCCTTCTCTGCTTCCTGCGTGAAATGCACCGCCTCGTGGGTCGCGTTCGAGCCGGTGCCGGCGATCACCGGCACCCGGCCCGCCGCCTGCTCGACGCAAATCCGGACGACGCGGATGTGCTCCTCGGGGGTGAGCGTGGGGGACTCGCCGGTCGTGCCGACCGGCACGAGCCCGTGCGTGCCCTCCGCTATGTGCCAGTCAACCAGCGCGCGGAAGGCCGCCTCGTCGATGCGGCCATCGACGAAGGGGGTGACGAGGGCACAGAGCGAACCCCTGAAGGGCGCTCGGGCGGCATCCGGCATGGCGGGCTCCTTGCGGCGGCCGCCTCGGCTCGGGCGGCTCTCAGGGCGCGGAAAATAGACGGCGGCTCTCCTCCACGCAACGCCGGCCCGGGCGGTCCGGGGAGGGGGGCGGCCGGACACCGCGAGGGCCGGCGGCGAGCGTCCCCATTCGGGATGTCCGCGCGCGGCGGAGCTGCACGCTTCCTGCAGGCTGCGGGGAGGGGGCGCGGGCTCCCCGGCGTTGCGCGCGCGCATCGGCTGGCGCCAATCCGAATCAGGGCCCCCTCCACCCATTGGAATTGACCGATCGCAGGAATAGGATTCGAAATGGAGATCACAGTCCCCCATTGCGCGCTCCGTCCGAACGGCTTCTTAAGCCGGCGGGTGCTAGGGTTTCCTCCTCCGGAAGCCCGAGCGGAACGCGGCAGGGGCAATTTGCGTTTTAATCGGATCAGGCAGGTCCAGGTCCGGGAGTTGGCGGCGACGTGGCTTTGTTCGTGACCGTGGATCAGGACGGCGGATCTCCCTCCGAAGGCCGGCGGGGGCCTGAGTGCGGGCGAGGCCTCGCCGCGCTCCTGATCGGGTTTGCCCTTTGCCTTGCGCCCGCCGGCGCCGCGCCTGCAAGCCCCGGTGCGCCCCCCGGCGCGGGGACGGCCGCCTCGGCCGAATCGCTCTCCGCCGAGGACCGCGCCGCCCTCGAGCGCGCCTTCGATGCCGCCGACCGGGGCCAGGCCGCGGGTTTCGAAAGCGCCAAGGCCTCGCTGCGCTCCGCCCTCGCCCGGACGCTCGCCGAATGGAAATGGCTCGACCGCCAGGCCGACGGCGCCTCCTTCGACCGCCTCGCCGCCTTCATCGAGGCCCATCCGAGCTGGCCGCGCCTCTCCCTCATGGAGGCCGAAGCCGAGCGCAAGGTCGCCGACCGGCCGGCCGCCGACATCCTCGCCTGGTTCGAGCGTCATCCGCCCCGCACGGGCGAGGGCCATGTGGCCTGGGGCGAGGCGCTCATCGCCAGCGGCCGGCTCGAGGAGGGCAAGGCCGCGATCGTCAAGGCGTGGGTCGAGCTCGGCCTGCCCGATTCGGCCGAACGGGCCTTCCTCGCCCGTCATGGCGAGCATCTGACGCAGGCCGATCACGAAGCGAGGCTCACGCGTCTCCTCTGGGACGGCCACACCACCTCGGCCAGCCAACTCCTCTCGCGGGTGAGCCCCGGCGCGCGCGCGCTCGCCGAGGCGCGCATCGCGCTTCAGACCCGCGCGCCCAATATCGACGGCATCGTCGGCCGCGTGCCGGCCGAATATCAGGACGATGGCGGGCTCCTCTTCGACCGCATCCGCTGGCGGCGGCGACTCGGCCGGGACGAGGACACCTGGGACCTCCTCGCCAGCGCGCCAAGCGATCCCCAGACGCTCTACGATCCCGAACGCTGGTGGACCGAGCGCCACATCCAGGCCCGCAACTCGCTCAAGGCCGGAAAACCCGAGCTCGCCTATGCGATGGTCGCGCGCACCGGTCTCACCGAAGGCGGCTCCTTCGCCGATGCCGAATGGCTCGCGGGCTGGATCGCCCTGCGCCATCTCGACAAGCCCCAGCGCGCGCTCGAACATTTCCTCACGCTCGAGGCCGGTGTCTCCACCCCCATCTCCAAGGCCCGCGCCTTCTACTGGGCGGGACGCGCGGCGAGCGCGATGGACGATCCCGCCAGCGCGCGCAGCTACTATCTGGCCGCCGGCGAACGTCCGTTCACGTATTACGGTCAGCTCGCGCTCGAGAAGCTCGAGCCGGCGCTGGCGCGGGTGAGCCTCGACCCCATGCCCGAGGTGAGCGCCGCCGAACGCGCCGCGATCCTTCAGCGGCCCGAGATCTCGGCGATGCGGCTCCTGACCGCGATCGATGCCGAGACCGACCTGCGCCGCTTCGCCTACGAGCTGGACGACCGGCTCGAGACCCCGGCCGAATTCGCCGTGGTCGGAGAATTGCTGCGCGATCTGGGCGCGCCGCACCTGTCGATCCGCACCGCCAAATACGGCCTCTTCAAGCATTACCCGCTGCTCGATCTCGCCTATCCGACCATGGACCTCGGCGATGCCGAGAAGGGCCCCGGCCCCGAGCTCGCGCTGGTGCTCGGCCTCTCGCGCCAGGAGAGCGAGTTCAACCCCGCCGCCGTCAGCCATGCCGGCGCGCGCGGCCTCATGCAGCTCATGCCCGCGACCGCGAAGATCACCGCCCGCCGCCACGGGCTGAGCTACGACCAGTCCTGGCTCACCACCCGCCCGGAATACAACGTCAAGCTCGGGCGGGCCCATCTCGCCGATCTCCTCGAGGAGTTCGACGACAGCTACATCTTCACGATCGCGGCCTACAATGCCGGCGGCGGGCGCGTCCGCGAGTGGATCCAGACCTATGGCAATCCGCAGGCGGAGGGTGTCGACGCCATCGACTGGGTCGAGCTCATTCCCTTCTCCGAGACGCGCAACTATGTCCAGCGCGTCCTCGAGAACGTCGCCGTCTACCGGGCCCGCCTCGCGGGCGAGGCCGTGCCCGTGTCGCTGATCGCCGATCTCCAGCGCGGCAGCTCCAAGGGCCGTCCAAGCTATGCCGCCTACCGGCCCGAGGACAGTCCGACGCGCCTTGCCGCGCTGAGCCCGGCCTCGCTTTCGCCGGCGGGCCGGCCCGATGTCGATCCTCTTCGCGAACCCGACCGCACGGCGCCCGTGGCCGCGCCCGCCGCGGAGACGGACGCGTCGGCCGGGCCGGAC
>JACAEB010000106.1 GCA_013389075.1 Alphaproteobacteria bacterium
GATCCGCGTCATCCGCTCCGGGCGCCGCCGCCGGGCCGGCCGGCGAGGCCGCGGGATCCGCGGGCTGCCCCTGCGTGCCGTCCTCGGCCGTCCGCGTCGCGTCCGCCGCGAGCTTCTCGATGCCCTCGATGTGCTGCGTGGCGAAATACGCCAGCGCTCCGGCCGCGGCCAGAACCGCCAGAAACACCGCGATGCGCAGATTGCGGCCCATGAACGTCCTCCCCCGTCGAGATCCCCGCGGTCCGCAGCGGCCGTCATGGCCGGCCGCGGAAGCGGGCGATCCTACCTCCGGCGGTCACGCGCGCACAATGAGGCTCGGCGGCGGGCCGGATCGCGGGGGACATTAGGCGGAGTTTGTGTCGCTTTTCCGGCCCCCGCGCGGCGGAGGCGGGGACGGCCTATTGCGTGAGGCCGTTGAAGGCGGCGGTGAATCCCTTGAGCGAGGCGGGGATGCCGATGTTCTGTCCGGCGCTGTCCTGGAACACCACCTGCGCCAGCGTTCCCTTCTTCAGCGTGGCCACATGCTCCTCGGAAAGGCCGACCAGCACCACGCAGCCCTGCGGCGCGCAGGTGTCGAAGCCGACCCGCAGCATCTGCGCCTCGTCCACATTGACGGCGATGCCGGCGCGCAGCGCGACGCCGAGCGGCACGGTCACCTGCAGCACGGGCTCCTCGACATTGGGCAGATAGGCGATCTGCAGTCCGAGCACCGGCTGCTTGTTTTCCTTGGCGACGACGTTCTGTGCCATGGCGCAGCGCTTGAGCCCGCCCTCGGGCTTGACGCATTCGAGCATCCAGTCGTCGTGCTGCGTGCGCTCGGGCTTGGGACCCTCGGCGGCCTTGCCGACGCCCTCGGGGGCCGGCGGTCCGACCTCGGCGAGAGCGGGGCCCGCGAGAAGGCCCGCGCAGACGAGCGCGGCGGCAAGCGTGCCGGCCGTCCGGCGGCGGGACTGATCCAAGGTCTGCGCCACGGTGTGGGCTGTGTTGCTCATGCGGATTGTACTCCCTGACTGCCGGGCCACGCGGCCGGCCTCGACTGCGCTCGAAGGGCCTTGCCGGTGCGCCGCCCTTCCGTCCTCCTGCCGCCCGCCCCGGCGCTTGTAGCACGACACCGGCCCGGGCAGGAGGCCGCCTTGACCGGTGCGACCATATTCCCGAAGGTGCTGCGTCCCCTGATGCAAGCGGCCTGCCGCGGCGTCCATGCGGGTCCGCCCGGCCCGGCCGGTCCCGTCCCTGTTTCGGAGATGTCCATGACCCTCGACGCCCCCTCCCGTCCGGCTTCGGCCCCTCCGGCCGCGGGGCCGCTCGCGCAGACGCCGCGCCCCGGGGCGGGCGCGCGCTGGTCGCTCGCCGAGGTGGAGGCGCTGTTCGAGCTGCCCTTCGCCGATCTCCTCTATCGGGCCCAGAGCGCGCACCGCTCGCAGTTCGATCCCAACGAAGTGCAGATGTCCGAGCTTCTGTCGATCAAGACGGGCGGCTGCGCGGAGGATTGCGGCTATTGCAGCCAGTCGGCCCATTTCGAGACGGGCCTCAAGGCGACACGCCTCATGGACTGCGAGGCGGTGCTCGAGCGGGCGCGGGCGGCCAAGGCCGGGGGCGCGCAGCGCTTCTGCATGGGCGCGGCCTGGCGTGAACCCAAGGACCGCGACATGGACGCGCTGATCGAGATGGTCCGCGCCGTCAAGGCCGAGGGGCTCGAGACCTGCATGACGCTCGGCATGCTGACGGATGAGCAGGCCGGCGCGCTCGCCGGGGCGGGCCTCGACTATTACAACCACAATGTCGACACCTCCCCCGCCTATTATGGAAAGGTGATCACGACGCGCACCCTCGAGGACCGGCTCGAGACGCTGGAGCGGGTGCGCGCCGCCGGCATGAAAGTGTGCTGCGGCGGAATCGTCGGCATGGGCGAGAGCCGGGTCGACCGGGCCGGCATGCTCCATCTCCTCGCCAACATGACCCCGCCGCCCGAATCGGTGCCGATCAATGCGCTGATGCCCACGACGGGCACGCCGCTCGGCCGGTCGACGCCGGTCCCGCCCTTCGAATTCGTGCGCACCATCGCGGTCGCGCGCATCCTCATGCCGGGCTCGGTCGTGCGCCTGTCGGCGGGCCGGGAAAACATGTCGGACGAATTGCAGGCCCTGTGCTTCCTCGCCGGCGCCAATTCGATCTTCGTGGGCGATCGCCTCCTGACCACCGGCAATCCCGCGCGCGAGGCGGACGCGGCCCTGTTCGCCGAGCTCGGCATCCGGCCCATGGCCGGCTGATCGCTCCGCCTACATCGCTTCCTTGATGCCGGTCCGGATCAGCCACCCGTTGACGGGATAGGATGTGAGGAAGCCCGCGATCATCGCGATCTGCATCATGAACCAGAACTCCGGCATGGTGACCTCGAGCGGGGTGCCGATCAGCGTGCCGAAGATCCAGAAATGGGCGATCGCCATGAAGCCGTACATGCCGAACTGCCAGGCGGTGAGCGAGGCGGCATCGGCCTTGACCGCCTCGAGGAGGCCGCGCCCCGGCGAGAGGTCGCGCATCGGCTTGATGGTGAAGTACTGGAACGCCACGCCGAAGGCGAAGGCGAAGACATAAGCCACCACCCAGACCGCGAAGATCCGCTCGGAAAAGAAGCCCGGCCAGCCGGCGAGCGCGAGCACGCCGGGCACCGCGAAGATGAGCCACTCGGCGCAGATGTCGCCGAGCGTGCAGCCCGCCCCGCAATGGGTCGTGCCCGTGCCGACCTTCACGGAAAAGGGCGTGGACGGCGCATCGTCCGGCGCATCCGCCGCCGTCCGCCGTCCCCAGCGGAAATAGGCGAGGACGGCGAGCACCGTGCCGAAGCTCGCGACCACGGGCCAGACGACCGACATGATCCACATGCGCTGCGGATGGCGGGCCACGTCGACCGCGACGATCAGGAGGCAGACGAGCCCCAGGCCGAGCGATGCGAGGGCGAGCCAGTGAAGCCAGTGCGGTACCAAGAAATCCCCCGCGCTCGACGGATCGTGTGACCGCAGGAACCGGCGAGCCGGCATGCGGGTTCCCTTCGAACGGCAAAGGACGGCACGGATGGCCGGCCAAGGCGGGCGAATGGAGACCGGGGCATGAGGCAGAACTGGGGCCCGAGGCGCAGGACGGCGCTCGGCTTTGCGAGCGGGTGGCTCGCGCTGGCGCTCGCGGCCCTTGGCGCGGCTCTCGCGATCGAGGCCGCGGAGGGCGCGGAGGACGGGGCCCGCCTCTTCATCAGCAACGAACAGGGCAATGACATCGTTGTCCTCGATGACGCGGCGGAGGAGATCCTCGCGCGCATTCCGGTCTGCGCGCGGCCCCGCGATCTCGACTGGGGTCCCGACGGGCATCTTTACGTCGCCTGCGGATCATCGGACGAGATCGGCATCGTCGACACGCAGGCGCTGCGCCTCGTCGGCACCATTCCGGACGTTCCCGAGCCCGAGGCCTTCGCAATATCCGGAAGCGGACGGCTCTACGTGACCAATGAGGACGACGCCGAGCTGAGCGTCATCGATCTTTCCTCGAAGGAAACGCTCGCGACGGTCGAGACCGGCGTCGAGCCCGAGGGCGTCACGCTCGATCCCGAGGGCCGGGTCTGGATCACCAGCGAGGCGGCGAGCCTCCTGCACGTGATCGAGGCGGAGGGTCTTGCCCTGATCAAGGACATCCCCACCGGCACGCGGCCGCGCCGGGTGACCATCCGCCCGCAGAGCGGCGAGATGTGGGCGACCGCCGAGCATGCGGCCCGGGCCGACATCATCGATCGCGGCCGGCTCGAGGTCATCGGCACGGTGGACCTGACGCCGGAGGGCCGGGAGCCCTACGAGATCACCCCCGTGGGCATGGCCTTCACACCCGACGGCGCCATCGCCTATGTGGCGCTCGGCCGGGGCGATGCCGTGGCAAAGGTCGATGCCGGCGCGCGCACCGTTCTGGACGTGATCCCCGTGGGAAAGCGGCCCTGGAATCTCGCGCTGTCGCCCGGGCGCAACCGTCTCTACGTCGCCAACGGACCATCCGGAACGCTCTCGATCATCGATACGCGTACGGATGAGGTGATCCGAACGCTGGAGGTGGGTGATGGACCTTACGATGTGCTCCTTGAGTGAACAGCCCAATGTCGCGGCCCTCTGCGCGGGGCAGATCCTGGCGCTCCTCCTGCCCGCGGACCGGGCCGGCGCTCCGCCCGTCCGCGATCTCGCGGTGAGCACCGCGGAGGCCGCGACCGAGGCGCCCGTCCTGGCGCAGCCCCAGCTTCAGCCGGTCGACATCGTCTTCATCGCCGATCCGGTCCATGAACCCGCGCTCGCCGGGGCACGGCTCGGGCTCGAGGACAGCCGGCGCTCGACACGCGTGGCCGGCCTTGCGCCCAGCCTCAGGGACTTTACCGTGCCCGATGCGCCGACGCTCGGGGCGGCCTTGTCGACGACCCTTGGCGATGGCGCGGGCTTCTTCGTGCTCGCGCTCTCCGACGAGCTCCTCAACCCCGCGCTCGACCAGCTGTCCGAGCGCGACGTGCTCGTGATGAATCTCGCCGCCGCGGCCGATGGCCGGCGCGGCCCGCCCTGCGTCGGCGGGGCCTTTCACATCGCACCGAGCCTTGCGCAGCGGGAGGCCGCGCGCCGGGCGGCCGGCATGCCGGACGGAGAGGTCCTCCTCTGGGTGCCCGGACTGCAGCGCTATGCAGCGGGACAGCTCACGAGCCGCTTCCTCACGGAGGCAGGTCGGTCCATGCGGTCGGAGGACTGGGCGGCCTGGTTCGCGGTCGGGGCGCTCGCGCGCGCCCTCGCCGTCGAGCGGACCGCCGATCCGGGCGCGGTGCGCGCCTGGCTCGGCGCCGACACGACGCGCCTTCACAACTACAAGGGCGCCGCGTCGCATTTCGATCCGTCCACGTACCAGCTCCAGCAGCCGCTCTTCGTGCGGGCGGGCGATGGCAGCATCGCGACGGTGCCGGCCGAGGCCCTCGGGGAGGCGCCCGCCGCGCTCGCCAGCGCCTCGACACGGCCCGCGGCGGCGAGCTGCGCGCCGCGC
>JACAEB010000233.1 GCA_013389075.1 Alphaproteobacteria bacterium
ATCGCCGGCACCGGCTGCTCCGCCCGGACGGGGGCCCCGTTTCGGGCGCGGGCCCAGGAGGGAAGAAGGTCGCGCGCCTCGACATAGTCCGGCATCGGATCGACGTGGCGGCCCGTGACGAGCTGGGCCCCGTAGACGACCACCGACCCCATCGCCGCCACGTCGCGGCGGGGAGCGTCCTTCAGATAGCCGATCGCCGGCACGATGCCGACGGACTGGCTGTCGGCGCCCGGCGGGGTCTTCACCGCAAGGGCACAGCGCCACCATCCGTCGGGTCCCTCCGAAACGTTGAATTCGGTCTCGAGCGCGCCCCCGGCGGCGGCACTGCCATCGGTCGGATCGAGCGTGATCCCGCCGGCCCCCGTCGGTGTCAGCAGGCGTAGGAACAGGGCGGTCTCGGCCTGGGGGTCCTTCCGCACCCAGATCAAGAGGGTGCGCCATTCGCCGGGCATGGGCGAGATCTGCTGGGAAAGGGTCGAGTGTTCGCGCGCGCTCGCATCCTCGAGGCGCGTCGCGGTGCGCCCGCCGAAGGGATCCGCCTCGCCCGCGCTCACGAGCAGATGCGGCGTGCGCACCCAGGCCGGATGGGCGAAGTCGTTCGAGTGGGCGATCTCGTTCGCGACGATGGTCGTATCGGCAGGCATGAGCGGCCTCGGGCTGAAGGCGGGCGGGCCCGTCTATGTCTCGTGGAATGCCCCGCCCCACCTGCCCTCCGATTTTGGCAGAGATGGGGCCAGGGCCGATACTCCCGCCGGGCGATCCAAACGCGGCCCGGCCCGCCCCGTCAGGCGGCCCGGGCGCGCGAGCGCATGCACAAGTCATACTCCCGCGCGACGCCCGCGACATCGTCCGAAACGAACGGCGCGCCGAAGCCGAGCACGACGACCATATCGCAATTGCGGATGATGGGCGCGGTGGCGTGGGACACTAGGATGATTCCGGAGCGCTGTCTGCGCTGGTCCAGGGCCGCCTGCGCCTTCTGACGAAAGCCGGCATCGCCGACGGCGAGGATCTCGTCGATCAGCAGGCAGTCGAAATCGATCGCCATGGACAGGCCGAAGCCCAGACGCGCCCGCATGCCGGTCGAATAGGTGCGGATGGGCGCCTTCATGAAGCCGCCGAGCTCGGCGAAATCGGCGACCTCGCGCACCACCTCGTCCGGGTCGCGTCCATAGATCCGGGCGCAGAACCGGGCATTGTTGACGCCCGACAGATTGCCCTGGAAGAAGCCCGAAAAGCCCACCGGCCAGGACACGGTCATGTTGCGCACGACGCGGCCGCGATCGGGCAGCTCCGAGCCGCCGATCATGCGCAGCAGCGTCGACTTGCCGGCCCCGTTGGGCCCGAGGAGACCGACGCTCCGGCCCTTCGGGATGAAGAGGTTCAGCCCCTCGAAGACGAGGTGCCGCTTGCGGCCGATCCGGTAGCTCTTGGCGATGTCAATCAGCTCGATGCTCATTCGGTGATCCAGCGGCGGCCCATCCGCTCCAGCACCAGGGCCGCGCCCGTCATGAAGAACAGGATCAGCCCGACATAGGAGAAATCGGCGAAGGGCGATTCATAGCTTGCGAACCAGGCCTCCCGCATCAGTTCGGTGATGTGGAAGAGCGGGTTCCAGTCCAGATAGGGCAGCGTCCAGCTCGGCAGCATATGCGCCGTGAACACCACCCCCGAAATGAAGAAGCCGAGCCGGAGGATGGGGCTCACGATGTTGTCGAGGCTGCGAATCTTGGGCCGCAGGGTGCCGACGATGGTCCCGAGCCCATGTCCCATGAGGCCGGCCGACCAGAAGGTGAGGATCGCCGCCCCCGGATGAAGCGGCCAATACGGCCCTTCGACCAGCACGCCGATGATGGTGAAAATCAGCAGGACCAGCGTGTAGGTGAGCGCGTCCAGAATGTAGCGCCCCATCAGCACGTCGAGCGGGCTCACCTGCGGATAGTTGAGCAGCGCCGTATTGGCCTGGACCGCCCCGCTCGCCCGCGAGAAGGCGGCCATGAAGTAATTGTAGGTGAGATAGCTCGTGATGAGGAACATCAGGAGCGGAATGCCCGGCGGACTGATCCGGTGCATGTTGGAAAAGATGGCGTAGAGGACGAGGATGGCGACCATGGGGTTGAGCAGGCCCCACAGATAGCCGAGCGCCGTCCCCCCGTATTGTGCCGTCATCTCCCGCAGGATCAGGGCATGGAGCACCCGTCCCTGGACGCGGAGTCCCTCGTGCACCGCCATGCGTCAGGGCGACACGATGACCGGGGCCGGCGCCTTGCCCAAATTGGCAAGATCGCGCACATGCACCCAGCCTTCGCTGACCCGGCAGACCAGCGCCTCGTTCGCGGCGTCGATCTCGTAGCCGACCTCGATGCGCCGGCATTCCCCGCCGAGGGCCGAGGTCCAGCTCGCGACCGTGGCGCCCGCCGCCGGTTCGTCGATCGAGATGGGACCGAAGGCCCCCGCCTCGGCGGAGACGAGTTCCACGCGATAGCCCGGCTCGGAGCGCGCGACGCGGGCGAGCACCGGGGCGAGCGTGTCGCCGAGCGTGGCGAGCCATTTGGCATTGCGGATCTCGGGAAGCCGCAGCTCCTCGCCCGGCTGGGCCGAGGACCAGCTCCCCGCGGTCGCACAGGCCCCGAGCGCGAGCAGCATCGGCGCCAGAAGGCCCGCCGCGCGTGCCGGATGACGGCGCTTCGCCCCGGTGAATTGGCTCATCATGCTTCCGCTCCTGCCCCTCGTCGGTTCGGCCCCAATCCGCCCGGGCGGCTCATCCCCCCGCCCCGGACCGACCCGATTCTATACAGTGTTGGTTAATCTACACCCATGTGGACAACACGCAAAGCCGGATGAATGACGCTCGCCGCAAGGCATCGCAGGCGCAGGGTTTGCCTAACCCGGCAATTGGGCGAAAGTGCCTGCCTCGCCGCCCGCCGACCGCATGAGCCCGCCCCGCGCCATGACCGACCGATCCGTGCCGACCGCCGGCCCCGAGGGGCTTCTGCCGCGCGAGGGAACGCTGTTCCTCGATCTCACGCGCCTGCAGGTCCGTCTCCAGCGCCCCGTCCCCACCGGCATCGACCGGATCGAGCTTGCCGTGGCGCGCGCGGCGCTCGCGCGCGAGCCAGGCCGCACGCATTTCGTCGTCTTCTCCGCCGGCCGCCCCGTCCTGCTGCCGCGCGGGCTCGCGGCCGAGACGGTCGGCACCCTCGCCCGGCGCG
>JACAEB010000234.1 GCA_013389075.1 Alphaproteobacteria bacterium
CACCTCCGCCGTGCCCTCGCGCGGGGGCGGCAGAGCGAGATCGCCGGGCGTCACCGCCGGCACCTCCACCGTGAGGTCGATCCGGTCATAGAGGGGCCCCGAGATCCGGCTCTGATAGTCGGCCCCGCATCTGGGCGCCTTGGTGCAGGCCCGGTCGGGATCGCCGAGATAGCCGCAGCGGCAGGGATTCATCGCCGCGACGAGCTGGAAGCGCGAGGGATAGCGCACATGGGCGGCCGCGCGCGCCACCACGGTCTCGCCCGTCTCGAGCGGCTGGCGGAGCGAATCGAGCACCTGGCGGGTGAATTCGGGCAGCTCGTCGAGAAAGAGGACCCCGAGATGGGCTAGCGAGACCTCCCCCGGGCGGGCGAGCCGCCCCCCGCCCACGAGCGCGGCCATCGAGGCCGAGTGATGGGGATCGCGGAAAGGCCGGGCGCGGCCGATCGCCCCCTCCGCGAGGAGCCCCGCGACGCTCGCGATCATCGAGACCTCGAGCGCCTCCTGGCTGGTGAGCGGGGGCAGGAGGCCGGGCAGGCGCTGGGCGAGCATGGACTTGCCCGAGCCGGGCGGGCCGATCATCAGGAGATTGTGCCCCCCGGCCGCGGCAATCTCGAGCGCGCGCTTGGCGCTCTCCTGGCCCTTCACGTCGCGCAGATCCGCGCGCGGCCCGGTCTCGTCGGCAAGGCGCGGCACGGGCGCGTCGAGCACGGCGATGCCCTTGAGATGGTTCACGACGGCGAGCAGGGTCGGCGCGGCGATGATGTCGATCTCGCCGGCCCAGGCCGCTTCCGGCCCCTGCGCCTGGGGGCAGATGAGCCCGCGCCCGTTCGCATTGGCGGCGATGGCGGCGGGCAGCACCCCGGCGACGGAGGTGATGCGCCCGTCGAGCGAGAGCTCGCCCAGCGCGGCATAGCGCGCCATGTCGTCCTGCGAGAGCACCTCCATCGCCCCGAGCACGGCGAGCGCGATGGGCAGGTCGAAATGGCTGCCCTCCTTGGGCAGGTCGGCGGGGGCGAGATTGACCACGACGCGCTTGGCCGGCAGCGACAGTCCGAGGGCGGAGAGCGCCCCGCGCACGCGCTCGCGGCTCTCGGCCACGGCCTTGTCGGGCAGGCCCACCACGACGAAGGCCGGCAGCCCGCCGAGGATCTGAACCTGGACGTCCACGGGCCGGGGCTCGATCCCGAGAAAGGCGACCGTCATGGTGCGGGCAAGGGCCATGGGCAGGGCGGGTCCGGCGAGGGAAGCGATGGGACGAGAGGGCCGAGTATAGCCCGACCCGCCGCCGCCCGCTCAACCGGCACGGGCAGAGGGTTGCCCGCCCCGCCGGCCCCTCACCCGCGCGGGATCTCGAAGGCGTGGACGGGCTCGAGCGTGTCGATGGCCTCGAGGGGATCGGGCGGACGCCAGGCGAAGAGGCGCACGGCGATCCGGTCGGGGGTGACGTCGACCAGCGTGAAGCCGTTCTTCTCGAGGAAATCGAGCGAGGGCCGGGTGTCGAGGCTCTGGGGCACGCGCGGCGGGGTGCCCCGGAAGGCCGAGGGGAAGGCCCCGGTGGCGGTGCCGAGGGGACCTGTGAGGATGGAGTGCACCGGCCGGCCAAAATGGCTCGCGCCGGAGCGGGTGATCTCTGTCGCCCCCACCGCGTGAAGATCGCCCGAGAGGCTCACCGGCGCGCGCGTCCTCTGTGCGCCGATGGCGCCGACGAGCCGCTGGTGCTGGGCGAACCAGCCCGGCTGCCAGTAATCCTTCGGAACCGTCGTGCCCATGCTGCCGTCCGGCTGCAGAACATCCGGGTACCACTCGCCCCACTTTCCGGCCGTCCAGCCGAACGGCGTCGAGGGCAGATGGATGAGGTGGCGCGTCTGGTCCTCGGCGGCGGTGCGGGCGAGGAGCCAGGCCTCGGCCTCGGTATCGACGAACACGCCCGTCGGACCCTTCAGCGTCATGAAGCGGCGGCAGTCATAGATGAGCGTCTCGAGAAGCCGGCCATAGCGCAGCGTGCCGTAGGATTCGGAGAGGTCCGGCTCGGCGGCGGTGTTGCTGCGCCCGGGGAGGCCCTTGGGCCGCGCGGGGTCGGGCAGGAACTCGGGATAGTAGAGATGCTGGACGGAGCGCCCGAGCTGGAGCGAGAACCAGTCGGGCGGAAAGGTGATGAGGCGATGGCTCGCCTCGTCGTTCTCGAACCAGTCGTGATCGTCGGTGACGAAGAAGACCGGCAGGCTGCGCAGGAGATCGCCATAAAGGGCGGCGATCTGAATGTCGGCGATCGTCGTCAGCAGGGCTTCGTTGGGCGTTCCGAGGACCGGCAGCGAGCGGTCGAACTGTCCGTACCTCTCCCAATAGGCGGCATTGCGCTCCGCCTCCTCCGGATTGGTCAGCACGCCGATGCGCCGCTGGTCGGCATAGATGTGATCGCCGATGGCCACCACGGCATCGGGAGCAAAGCTCAGCGCCCGGGCGAGGAGCCGCCGCCGCGTCGCGATCGGCAGGAAATAGTCGGTCATGTCATCCATGCCGCCCGCGCAGGTGAAGACGAGGAGGCGCGGCCGCTCGGGCTCCGCCTCCGGGGCGGGGAAGGTCGACAGGTGCCAGTCGTCCGTGAGCGGACGGCCACCCGCATCGGAGAGGGAGAGCGTGTAGCGCCGGGCCGGGTCGAGCCCGCGCGCGTCGAAGCGCCAATGGCGCCCCCTCGTGCCGCCGGGGAGCCCCGCGAGCGGGCGCCCGTCCACCTTGAGGACGGGCGGGGCGGCGGCTGGCGCCCGCAGCGACAGTTTGAGCCGCATGCGGTCGTGCGAGACGGTGGGCAGGATGTGGGCGATCGCGCCCGCGCCGGGGTCGAGCACTCCGCGCGCCGCCTCGGGCAGGACCGCGGCCCCCGCAAGGCTCGCGGCGCTCGCCATGATCGTCCGGCGGGAATAGTGGCCGGCCATGGGCTTCTCCTCCAGGTGTTGTCGTTTTTCTTGGCCGGAGGATCGGCGTTCGGGCGCGCGGGCGCAAGCGCCGCCGTGCGAAAAGCTCAGGCCTTGGTGTCGATGGTCGACCCCGGCTGCGGGCCCTCTCCGGCCCCGGACGGGCCGGCCGTCGAGCCCACCCCGCGCGACACCGTCACCATGGCCGGGCGCAGGAGGCGGTCCTCGATGACATAGCCGGTCTGGAACACGTCCACGACCGTGCCGGCGGGCGCCCCGTTACCCGGCACCTCGCTCACCGCCTGATGAAGGTTCGGATCGAACTTCTCCCCCTTCGGGTCGACCGACCGCACGCCGTGACGCTCCAGCACCGCGGCGAGCTCGCGCTCGATCATCTCGACGCCGACGAAGAGCGTCTTCACGCCCTCGGAGGCGCCGGCGCGTTCGGCCTCCGGCAGGGCGGCGAGAGCACGGCGGAAATTGTCCGCGACCGACAGAAGGTCACGGGCAAAGCGCGTGATGGCGAATTTCTGCGCCTCGGCCTTCTCGCGCTCGGCGCGGCGGCGCGTGTTCTCGGCATCGGCCATGGCGCGCAGGGCCTTGTCCTTGACCTCGGCGAGCTCGGCCTGAAGCGCCGCGAGCGCATCGGGCGCGGCCCGGTCGGCCGGACCCTCGCCGTCCGGCGGACCTTCCTCCGGAGCGAGGGGCTCGGGGCGGGGATCGGTGTCGGATGGATCGGTCATGCCAAAGTCCTTGCGGGTTGGGTCGGGGTTGGTGCGTCGGGGCCGGCCGCTCAGCGGGACCGGAAGGGGCCGCCGGCCGCCTCGCCCGAGAGCAGGCGTCCTACCACGCGGGCCGTGTAATCCACCATCGGGATGACGCGGGCATAATTCAACCTCGTGGGCCCGATTACGCCGAGAACGCCGATCACCCGCTGCGATTTGTCGGAATAGGGCGCGATGACGACGGACGATCCCGACAGGCTGAACAATTTGTTCTCCGAGCCGATGAAGATCCGGACCCCGTCGGCGTCGCGGGCAAGGCTCATCAGCTCGACGAGGGAGCGCTTGGTCTCGAGATCGTCGAACAGCATGCGGATGCGTTCGAGATCCTTCACCGCGTCGAGGTCCTCGAGCAGCTTGGACTGGCCGCGCACGAGCAGCGAGGGCGTGGCCGCGTCCGTCTCGCCCGACCAGGTGGCGAGCCCGGCCTCGATGATGCGGGCGGCGAGCTGGTCGAGTTCGGCCTTCTGCGCCTTGATCTCGGAGAGGACGGTCGAGCGGGCCTCCTCGAGCGTCTTGCCGGTGAGCCGCGCATTGAGATAGTTGCCGGCCTCGATCAGCGCCGAGGGCGTCGTGCCGGGCGGCGTGCCGATCACCCGGTTTTCCACCTGGCCATTGGCGAAGACGAGGATCACCAGCGCGCGTGTGGGCCCGAGCGCGATGAACTCGACATGCTTCAGCGCATCGTCGATCTTGGGCGACAGGACGAGCCCCGCGCAGCTCGAGAGGCCCGACAGCAGCCCCGTCGCCTCGGTGAGCACGTCCTCGACCGAGCGCGAGGAGCCCGCAAGGCGGCCCTCGATCTCCTGGCGCTCGCCCTCCAAGAGGTCGCCGATCTCGAGCAGGCCGTCGATGAAGAGCCTGAGCCCCTTCTGCGTCGGCAGGCGGCCCGCGCTCGTATGCGGCGCGCGCAGAAGATCCATGCGCTCGAGATCCGACATGACGTTGCGGATCGAGGCCGCCGAGAGCACCGAGGACAGCGACTGGCTGACCGTGCGCGACCCCACCGGCTCGCCCGTCTCGAGATAGGTTTCGACGATGTGCCGGAAGATTTCGCGCGAGCGGTCGGAGAGATCGTTGAGGGTGATCGGCGACTTGACGGCCACGGCAGCTCGATGGTCTGGAGTTCGGCGAAACGGAAATTCACGCCCCGCGCACTGGCGGCAGAGCGTCCGACACGTTAGATAGGGGTGCGGGCTTCGTCGCGTCAACGTCAGACCCGGCCCGGATAAGCAAACACGCAAAAGGACTTCTCATGAAGCGTCCCTCGGGCCGCGCGGCCGACCAGCTTCGCCCGGTCACCCTCGAGACATCCGTCTCGCGCTATGCGGAGGGCTCGTGCCTTGCCCGCTTCGGCCACACCCATGTGCTGTGCACGGCGAGCCTGTCCGAAGGGGTGCCGCCCTTCCTCAAGGGGTCGGGCTCGGGCTGGGTGACGGCCGAGTACGGCATGCTGCCGCGCTCGACCCATGACCGCTCCGCCCGCGAGGCGGCGCGCGGCAAGCAGTCGGGCCGGACGCTCGAGATCCAGCGTCTCATCGGCCGCTCGCTCCGCACCGTGACCGATCTGCCCGCTCTCGGGGAACGCCAGATCGTCATCGACTGCGACGTGATCCAGGCCGATGGCGGCACGCGCACCGCGGCCATCACCGGCGGCTATGTGGCGCTCGCCCAGTGCCTGCGCTTCATGAAGGAGGCGGGGCTCGTGCGCGGCGAGCCGCTGCGCACGTCGGTGGCCGCCATCTCCTGCGGCGTCTATGAGGGCGCTGCCGTCCTCGACCTCGACTATGACGAGGACTCGACGGCCCATACGGACGCCAATTTCGTCCTCACCGGGACGGGCGGCATCATCGAGATCCAGGCCACCGCCGAGCGCGAGCCCTTTCCGGAGGAAACCTTCGCCGACCTCCTGCGCCTCGCCCGCGCCGGGATCGACCGGCTCACCGCCCTCCAGGCCGAGGCGCTGTCCCGATGAAAGCCCCCGGCCGCGAGAAGAGCGCGGGCCTGCGGGGCCGCCGTCTGGTCATCGCCAGCCACAATCCAGGCAAGGCGCGCGAGATCGGCGAGCTGCTCCTCCCCTATGAGGTGGAGGTGGTGTCGGCGGGCGAGCTCGGCCTGCCCGAGCCGGAGGAGACCGGACGCAGCTTCGCCGAGAATGCCGCGCTCAAGGCCGTGGCGGCGGCCCGCGCGGCCGATCTGCCCGCCCTCGCCGACGATTCCGGGCTCGCCGTCGAGGCGCTCGGCGGCGCGCCGGGCATCTATTCGGCCCGCTGGGCGGGCCCGGGCAAGGCCTTCGACGTCGCCATGGGCCGGGTCGAGCGCGAGCTGCGGGCCGAGGGCGCCCTCACGCCGGGCCAGCGCCGCGCCCGCTTCGTCTGCGCCCTCGCCCTCGCCCTGCCCGATGGCGACTGCTCGGTCTTCGAGGGCGAGGTGGCCGGAACCATCGTCTCCCCGCGCGGACGCCGCGGTTTCGGTTACGATCCCATCTTCCTGCCCGACGGGCATGACGAGACCTTCGGCGAAATGGAGCCGGCCCATAAGCACGCCATCTCCCACAGGGCCCGCGCCTTTGAGAAGCTCATCGCCGCCTGCTTCTGAGGGGGCGGGCTTCGGCGTCTATGTCCACTGGCCGTTCTGCGCGGCCAAATGCCCCTATTGCGACTTCAACAGCCATGTCCGCCGGTCCATCGACGAGGCGGCCTATGTGGCGGCGCTCATCCGTGAGCTGACCACCTTCCGCGATCGCACCGGCCCCCGCACCGTGGACAGCGTCTTCTTCGGCGGCGGCACGCCCTCGCTGATGAGCGGGGCGGCCGTGGCCGGCCTCCTTGAGGCCGTCGACCGGCTCTGGGGGCTGCCGGACGGGGTCGAGATCACGCTCGAGGCCAATCCGACGAGCGTCGAGGCGGACCGGTTCGCCGCCTACCGGGCGGCGGGCGTCAACCGCCTCTCGCTCGGTGTGCAGGCACTCGACGATGCCAGCTTGCGCGCGCTCGGCCGTCTGCACACGGCCGCCGAGGCGCGCTCGGCCATCGAGCTCGCCCGCGCCCGCTTCCCCCGCCTCTCCTTCGATCTCATCTATGCCCGCCCGGGGCAGAGCCTTGCGGACTGGGAGCGCGAGCTCGGGCAGGCGCTCGCTCTTTGCGCCGATCATCTCTCGCTCTACCAGCTCACCATCGAGGACGGCACGCCCTTCGCCGATCTCGCCGCGCGCGGCAGGCTGCGCCTGCCGGACGAGGAGCTGGCGGCCGATGCCTTTGCCCTCACGAGGGAGAGGACGGCCGCGGCGGGACTGCCGGCCTATGAGGTGTCGAACCATGCCGTTCCGGGCGCCGAGTGCCGGCACAATCTCGTCTACTGGCGCTGCGGCGATTATGTCGGCGCGGGACCGGGCGCCCACGGACGACTGACCCAGGGCCCCGCCCGCCACGCCACCGTGACCGCGCGCGCGCCCGAGGACTGGCGCGCACGGGTCGAGCATGCCGGCCACGGCCTGATCGAGGACGCAGCGCTGAGCCCCGAGGCGATCGGGCAGGAATTCCTCCTCATGGGGCTGCGCCTCTCGGAGGGCATCTGCCGGGCGCGCGCCCGCGCGCTCGGCATCGATCCGCCCGCTGACGAACTGGCGGAGCTGCTCGCGCTGGGGCTGATCGAGCTCACGGGAGAGCGGCTGCGCGTCACAGACGCGGGACGGCCCGTCCTCAACGCGATCCTCGCCCGGCTCGCCGGCGCCTGAGGGGTCAGAACCCCGCGCCGGAGAAGGGCATGGTGGAGAAGCGGTCGGGGGCGGGGCTCACGATCTCGACGCTCCCCTCGCGGATCTCGAGGACGGCGAGGCCGCGCTCGATCTCGCCGGTCGGCAGGAAGCGGAAGATGCCGTCGATCCCATAGAACCCGTTGGGATCGGTGAGACGCGCCGTCGTGTAGCGCCGGCCTGGCGCCTCGTCGGCGAGGGCGGCCGCCAGCGTCACCGCGTCGAAGGCGAGCGTGGCGATGCGGGCCGGCCCCTCGCCATGCACCTCGGCATAGCGC
>JACAEB010000235.1 GCA_013389075.1 Alphaproteobacteria bacterium
CGCCGGACGTCCCGCGCCGAGCCGGACGGGCTCCGCGCGGGGGCGCTCACGGCCGCGCCTTGCCGCCCGCGCCCAGATTGGAGCGGGCCGTCGCGAAGCGCACGGCCTCCTCGGCCGCGCGGAAGAGCGCCTTGGACTTGTTCACCGTCTCCTGATATTCCGCCTCCGGATCGCTGTCGGCGACGACACCGCCGCCGGCCTGCACATAGAGCGTGCCGTCCTTGACCACGCCCGTGCGCAGCGCGATGCAGGTGTTCATCGACCCGTCGGCCGCGAAATATCCGACCGCTCCCGCATAGATGCCGCGCGCGTCCGTCTCGAGCTCGTTGATGATCTCCATGGCCCGGATCTTCGGCGCGCCCGAGACCGTGCCGGCGGGAAAGCCTGCCGCCAGCGCGGAGAGGGCGTCCTCGCCCGGGGCGAGCCGGCCCTCGACATTCGAGACGATGTGCATGACGTGCGAGTACTTCTCGACGGTGAAGGCCTCGGTCACCTCGACCGTGCCGATCCGCGCCACGCGGCCGACATCGTTGCGTCCGAGATCGAGCAGCATGAGATGCTCGGCCCGCTCCTTGGGGTCGTCGAGAAGCTCGGCCTCGAGCGCCGCATCGGCCTCGGGCGTCTCCCCGCGCGGGCGCGTGCCGGCGATGGGCCGTATGGTGACAACGTCGTCCTCGAGCCGGACGAGGATCTCGGGGCTCGAGCCGATGACGCTGAACCCCTCGAAGCCGAGATAGAAGAGATAGGGCGAGGGGTTGATCCGCCGCAGCGCGCGGTAGAGCGCGAAGGGCGGCAGGGCGAAGGGGACCGAAAAGCGCTGCGAGGGCACAACCTGGAAGATGTCGCCGGCCTGGATGTAGGCCTTCGCCGCCTCCACGATCCGCAGATAGTCCGCATGCGTCCGGTTGGAGACGGGCGCGGCGACCTCCCCGAGGGGCGCGGCCGGCGGCGGGTTCGCGGGAATGGGGCGGGCGAGCGCATCCTCGATGCGCGCGAGCCGGTCGATGGCGGCCTCGTAGGCGGCCTCCGCGCCCTCGCCGCTCCCGGCCCTGGGCCAGACGGGCGTGACCACGGTGATCTCGTCGCGCACGGAATCGAAGACCAGCACCACGGAGGGACGGACGAACAGCGCATCGGGCACGCCGAGGCCGGGGCCGGGTGGCGGGGGCAGGCGTTCGAACAGCCGGACCGTCTCGTAGCCCATATAGCCGAAGAGCCCCGCGGCCATGCGCGGAAGCTGCGGCGGCATCTCGATGCGGCTCGCGGCGATCAGCCGGCGGAGCGATGCAAGGGTGGGCTCGGCCTCGCGCACGAAGGCGTCCCCCGGGCCGCCGCGCCGCAGATGGGCGATCTCGCCCTTCGCCTGCCAGACGAGATCGGGGTCGAGCCCGATGATCGAGTAGCGCCCCCGATTGGCGCCGCCCTCGACCGATTCGAGAAGGAAGATGTTGGGCCGGTCGTGGCCGAGCTTGAGAAGGGCGCCCACGGGGGTCTCGAGATCGCCCACCAGCGTCGTCCAGACGAGCTGCGGGACGCCGGCCTTGAAGCGGGCCGCAAAGGTCCCGAAGGCGGGCTCGATGGTCATGGCTCCGCGCCCGCCTCGCCGGCCTCGCCGGCATAGCGCGCGCGGATCGCCTCGATCCGCTCTTCATAGACACGCACGCCGGCCTGCGATCTCAGGGCGGTGACATATCCCTGCAGCAGCTCGTTGCGCACGGTCTGCGAGAGGCGCCGCGCGTCCGCCTCGATGGCGGCGCTCGCCGCCGCGAGATCTGGGCGGACGATCTCGTCGATCCGCGCAAGGACGAATCCCTCGCCCTCGCCGGCGGGACCGAAGACGGTCTCCCCCTTGCGGCCTGCGAAGATCGCCTGGGTGAGCGATGGAGAGATGGTGACGTCGGCCGTGTCGCGCCGCACGGGCTCGCGCCGGCTGCGGGCGGTGCTCTCGATCGAGCGCGCGAGGGATTCGAGATCCTCGCCCTCGTCGGCCGCGCGGGAGAGCGCGAGCACCCGCTCGCGCAGGCGATTGCCGCGCTCGGCCGCCAGCCATTCGGCTTCGACCTCGGAGCGCACCTCCTCGAAGGGGCGGACATGGGCGGGCTCAACAGTGTCGACGCGCAGCACGACCGCCGATTCGTCGCCGAGATAGAGCGGGTCGCTCGTCTCGCCCTCGAAGGTGTCGAAGGCGGTCAGGAGGAATTCGGGATCCTCCGGCAGCGCCTCGGGGCGCGCGCCTTCGGCCGTCTCGCCGTCCATGGCGATCATCGGCAGGCTGACGACCTCGAAGCCCGAGGCCGCGGCAGCCTCCTCGAGCGTCATCCCCTCGAGCCGGCGGTCCTCGAACGCCTCGAATTCGGTGACCTGCAGACGGGCCGCATCGGAGGAGGCGAGCTGGGGGCGAATCTCCTCGCGCACATCCTCGAGCGAGACCGTGGTGCCGGGCTGAAGCGCGGCAAGACGCAGGAGCGAGGGGCCAATATCGGCCTCGACGACCGCGCTCACCGCGCCCTCGGCCGGAAGGGCGAAGCCCGCCTCGGCGACGGCCGGATCGATGACCCCCGAGCGGGTCACGAGGCCAAGATCGATGCGCCGCGCGCCGCCGGCCGTCGCCGTCTCGGCGAACGTCTCGAACTCGGCCCCGCCCGCGATCTCCGCCGCCGCGGCCTCTGCCGCCTCGCGGCTCTCGAAGACGAGCTGGACGATCTGCCGGCGCTCCGGCGTGTTGAGCTGGTCCCTCGCGCGGTCGAAGGCGGCGGCGATGGCCTCGTCGGTGATCTCGATCTCGTCGAGATAGTCCTCGATGCGCACCCGGACGAAGCTGACGGCGCGGCGCTCGGGTACCGAGAAGGCCTGCGGCCGGGCCTGATGAAAGGACCTCAGCGTCGCCTCGTCGGGCGCGTCGATCGGTCCGACCACGGAGGGTGGCACCTCGACGAGCGTGACCCGGCGCTCCTCGTTGTCATAGGCATAGAGGATGCCGGCAAGGCCCGTGGGCGCCGTCCCGAGTCCGCCGACCGCCCAGAGGAGCTGGTTGCGCCGAAGGTCCTGGCGCAGATCGGCCTCGAGGCGCTCCGGCGTCAGGCCCTCCGAGCGCAGGAGCTGCTCGTAGAGGCGGCGGTCGAAGGCGCCGGCGGCGTTGCGGAACTGCGGCAGCTGCTGGATCACCTCCAGCACCTGCGCGTCGGAGGTGGCGATGCCGAGCTCCTCCGCCTCCTCGTTGAGGGCGGCATTGTTGATCAGATTGCCGAGCACCTGGCGGTCGAATCCGAACTGGATCGCCTGCGCGGTCGTGAAGCCGGGGGCCTGGCGCTGGATGCGGCGGACCGCCTGGGTCAGTTCGCGGTCGAAGGCGTCGATGCTCACCTCGCGGTCGCCCACCTTGGCGATGGCATTGGGCGCGCGTCCCTGAAAGATGCCCTGCGTTCCCCAGAGCACGAAGCTCAACGCCACGAGGGCGAGGGGGATTGCCATGATCTTGCTCTCTGCGAGGGCGCGGAATTGATGGAGCATGACGAGCCTTGGTCTGAGTGGCCGGGTCCGGGCGGAGACAGGCGCGGACATCCGCCGCGGGGGCGGCCCCCGCCACGGCGCGCCGGAGCAC
>JACAEB010000222.1 GCA_013389075.1 Alphaproteobacteria bacterium
CATCGCCCCCGGCCACGACGCCCCGCTCGACGAGCTGCGCTCGCTCGCCGCCGAGGGGCGGCGTCATATCGCCAGCCTCCAGTCGCGCTATGTCGAGGAGACGTCCGTCCGGACGCTTCGCATCAAGCACAACGGCATGCTCGGCTATTTCGTGGAGATGCCGGCGCGCGAGGGGGAGCGCTTCGTCCGTCCGGAGACGGACAGTCCCTTCATCCACCGCCAGACCATGGCCAATGCGGTCCGCTTCACGACCGCCGAGCTCTCCGATCTCGCCCAGCGGATCGCCAGCGCGGGACAGGAGGCCGAGGCGCGCCAGGCCGCGCTTCTCGCGGAGCTCGCCGAGGCGGCACGGGCGGAGGCGCGCGCGCTCCAGGCGATGGCCGAGGCGATCGCCGGCATCGACGTCCTCGCCGGGCTCGCGGCCCTCGCCGAGACCCGCGATTTCGTCCGCCCACTGATGAGCGAGGCGCCGGTCTTCCATGTGGAGGGCGGGCGCCATCCGGTGGTGGAGGCGGCGCTGCGCGCGCGCGGTGAGCCCTTCACGGGCAATGACTGCCGGCTCGGCGGCGAGGGCGAGGGGCATCTCTGGCTCGTCACGGGGCCCAACATGGCCGGCAAGTCGACCTTCCTGCGCCAGAACGCGCTCATCGTCCTCCTCGCCCAGATGGGCAGCTTCGTGCCGGCGCGCGCGGCCGAGATCGGCATCGTCGACCGCCTCTTCAGCCGCGTGGGCGCGGCGGACGACATCGCGCGGGGGCGCTCGACCTTCATGGTGGAGATGGTCGAGACGGCCGCCATCCTCAATCAGGCGAGCGCGCGCTCCTTCGTCATCCTCGACGAGATCGGGCGCGGCACGGCGACCTTCGACGGGCTCTCCATCGCCTGGGCGACGGTCGAGCATCTCCACGACACCCTTCGCGCCCGCACGCTCTTTGCCACCCACTATCACGAGCTGACCGGGCTCACGGCGCGCCTGCCCGGCCTGCGCGCGGTCAGCATGGCGGTGAAGGAATGGCGCGGCACGCTCGTCTTCCTCCACGAGGTCGGGCCCGGCGCCGCCGACCGGTCCTACGGGCTTCAGGTCGCCCGCCTCGCCGGGCTGCCCCCGCCCGTGCTCAGGCGCGCGGGGGCGATCCTCAAGGAGCTCGAGGCCCAGGGCGGCCCGGCGGCGATGCGGCGGCTCGTGGAGGAGCTGCCGCTCTTCGCCTTCGCGGCCGCGCAAGGCGGCGAGGCCCCGCCCGTGGACGGCCATCCCGTGCTGGCACGGCTGCGCGCGCTCGAGCCCGATACGCTCAGCCCGCGCGAGGCGCAGGAGCTGATCTACGCGCTCGTCGCCCTCGCGCGGGAGGAGATGTGAGGCCTTGCTTTATGCGCGGGCCGGCTTGCGCCAATATGGGCCGGACAGACGGGGACGGACGCCAGCCATGAACCACCTCCTGCGTGCCGCGCACGCCAAGGCCGATCTCGCCGACGAGGCGACGCTCGCCGAGCGGCTCGACGCGATCGGCCGGGACGACCAGCTTGCGCCCGATGCCCGGCGCGGGGCGGTGATCGAGCTCCTGCGCGACGTGCGCAAGGCGGCGCTCGGCGATGCCCATGCGCGGCTGCTCAACGGCGCGACGGGGCTCGCGGTCGCGCGCATGCTGTCCGATTTCATGGACGTCACGATCGGAGCCCTGCGGCGCTACATCCTCGCCCATGAGGTGCGGCCCACGAGCCCGCGCGATGCGGATCATCTCGCCATCCTCGCCGTCGGCGGCTACGGGCGGGGGCTGATGGCTCCGGGCTCGGACGTCGACCTCCTCTTCCTCATTCCGCCCTGGCGCCCGCACTGGGCGATGCGTTTCGTCGAGACGCTGCTCTATTTCCTGTGGGACCTCGGGCTCAAGGTCGGGCACGCGACGCGCACGGTGGACGAATCCATCCGCATGGCGCGCAACGACCATACGATCTGCACGACGCTGCTCGAGACGCGCCTCATCCTCGGGGACACCTTCCTCGCCGAGGAGCTGACGCGCCGGTTCTGGACGGAAGTGGCGAGCGCGCCGGCCATCGGCTTCGTCGAGGCCAAGCTCGCCGAGCGCGACGAGCGCCATGCCCGTGCGGGCAATTCGCGCTACCGCGTCGAGCCCAACATCAAGGAATCGAAAGGCGGCCTCAGGGATCTGCACACGCTCTACTGGATCGCCAAATATGTCTACCGGGCCGACGACAGCTCTGCCCTCGTCGATGCCGGCGTCCTGACGCCGCAGGAGTTCAACACCTTCCGGCGGGCCGAGGCGTTCCTCTGGGACGTTCGCTGCCACCTCCACTTCCTGACCGGGCGCGCGGAAGAGAACCTCACCTTCGACTATCAGGTCGAGATGGCGCGCCGCATGGGCTATCACGACCGCGGACAATCGCTCGCCGTCGAGCAGTTCATGCGCAGCTATTTCCTCGTCGCCAAGGATGTGGGCGACCTTACACGGATCATCTGCGCCAATCTCGAGGTGACGCAGCGCAAGGGCTGGCCCTCGCTCGGGCGCCTCCTGCCCCTCACCGGCACGCGCCTCTTCGAGGGCTTCTTCATCGATGGCGGGCGGATCTGCGCCGTGGGCCCCGAGATATTCGAGGCCGATCCGGTCAACATGATCCGCCTCTTCCACATCGCCGACGACAAGCGCGCCCACATTCATCCGCAGGCGCTGCAATGGGTCGCCCGCTCGCTCGAGCGCATAGACGACGCGCTTCGCGGCCATCCGGAGGCCAACAGGCTCTTCCTCGAGATGCTCACCTCGCGCCATGATCCGGAGCGTTCGCTCCGTAGCATGAACGAGGCGGGCGTGCTCGGCCGCTTCGTGCCCGAGTTCGGACGCATCGTCGCGCAGATGCAGTTCAACATGTATCATCATTACACGGTCGATGAGCACATCATCCGTGTGGTTGGTCAGGTGGCGGCGATCGAGCGGGGCGATCATGCGGAGGACAGGGCCTTCGCGACCCCTCTCATGCGCACGCTGAAGAGCCGCCGCGCCCTCTTTCTCGCCGCTCTCCTGCACGACATCGCAAAGGGTCAGGCGCGCGACCATTCGGAGGGCGGGGCGGAGATCGCGCTCACCCTCGGTCCCCGGCTCGGCCTCACGGCGTCGGAGACGGAGCTTGCCTCCTGGCTCGTCGCCAACCATCTGCGCATGAGCGTCACGGCCCAGCAGCGCGACATCGCCGATCCGCGTACGGTCGAGGATTTCGCTGGCGCCGTGCAGAGCCCGGAGCGGCTGAAGCTCCTGTGCCTTCTCACCTTCGCCGACATCAGGGGCGTCGGGCCCTTCGTCTGGAACGCCTGGAAGGCGCAGCTTCTCACCGAACTCTACTGGGAGACCGAATCCGCCCTCTCGGGCGGACGGGCGAGCCTGTCGCGCCGGGACCGGGCCCTGAGGGCGCGGCGCGAGGTGATCGCGGGCCTCGTCAGCTGGGACGAGAGCGCGCGCACGCGCCTCGCCGAGCGGCTCCATGACGGCTACTGGCTCGCCTTCGACCGGAGCCAGATCGCGGCGCATGCGGAGCTTCTGCGTCAGGTCGACGAGGCGACCGAGGCCGCCGAGGCCACGATGGAAGGCGGGCCCGTCGCCTTCGCGAGCCGCGTCACGCCTGCCCCCGAGCGGGCGGTGAGCGTTCTCGATATCGTCACGCCCGACGCGCCGGGCCTTTTTGCCCTCCTCACCGGCGCCATCGCCGCGGCGGGCGCCTCCATCGTCGAGGCCAAGGTGTTCACGACGACCGACCGGCTCGCGCTCGACATCTTCGCCCTGCAGGACACGCTGGCCGCGCCCTTCGCCGAACCCGCCCAGATCGCCCGGCTCACCCGGCTCATCCGCACCGCGCTCGAGACGGGCAAGGCTCCGACCCCGCCGCGCACGGCCGCGCTCGGCCGGCGGCGCGAGGCGGCCTTCACGGTCGAGCCCGCCGTCTATGTCGACAACGACGCCTCGGAGACCTTCACCGTCATCGAGGTGAACGGGCGCGACCGGCCGGGCTTCCTGTTCGATCTCGCCTTCGCCTTCGCCTCCTTGCGCGTCTCCATCGCCTCGGCCCAGATCGCCACCTATGGCGAGCGCGCGGTCGACGTCTTCTATGTGAAGGATGCGGGGGGCCTCAAGATCACCAAGCCCGCCACCATCGCCCTGATCGAGGAGCGGCTGATCGCGGCCATCCGGGCCGGCGGCGGCTGAGGCCCCGGAGCGGCCGCGCCCCGCCTTTCCCCGCCCTTCATATTTCTGCCGCAGGATCGGCGCCTCCTGCGGGCGCTTTTCTCCGGGGCGGGATCCTCATGAGCCTTCTGCGTTCCACCCTCACGGTCGGCGGCATGACGATGGCGAGCCGCGTGCTCGGCTTCGTGCGCGACGTCATCATGGCGGGCCTGCTCGGGGCGGGGCCGGTGGCGGATGCCTTCGTCGTGGCCTTCCGCCTGCCCAATCTCTTCCGTCGCTTCGTCGGCGAGGGAGCGTTCAACTCCGCCTTCGTGCCCATCTTCGCCAAACGTCTGGAGGCGGAGGGTCTCGCCTCGGCCCGGCGCCTCGCCGAGGAGGTGCTGAGCGTCCTCCTCGTGGCGCTCCTCGCCTTCACGCTGCTGGCGCAGATGGCGATGCCTGTGCTCGCCTATGGCCTTGCCTTCGACTATGCGGACGATCCCGAGCGCTGGCCGCTGCTCGTCGAGTTCAGCCGCATCGCCTTTCCCTATCTCCTGTTCATGTCCCTCGTCGCCCTCTATTCGGGCATGCTGAATTCGATCGGCCGATTCGCCGCCGCCTCGGCCGTGCCCATCTTCCTCAACCTCACGCTGATCGCGGCGCTCTTTGTCCTCACCCCGCTCCTGCCCACGGCCGGCCACGCGCTCGCCTGGGGGGTGGCGGCGGCCGGGGCGGTGCAGTTCCTCTTTCTCGTGCTCGCGGCGGGCCGGTCCGGCCTCATCTTGCGCCTGCGCCGGCCGCGCTTGACCGAGGGCGTCAGGCGCGTCCTCATCCTCGGCCTGCCGGGCGTGCTCGCCGGCGGGGCGACGCAGATCAACCTCCTCGTCGGTACACAGATCGCCTCGATGGAGAAGGACGCCAACTCCATCCTCTATTACGCCGACCGCATCTTCGAGCTGCCGCTCGCCATCATCGGCACGGCCATGGGGGTGGTGCTCTTGCCCGATCTCGCGCGCCGGCTGCGCGGGGGAGACGAGGCGGGCGCCCATCGCCAGATGAACCGCGCGATCGAGCTCTCGGCCCTCTTCACCATTCCCTCCGCCGTGGCGCTCGTGATGATCCCGACGGAAATCATCTCCGTGCTGTTCGAGCGCGGGGCCTTCGGACCCGACGACACGGCGCGCGTGGGCGCCGCCCTCGTCGCCTTCGCCTGCGGCCTGCCCGCCTTCGTCATGATCAAGGTGTTCGCCCCCGGCTTCTTCGCGCGCGAGGACACGGCACGGCCCATGCGCTATGCCGCCGTGGGGGTCGCGGTGAACATCGTCGCGAGCCTTTGCCTCTTCTTCGCCTTCGGCTTCGTGGGGATCGCCATCGGCACCAGCCTCGGGGCCTGGGCCAATGCGGGGCTGCTCGCCTGGCGCCTCCATGCGCAGGGCGATTTCAGGCCCGACCCGCGCCTTCTCACCCGCCTCGTGAAGATCCTCGTCGCGGCCGCGGGGATGGGCGGCGCGCTCTGGGTCCTCGCCTTCGCGCTCGAGGGCCTCTTTGCGCAGGGCGGCATCCTCGGCATGGTGGCGCTCGCCCTTCTCGTGGCGGGCGGCGGGCTTGCCTATCTCGCCGCCGCCATCGGCCTTGGCGCGCTCGATCCGCGCGAGCTGCGCGCCATGATCGCGCGCGCGCCGCGGCCGGCCCCCGAGAGCGCTCCGTGACGCCGGCCGAGGCCATCGCTCGGGGTTGCCTGCGGCTCCTTGCGGGGCTCGGTCACGCGCCCGTCGAGGAACTGACGCTCGCCAATGGACGTCGCGCCGACATCGCCGCCATCGCGCCCTCGGGCGAGATCGTCATCGTCGAGATCAAATCCGGAGTGCCGGATTTCCGGGCCGACGGCAAGTGGCACGACTATCTCGATTTCTGCGACACGTTCTATTTCGCCGTGGGCGAACGGTTTCCGCGCGAGCTTCTGCCGCTCGACGTGGGGCTCATCATCGCCGACAGGTTCGGCGGAACGCTGCTGCGCCAGAGCCCGGCAAGCCCCCTCGCGCCAGCCCGGCGCAAGGCGATGACGGCGCGCATCGCGCGGGTGGCCGCGCTCAAGCTCATGCGGATCCGCGATCCCGATTTCGATCCCGACCGTCCCGAGGGCGGGTTGCCCCTCTAGCTGGCGTGTCCGGGCTCGAGATCGGCGCCGGCGCCCTGGCGGGCGAGGCGGTCGACGAGGGGGCCGGCATAGATCCGTATGCCGATGGATTGCGCGATGCGGATCTGGCGCGGCTCGCTCACCTTGTCGAGCACGACGCGCTCGACCCCGAGGCGCTGAACCGTGTCGCGGTAATCGGTGAGTTCATGGGTCAGGAGCGCCTCGAGATCGGCCTCGCTCGCCTCGGCGAAGACGAAGGAGATGCCGAACCGGCCGAGATCGATGCCGGGCAGGGTGGTGAGCGCCACGTCGCAGAGCGCGAGCGGGTAGCCGGCCCCGATCAGGAAGTCGCGGGCATAGCGGAACGCCTCGCCCGAATCGCGCACCTCGAGGCGCGAGAGGATGATGAGCGGGCTCTTGAGGGGCGTGCCCTTGAGGCTGCGCTGCGCGCGCCAGCTACGGTCGAACTCGAGAAAGCGGGCGCTCAGCACCGTGTCGAGCCGCAGCCTCAGGGCCGCCATGCCGGGCAGGCGCCGCATCTGCGGCGTCGCGTGGCCGATGAGGGCCTCGGCCACGCGCTCGGCCATGTAAGGACCGAGCGCGGGGTTCGAGCTCGTGTCGATGGCCTTGAAGAGGGCGTCCCGGGCGGGCGCCTCCGGCAGGGCGAGTTCGGTGAGGACGGTCTCGGTCTCGACGCGCGCCTGCGGCCGTTCATGGACGCGGACGATGCGGTGCTCGGTGATGTGCGCGCCGACACCGGCCGCCTCGGGGCCCTCGGCGGGGGTGGCGCGGGCCTCGCGTCCGCGGTCGGCCCGGGCCTCCTCCGAAAGGTCCACGAGATGGGCGGCGAGATGGCCCGAGAAGTCGGGCGGGGGACCATCGGGGACCGGATTGGCCGCCGCCGCGCGGACCGCATCGCGGAAGCGCTCGTAATCGGTGGCCATCTCGAAGGATTCGCAGAAGCGGGCCTTGCCGTCCTCGTCCTCGGCGATGATCAGCGGGTCCTCGCGGAAGAGGTAGCGGGCCTTGTAGACGAGCTCGTCCACCTCGCTGTGGCGGGGGTCCTTGAGGACCATCACGAGATCGCCCGAGCGCAGCGCGTAGGTCTGGCCCTGATGGGAGGCGACGAGCGTCTTGAAGAGGTCGGCGAGGAGATGCTGGCGCGCGTCGGCGCGCGGCGCCGGCTGGAGACGGGAGAGATGGACCCAGAGCGCGAGCCGCCCGGCACGGTGATAGGCGAGCCTCTCGGTGTAGTCGAGAAGCAGCTCCTCAGGCTCGGGCAGTTTCTTGCGAGGTATGGTCACGGCGTTCACGAGCGGCAATGCGGACCCGCGGCCCGGCTCGCGATCATGGGCAGAGCGCGGTTGCGCTCCGGTCTCACGCGACGCCCAGCTTCGCGATC
>JACAEB010000236.1 GCA_013389075.1 Alphaproteobacteria bacterium
GGGGCCTCGGCCGTCTCGCCGGCCCGGCTCCGGCGCCGCCGTGCCATCCGGGCCTCGCGCCGCGCCTTGATGGGCTCGGCGCCGGTGCGATGTCCGAGCGCGAGCCCGTCGCTTCTGTGTCTCATGGCATGTTCACCCGTTTCGGCTGCAAGGCGGCTCCATCTGAGCCTTTCGGGGGCCCGGTCGTCAAATTCCTCGGATCGGTCCGGCCTTCGGGGGTGCGTGGTGACGAGAGTCTCTTCGCCATTGCGAGCGAAGCGAAGCAAGCCACGCCATACCGCGCACCTTTGCGTCGGTCCGCCTGGATTGCTTCGCCTTCGGCTCGCAATGACAGAGGGGGAGTCGTCACCCGCGACGACCGCCCTTCGGCATTGCAGGTCAGCTCTTCGGCCAGGCAGGCATCACCTCAGGCGCGGGGAAGCCGAAGGCGGCGAAGAGCGGGGCGAGCACGGCGCCCGCGGGCGGATCGGCAGAGAGAAGACAGGAGGGCCGCGCGCCCCCGGCGGGCGGGGGGACGAGCCCTGCGGCGAGATCGGTGACGCGCCGCGCGATGGCCGGGCCCGAATCGAGGAAGGCGATGTCGCGCGGGGTGGCGGCCTCGAGCTCCTCGCGCAGGAACGGAAAATGCGTGCAGGCGAGCACGATGACGTCGACCGCCTCCCCGCCCGGCTCGGCGAGAAGGGCCTCGAGCTCGGCCCGCACCTCGGCGCGCACATCGGCCCCGCGCGCGAGCTTGGCCTCCGCCGCCGCGACGAGCGCCGAGGAGCCCCGCCGCACCACCGTGCAGTCGGCCGCGAATTCGTCGATCAGCGCCTGCGTATAGGCCCGGCGCACCGTGCCCGGCGTGCCGAGGAGCCCGATGGTGCGGCTGCGCGAGAGGAGGCCCGCGGGCTTGATCGCGGGGACCGTGCCGACGACCGGCCGGGAGATCCGTGCGCGGATGTCCGGCAGCGCCACCGTGCTCGCCGTGTTGCAGGCGATGACGACCATGTCGGGCGAATGCCGCGCCGCCGCCCGCTCCACCAGCGCGGGCAGATGGGCGAGGATCTCGGCTTCCGAGCGGATCCCGTAGGGAAAGAGCGCGTAATCGGCGAGATAGCTGAGCGTGTAGGTCGGCGCCCGCGCCCGCAGGGCATCGGCGACGGAGAGCCCGCCGAGCCCCGAATCCACCACGAGGACGTGGGGCGGCGGGGGCGCGGGGTGAAGCGTGTCGGTCATCGGTGCACGGACCCTTGCGGCCTTCCCGGGCTCAGCCGTCGAGCTTGCGCTTCAGGATCTCGTTCACGGCCTGCGGATTGGCCTTGCCGCCGGTCTCCTTCATCACCTGGCCGACGAACCAGCCCATCAGCTTTGGCTTTTCGCGATACTCGGCGACCTTGTCCGGATTGGCCGAGATGATGGCCTCGACCGCGGCCTCGATGGCGCCCGTGTCGGTGACCTGCCGGAGGCCCCGCTCCTCGACGATCGCGCGCGGATCCCCGCCGCTCGTAAAGAGGATCTCGAACACCTCCTTGGCGATCCGCCCCGAGATGGTTCCATCCGAGATGAGATCGATGAGCGCGCCGAGCTGGCCCGCGCTCACCGGCGAGGCCGTGATGTCGAGCCCGGCCTTGTTGAGCGCGGCGAAGAAATCGCCCGTCACCCAGTTCGCCGCGAGCTTGGCGTCGCGCCCGCTCGCCACGCTCTCGAAGAAGGCCGCCGTCTCGCGCTCGGCCGCGAGCACGCCCGCATCGTAGGCCGACAGGCCGTATTCGGCGACGAAGCGCTCCTTCTTCTCGTCCGGCAGCTCGGGCAGAGACTCCCTTATGGCCTCGACATAGGCGGCATCGAGCTCGAGCGGCAGAAGGTCCGGGTCCGGAAAATAGCGGTAGTCATGCGCCTCTTCCTTGGAGCGCATGGTCCGCGTCGTGCCGGTCTTCGTGTCGAAGAGGCGGGTTTCCTGCTCGACCTTGCCGCCATCCTCGATGAGGTCCACCTGACGGCGGGCCTCATATTCGATGGCCTGCTGGACGAAGCGGATGGAGTTCACGTTCTTGATCTCGCAGCGCGTGCCGAGGGCCGCGCCGGGGCGGCGGACCGAGACGTTCACGTCGGCGCGCATGGAGCCCTCCTCCATGTTGCCGTCGCAGGTGCCGAGATAGCGCAGGATGGCCCTCAGCTTGCGGATGAACGCCGCCGCTTCCTCGGAGGAGCGCATGTCGGGACGCGTCACGATCTCCATCAGCGCGACGCCGGAGCGGTTGAGATCGACGTAGGAGTAACGCGGATGCATGTCGTGGATCGACTTGCCCGCGTCCTGCTCGAGATGGAGCCGCTCGATGCCGACCGTCCGTGTACTGCCGTCGGGCAGGTCGATCGTGACCGCGCCCTCGCCCACGATGGGGCTCTTGTACTGCGAGATCTGATAGCCGCTCGGCAGGTCGGGATAGAAATAGTTCTTGCGGTCGAAGACCGAGCGCAGATTGATCGCGGCCTTGAGCCCGATCCCCGTGCGCACGGCCTGCTCGACGCAATATTCGTTGATGACCGGCAGCATGCCGGGGAAGGCGGCGTCGACGAAGCTCACCTGGGCGTTGGGCTCGGCGCCGAACTCGGTCGAGGCGCCCGAGAAGAGTTTCGCCTTCGAGCTCACCTGGGCATGCACCTCGAGCCCGAGGACGATCTCCCAATCGCCCGTGGCGCCCCTGATGAGCCGTGCCCCCGTCTCGTGCGGATGATGTTTCGTGGTCATGCCGTCCACCACTCCTGAGGCCGCGCCGAAAAGCCCGCCGCCTCCTCGAGCCGCGCGGCGACGCGCAGAAGCTCGTCCTCGGCGAAGGGCTTGCCGATGAGCTGGAGCCCGAGCGGGAGGCCGGACGCATCGAGCCCCGCGGGCACCGAGATGCCGGGCAGGCCCGCGAGATTGACCGTCACGGTGAAGACGTCGTTGAGATACATGGTCAGCGGATCGTTCGTCTTGGCGCCGATGCCGAAGGCGGGCCCCGGCGTCGTCGGGGTGAGGAGAACGTCGACCGTCTCGAAAGCCGCCTCGAAGTCGCGGGCGATCAGCGTGCGGACCTTCTGGGCGCGGGCGTAATAGGCGTCGTAATAGCCGGCCGAGAGGGCATAGGTCCCGATGAGGATGCGCCGCTTCACCTCGGTGCCGAAGCCCTCCCCGCGCGTGTTCTCGTACATCTCGGTCGGGTCGCGGCCGGGCACGCGCAGGCCGAAGCGCACGCCGTCATAGCGGGCGAGATTGGACGAGGCCTCGGCGGGGGCGATGATGTAATAGGCGGCGAGCGCGTAGCGCGTGCGCGGCAGGCTCACCTCGCGCACCTCGGCGCCCTGGGCCCTCAGCCAGTCCGCTCCGCGCGCCCAGAGCGCCTCGATCTCGGGCGACATGCCGTCGGCGCGATACTCCTTCGGCAGGCCGACCTTCAGCCCCTTCAGCCCGCCATCGAGCGCCTTCACATAGTCCGGTACCGGACGGTTCACGCTGGTCGAGTCCTTCGGGTCGTGCCCCGCCATGGCACGCAGGAGGAGGGCCGCGTCCGTGACGGTGCGCGTCATCGGACCGGCCTGATCGAGCGAGGAGGCGAAGGCGACGATGCCCCAGCGCGAGCAGCGGCCATAGGTGGGCTTCAGCCCCACCGTGCCGGTGAGCGCGGCGGGCTGACGGATCGAGCCGCCCGTGTCGGTGCCGAGCGCGCCGGCCGCAAGGCGCGCAGCCACGGCCACCGCCGAACCGCCCGAGGAGCCGCCCGGCACGAGCCTTTCCTCCGACCCCGCCGCCCGCCAGGGGCTCACGGCCGGTCCGTAGTAGGAGGTTTCGTTGGACGAGCCCATGGCGAACTCGTCGAGATTCGTCTTGCCGAGGAGCACCGCCCCGGCCCGCCAGAGATTGGCGGTCACGGTCGATTCATAGGGCGGCACGAACCCGTCGAGGATGTGGCTGCCGGCCGTCGTCAGAACGCCTTGCGTGCAGAAGAGGTCCTTGACCGCGAGCGGCACGCCCTCGAGGAGCCCGCCCTCGCCCGCGGAGAGGCGCGCGTCGGCGGCGTCCGCCATCGCCAGCGCACGCTCGGCGGCCACGGTGATGAAGCCGTTGAGCGGGGTTGCCGCCGCGATCCTGTCGAGACAGGCCCGCGTCAGTTCGCGCGCGGAGAAGTCCTTTCGCGCAAGACCCTTGCGGGCCTCGTCGAGGGAGAGATCGGTGAGCGCGCTCATTCGACCACCTTGGGCACGGTGAAGAAGCCATCCTCGGCATGCGGCGCATTGCGCAGCACCTCCTCGGCGAGGCCCCCCTCGGTCACCTGATCGGCGCGGCGCTTGAGGCTCGCCCCCACCCCGGTCATGGGCGGCACATCGCTGACATCGAGCTCGCCCAGCTGTTCGACCCAGGCGAGGATGCCGCTCAGCTCGCGCGCGAGCGGGGCCACCTCCGCCTCGATCAGCCTCAGGCGCGCGAGCTTGGCCACGCGCCGGACCGTGCCTTCATCCACGGACATTCCGTTCACCTTCCCATTCCGCACGCATGCCCGACCCGCCCGGAGCCGCCTCGACGGCGCTCCCAAACCTCTCTAAGCATGCGGCACGAAGAAGAGCGTTGACTAGCAACTGCCCAGCGGAGTGGCAAGCCTTGGCCGATCCCCTGTCCCACGCCGCCCGCCCGGTGGATCTGCTGGAGCTGCCGGGCCTCCTCCCCCCCGGCCTGCGGCTCCTGGGGCTCGATCTCGGCACGAAGACGATCGGCCTTGCCCTGTCCGATGCGGGGCTCGCGATCGCAAGTCCGCTCGAGGTGATCCGCCGGAGCAAGTTCGGCGCGGATGCCGAGGCCCTCCTCGCGCTCGTCGACCGGCACGGGGTGGGCGGGCTCGTGCTCGGCCTTCCGCTCAACATGGACGGCAGCGCCGGCCCCCGCGCGCAGGCCACGCGCGCCTTCGCGCGCAACCTCCTCGCCCTGCGGCCCCTGCCCCTCGCCTTCTGGGACGAGCGCCTGTCGACGGCGGCCGTCACGCGCACGCTGCTCGAGGCCGATGCGAGCCGCAGGCGGCGGGGCGAGCTCGTGGACAAGCTCGCCGCCGCCTACATCCTGCAGGGCGCGCTCGACCGCCTCGCTCATGCGCGGGCCGCCGGATGAGCCATTCTGGTCCGATCGTGCGGATTTGGCGGGGCTCGCGATGACAGCGATGTCATTGCGAACGAAGCGAAGCCATCCAGGCGCCATGCGGGGCGTCACGCCCGCCCCCTGGATCGCCACGGGCTTCGCCCTCTCGATGCCAAGAAAGGGTCGTCCCCGACCTTCGCGCCGGACCGCCTCGATGGTCTCGCCTTCGGCTCGCAATGGCATTTTTTCATTGGGCGCAGGGACGGAGGCGCTGACATGAGCATGCTCGACATCGTCCTGTCGCTCGGGCCCATCTTCCTCGTCATCGCGCTCGGCCAGGGCCTGCGGCGGACGGGGGTCATCGGCGCCGCCTTCTGGCCCGAGCTCGACCGGCTCAACTATTACGTCCTCTTCCCGGCGATGATCGTAACCGCCATCAATGCGGGCCCGCTCACCGCCGCGGCGCTCGGCCGGCTTTCGCTCGTCGCCATCGCGGCGATCGCGGCGGGCTACGCGCTCCTCGAGCTCCTGCGCCTTCTCGCCCGCATCGAGGGGCGGGCCTTCACCTCCGTCGTGCAGGGCATGCTGCGCTGGAACGGCTTCATCGCCGTGCCGATGATGAGCGCGCTTCTGGGAGAGGAGGGGCTTGCGCTCGCCGGGGCCACCTTTCTCGTCCTCGTGCCGGTGCTGAACGTCCTCAGCGTGCTCGTGCTCCTGCGCTACGGACAGGCCGCCGAGGGCAAGGCGCCCGATCTCCTGCCCTCGCTCGCGCGCAACCCGCTGATCTGGGCCTGCCTCGTCGGGCTCGCGCTCAACTGGTCGGGCCTCGGCCTGCCCGCGCCCCTCGGCCCCACGGCCGATGTCCTGGGTCAGGCGGCGGTCGCCTGCGGCCTTCTCGCCGTCGGGGCGGCGCTGGACGCGCAGGTCTTCCGCACGGCGCCGGGCCTCATCCTCGCCGTCTGCGGGCTGAAGCTAGCCCTGATGCCGCTCCTTGCCTTCGGCTTCGGGCGGCTGCTCGGGGCCGACGGGCTCGCGACCTCGGTCGCCGTCCTCGCCCTCGCCACCCCGACGGCCACGAGCTCCTACACGCTCGCCCGGCTTCTTGGCGGCGACGCGCCGCTGATGGCCGCGCTCATCACGGCCACCACGGTCGGCTCGGCGCTGAGCCTGCCGCTCGTCGCCTGGTTCCTTCTCTAGGCGCAACCAGCGCGGCACCTTCCCCGGCGCGGGCTAATCCTCTAGCCTCCGGCCCGCATGCGGGGCCGAGTCGCCCGGCTGCCTCCCCGCCGCCCCCTCGGGATGACCATGTCCGCATCGAGCGCCAAGATCCCCGCCCCGCCCGCGCCCCCGCCCGCCACCCTGCGGCGCCGGCATCTGCTCGGCATTCAGGGGCTCTCGCCCGAAGAGGCGACCGCCCTTCTCGACCGGGCGGAGACCTTCGTCTCCCAGTCGCGCCAGGTGAACAAGAAGACCACGACGCTGCGCGGGCGCACGCTCATCAACCTCTTCTTCGAAAGCTCCACCCGCACGCAGAGCTCCTTCGAGATCGCCGCCAAGCGGCTCGGCGCCGACACGCTCAACATGTCGGTCCAGGCCTCGGCGGTGAAGAAGGGCGAGACGCTGCTCGACACCGCCGCCACGCTCAACGCCATGCGGCCCGACATGCTGGTGGTGCGCCACCAGGCCTCGGGCGCGGTGGAGCTGCTCGCGCGCAAGGTGGGGTGCAGCGTCATCAATGCGGGCGACGGCTCGAACGAGCACCCGACCCAGGCGCTGCTCGACGCGCTCACCGTGCGCCGCCGGCTCGGCCGCATCGCGGGGCTGAGGCTCGCCATCTGCGGGGACATCCTGCACAGCCGCGTCGCGCGCTCGAACATCTATCTCTTCCAGATGCTGGGGGCGGAGGTGCGCGTGGTGGCGCCCGTCCCGCTCCTGCCCGCCGCCATCGAGCGCCTCGGGGTGAGCGTCTTCACCCGGCTCGAGGAGGGGCTCGAGGGCTGCGACGTCGTGATGACGCTGCGCCTCCAGCGCGAGCGGATGGGCGTGGCGTTCCTGCCCTCGACGCGGGAATATTTCCACTTCTACGGCATCGACGCCGAGGCGCTGGCGGCCGCCAAGCCGGGCGTGCTCGTCATGCATCCGGGGCCGATGAACCGGGGTGTCGAGATCGACAGTCAGATCGCGGACGATGTGAGCGTGAGCCTCATCCAGGATCAGGTCGAGATGGGCGTCGCCATGCGCATGGCCGTGCTGGAGGCGCTGTCGCAGCACCTGCCCGGCGGCGCGCCCGAACCGGCGGAGGGTCACTGGTGAGCACGCCCCCTCTCCTTTTCCGCGATGCGCGCCTCGTCGACCCCGCGAGCGGGCTCGACGCGCGCGGCGCCCTTCTCGTCCGCGAGGGCCGCATCGCCGATCTCCTGCCCGGCGAGGCCCGCCCCGCGGCGCCGGACGGCGCCATCGAGGTGGACTGCGCGGGCCTCGTGCTCGCCCCCGGCCTCATCGACATGCGCGTCTTCACCGGCGAGCCCGGCGCCGCGCACAAGGAAACGCTCGCCTCGGCGGCCCGCGCGGCGGCGGCCGGCGGCATCACCACCATCGTGGTCATGCCCCGCACCGACCCCGTCATCGACGAGGCCCCGCTCGTCGACTTCGTCCTGCGCCGCGCCCGCGACACCGCCATCGTCAACGTCCTGCCCATGGGCGCGCTGACCAAGGGGCTCGAGGGCGAGACCATGGCCGAGATCGGCCTGATGCAGGAGGCGGGCGCCGTCGCCTTCACCGATGCCGACCGCTCGGTCGCCGACAGCGCGGTGATGCGGCGGGCGCTCTCCTATGCCCGCACCTTCGACGCGCTCATCTGTCATCATGCGGAGGATCCCGGCCTTGCCCGCCTCGGCGTCATGAACGAGGGCGAGCTGTCGACGCGGCTCGGCCTCTTCGGCATTCCGCATGCGGCCGAAACCATCACGCTCCAGCGCGACCTCGCCCTGGTCGAGCTGACGGGCGCGCGCTATCACCTCGCGCAGATGTCCTCGCGGGCGAGCCTGCCGGTTCTCGAGGCCGCGCGGGCGCGGGGGCTGCCGGTCAGCGCCGCCGTCTCGGCCGCCCACCTCGCGCTCAACGAGAACGACATCGCCGGCTACCGCACCTTCTTCAAGACCTCCCCGCCCCTGCGCGAGGAGGACGACCGGGCCGCGCTCGCCGATGCGCTGGCGCGGGGGACGATCGACGTCGTGGTGTCCTGCCACGATCCGCAGGCGCCCGAGGACAAGCGCGTGCCCTTCTCGGAGGCGGCCACGGGCGCGGTGGGCCTCGAAACGCTGCTGCCCGTGCTCCTCGGCCTCGTGCTCGAGGGTACGCTCAGCCTCTCGCGGGCGCTCGAAACCGTCACGGCCGCGCCCGCGCGCCTTCTCGGGCTCGAGGCGGGACGGCTCGCGCGCGGGGCGCCCGCCGATCTCGTCCTCATCGACCCCGAGTGTCCCTACACGCTGACGGCGGCCGAGCTGCAGTCGCGCTCGCGCAACACGCCATTCGACGGACGGCGCTTCCAGGGGCGGGCGATGCGGACCTTCGTCGCCGGGCGCGAGGTCTTCGAGCGCGGCTGACGCCGCCCCTGGGGGAGGACAATCATGCAGCCTGCGGACGGACTGACCGATACGCTGATGGCCGGCGGCCCGGCCGGTCTCGCGCTCGCGCTCGCCCTCGGCTATCTCCTCGGCTCGATCCCCTTCGGCCTTCTCTTCACGCGGGCGGCGGGGCTCGGCGACATCCGCAAGATCGGCTCGGGCAATATCGGCGCGACCAATGTGCTGCGCACCGGGCGCAAGGGCCTCGCCGCGGCGACGCTCCTCGCCGATGCGCTGAAGGGCATCGCCGCCGTCCTCCTCGGCGGGCTCATCGCGCCGGAGGGCGCGCTCGCCGGCGCCGCCGGCGCCTTCCTCGGACATGTCTTCCCCGTCTGGCTCGGCTTCCGGGGCGGCAAGGGCATCGCGGTCTTTCTGGGCGTCACCGGGGCGCTCGCCTGGCCCGCGGGCCTCATCGCCTGCGCGCTCTGGGCGGGCACGGCACGGCTCACGCGCATCTCCTCGCTCTCCGCCCTCGTCATGGCCGCGCTGACCCCGCTCGCCACGCTCGTCTTCGGCACGGGCGAGGAGGCGCTCACGCTCGCCGGCCTTGCCATCCTCGCCTACTGGGCCCACAGGGCCAACATCGCCCGCCTCCTCGCCGGAACCGAGCCGCGCATCGGGGAGAAGAGCGAACCCCCGCCCCCCGGCGGGGCCGGCGCATGACCGGTCTCACCGATGCCGCCTCGCTCTGGCGCGGCCCGCTCTCCGATGCGGAGCGGGTGGCGGCGCTCCGGCTCATCCGCACCGAGACGATCGGTCCGGTCACCTTTCACGGGCTTATCGCCCGGTTCGGATCGGCGGGCGCCGCGCTCGAGGCCGTGCCCGACCTCGCCCGGCGCGGCGGCCGCCGCCAGCCCCTGCGCAACCTGCCCCCGGGCGACGCTGAA
>JACAEB010000223.1 GCA_013389075.1 Alphaproteobacteria bacterium
CGCGCGATCTCGGCCGGCGAGCCGATAGGCAAATATTTCCCGTCTCGACGTAAAGATGTGCTTAATGGCAAACGGCCCCGGTGCGCGAAAGGCGCCGGGGCCGCTCTTTATCCCGTCCGATCGGCGGATCAGCGATATTGCTGGATGCGCGTCGCGCGCAGGCCCGGAAGGCCATGCCGGTCGATCGCCTGCTGCCAGGCCGAGAACTCCTCGATGGTGAGCGTATAGCGCTTGCAGGCGTCTTCGAGCGACAGAAGGCCCCCGCGCACGGCCGCGACGACCTCTGCCTTGCGACGTATGACCCACCGCTTGGTATTGGGCGGGGGAAGGTCAGCAATGGTCAGCGGGCTGCCATCCGGCCCGATCACCTGCTTGGGCTTTGAAAGAAGCGAAGCCTCCGCCATCGCGCGTACTCCCGGCACTCAGAACTGCGTACAACCTAGGCGATCGCCGTTAAGATCGGCCTAAGCGCCTTGGTAAATACGCAGTAAACTGATGCCGAATAGGTAGAATTATCCGGATCACGCTAAGTCGTGATTAAGTATAATTACTACCTCTTGATCCGGGTCACTTCCTCGAGCATCTCGTCGGAGGTGGTAATGATCCGTGTAGCCGCAGAATAGGCGCGCTGCGTCGTGATCAGGTCGGTGAACTCGCTGGCGAGGTCGACGGTCGAGGCTTCGAGAGATGCGGGCGCGATGGCCCCGGCGCCGCCCGTGTTCGCCTCGAGCAGCGACACGTCGCCGGACTGGTCCGTGCGCTGATAGGCATTGCCGTTCACCGGGCCGAGGCCGTTCGGGTTCTGGAAGGTGCCGAGCGGCACCTTGAAGATCGAGCGCTCGATGCCGTTGTCGAACTGGGCGCGCACCACGCCATCCTCGTCGACGCGGACGCCGGTGATGTTGCCGAACAGCGCGCCGTTCACGCTCGCATTGATCAGCGAGGAGACGCTGTCGAACTGGGTGAAGCCGTCGGCCGCGCCGGGCGTTCCGAAATTCACCGTGATCGACTGGGCGGCAAGACCCGAGCTCGCGGCCCAGGGCACGGTGACGCTCGCATTGCCGGTCGCGGCGCCGTTCACCGTGGCGAGCGTCCCATTGGTGTTGAAGGCGAGATTGCCGGTGGCGATCGGATTGTTGGCGGCCCCGCCGATATTCGCGACGGGCCCGTCATAGATCACTTCATAGGCCCACGCATTGGCGCCGGTCTTCACGAAGGAGAGGCGCAAGGGCTGCGAGCCCCCCTGGCTGTCATAGACGTCGAGCGCGCGCTCGAAATGCGGCACGGTCGTTCCGGCGGCGAGATCGCCCGCCGTGTAGCTCGCCGGCGGCACCGCGCTCGCTTGCAGGTTGGCGCGCAGGTCCATGGAGTCGGTGGCCACCGCCGTACCAGAGAGCTGGCTGACATTGACCGCCGTGATCTGGTTGCGGTTGGCCGGAATGGCGCCCGTATCGTCGAGCTCCCAGCCTTGCAGATAATAGCCCGCCGCATTGCGCAGGAAGCCGTTGGCATCCTGATTGAAGCTTCCCGCCCGCGTGTAGAACAGCTCGCCCACCGAGGGCGCGGTCGCGGGATCGGAGGTGACGGGGAAGAAGCCGTTGCCGCTGACCGCGAGCGAGGTCGCGTTTTCGGCCGATTGCAGCAGGCCCTGAGAGGAGATCAGGTTGATCTGGTTGGGCCGCACGCCGCCGGAGGCAAAGCCGTTCACGCTCTGACGCGTGGCCGCGAGCAGGGTCGAGAACTGGGTTTCGCTCGCCTTGTAGCCCACCGTGTTGATGTTCGAGATGTTGTTCGAGGTGAGGGCGAGGGCGCGCGAGTTGGCCGAGAGGCTCGACACGCCGGTGAAGAGGGCACCATAGAGACTCATGGGGGGCTCCTGCCTTTTGTCTGTACTCAGAGAGAAACGGTTTCGACGGTATCGGGATCGACTTCGACGCCATCGACGACGAGACGGGCCTTGCCGTCCGAGAAGGCGATGGCATCCACGGTGCCGCTGGTCCGGATCGTGGCCTTGAGGGACGCGCCGCCGGCATCGACCGCCGTGACGCTCAGCGAATAGGTGCCGGGCGGCAGCTGATTGCCGGCATTGTCCTTGCCGTCCCACTGGAAGCTGTGCGTGCCGGCGGCGGGGTTTCCGGCGAGCGTGTAGACGGGCTTGCCGGAGGCATCGGAGATGGTGATCTGGCTCGTCTTGGCGTCGGCCGCGAAGGTGTAATCCCAGCTCGCTCCCTGGTCGGTCACATGCTGCGCCGGGTTCGTGGTCGTCACGGTGCGGCCGATATAGGAGACAAGCGTTCCGCCCTCGGATTTTGCGGCGTAGCCGAGCAGTGCCTCGAGATTGGCATTGGTGGCGATGGCCTGTTCGACGCTCGAGAAGTCCACGAGCTGCTTGGTGAATTCACCCGAATCCATCGGCTCGAGCGGATCCTGGTTCTTGAGCTGCGAGGTGAGCAGCGTCAGGAACGTGTCGAAATTGTCCGCGAGCGAGGTGCGCGCGAGAGCGGATTTCGAGGCATTGGCCGTTATGGCGCCGACATCCATGTCCATGTCCTTTCCTGTCCGCTCCGGTCAGATCCTGAGGTCGACGCCGCCGCGCGCGAGCACGGCGGCAGCGCTCACGCTTTCGGCCGGCAGGGCATCCGCATCGGGAACGGCATCGAGGCCGCGCAGGCGCCGTCCGCCGTCGCCGCCGCGCTCCTGAGCGAGCGGGTTCTGGCGCGCGTCGTCCCGCAGCGCAAAGCTGAGAGAGCCGGTGTCGGCCTTGAGCCCGCTATCGGTCAGCGTGCGCTCGAGGAAGCGCGCATCCCGCTGAAGGAGATCCAGCGTCTCCGCGCGATCCACGATGAGGCGGGCTGTGAGCCGGCCTTCCGGTCCGAATTCGAGCTTGACGTCGATGCGGCCGAGCTCGGGCGGGTCGAGCCGGATTTCGAAGCGGGTGAGGCCGTTCGAGGCATTGCGCGCGATCTGCGCGCCGAGCACGCGCATGGCCTCGGCATTATGCGCCGCATGCGGATGAAGACGGACGGGCGGGGGCGTGCGCGCCTCGCTCACGGGGGTGCCCGCCTGTCCGGGGGCGGCGGGCTGGCCCTGTGGTCCGGCCTCGCGCGGCGCGCCGTCGGCGGTGGGTGCCGACTGAGCGGTGAGGCGCGCGGCGGCATCGGTCGTCGTGGCGTCGGCGGCCGGACCCTGCGGCAGAGGCGCCTGTGCGCCCGGGGTCGAGACCGCCTGGTGCGTGCCAGCCTGCGCGGGTATCGTCTGGCCGCCCGCGGAGGGGTGCTGGCCGTGTCCGGCGGCCGCGGACTTTGTCTGACCTTTCGCTGCGCCGGCCACTGCCGCAGGCGCGGGCCGGGCCTCGGAGACGGCAGACAGGGCCGCCGTGCCCGGAGCCGCCGGCAGCGGCAGTGCGTATGGCGCCGCCAGCGTGTCGGCCATGAGGGTGGCGGCCCCGGTGGCGGGAGCGATTTCCTCCGTAGGCGGACCGGCCGACTGCGCGGCATTGGCGGGAACGAGCTCCGCCGTCGGCGTGGCCGCTCCTGCCTCGTCCGTCGTGGCCGGTGTGTCGGTCCCCGCTTCCATGGAGGAGGATGCGCCATCCGTCCCGGCGGCGCCCTCGGAGGCAGCCACATCCGTCCGGGCGCGCTCGGCGGGCTCCGTCCGCTCTATCTCCTGCCCGGAGCGGTCGTGTGCGGCGTCCGTATGCGCCGGCTCTTGCGTGCCGGCCGCGCGGGCCTCGTCCGCCGTGCTGCGGGCCTGCCGACGGCGCTCGGCCCGCTCGGAGCCGATGTCCGCCCGCTCGAGATGGGAGTCGAAACGCTCTTCGGGCGGAGGAAGCTCCTCCGCGCGGGGTTCGGTGGGCGGACGGGTCTGCAAGGCGAGGGGGGAGACGGCGAGCATCGAACGCATCCTGACGATCCCCAAGGGGACCTGGCTGGATTGGATCGCCTTCTGGGCGGGGTGGTTCGCGCCTTCAGGAGCAAGGGCGATGCCAGCCGCCACGCCCGAAAAATCATAGACAAATCAACGAGTTGACTTTTCGCCTTTTTTCTCCCTGCGCAGCGCCTGCCGGCAAGATTTGCCGCTGCCCGGCAGTTGTGTCCGGGCGCGGCAGGGGCGGGCTCCGGTCAGGCGGGGCGGGGGGAGGCGAGGGCTTGAGCCCCCTCTGCTCTGGCATCGGCGTTGCACTCTGATCGTGCGACACCCGCCCATCCGCACACGCCCGATCGGTGGCGCATGGCGCGGGACGCGAGAAAACACAGGGATTTGAGCCAAAATGTGCAGGTTACGAATTGCTTACCACAGGCGGTCAAGAGTGACCGGTAGGCAATCCCTGCCCGGCGGAAATCGCAAGGTAGAGCGCTGACATGTCGATCAACATCATTCTGTCGAATGCGGTCAGCGGCCTCAATACGAGCCAGGCGGCGCTGCGCGAGATCGCCAACAACGTCTCGAACGTCAATACGCCCGGCTATGCGCGCCGCGTCGTCGAGCAGCAGACGCGCACCATCGGCGGGGAGTCGGCCGGCGTCGAGATCGCCGAGATCCGCCGCGTCGTCGACAGCTATCTCCAGCGGCAGGTCTATTCGGCCTCGGGCGATGCCGGCAAATATCAGGAGATGACGCGGCTGCACGACAAGCTGCAGGCGCTGCTCGGCCGGCCGGACGAGCAGACCTCCATCGCGTCGCGCATCGATTCCGCCTTTTCGGCCATCGCCGAACTGGTCGTCGATCCGGCCTCCACCGTGAGCCGGTCCAATTACCTCTTCGCGCTCGAGTCCATGGCGAGCACGGTGACGCGCCTCGCGGACGAGGTTCAGGGTCTGCGTCAGGAGGCCGACCAGCTCATCGAGGACAAGGTCACGCGCGCCAACGCCATCATCCAGCGGATCGACGAGATCAATCCCATGATCGCGAGCCAGGAGGTGACGGGCGGCTCGGTCGCGGGGCTGCGCGACGAACTCGATCAGGCGGTGGCCGAGCTGTCGGAGATCCTCGACGTGCGGATCGAGCCGCAGTCGAACGGGACGGTGAACGTCGTCACCTCCAACGGTTTCGTGCTGGTCGGCGGCGGCCATGTCCAGCTGTCCTATGCGACCCCCACCAGCGTTTCGGCAGGCTCCGACCTCGGATCAATCGAGGCGCGCCGCGTCACCTCCGGCGGCGTGCCGTCGAGTGCGCCGCCCCAGGCGCTCGAGCCCAATCTCATCTCGGGCGCCCTGTCGGGGCTGATCGAGATGCGCGACCGCGACCTACCCGCCATCGCCCAAAGCCTCGGCGAGCTCGCCGGCGCGCTCACCGACAGCATCAACCGGATTCACAACGAGAATGCGGCGGTCCCCGCGCCCGCCAGCCTGTCCGGGCGCAATACGGGCCTTCTCACGACCGACGCGCACGGCTTCACGGGCACGGCTCAGTTCTTCGTGACCGATTCGGGCGGGAGCATCGTGCGGCGCGTCGACATGGACTTCACCGCCGGCACCTACTCCGTGAACGGAGGGGCGTCCGTGGGCTTCGGCGGCACGGTGGGCGCCATGGTCGGCGCGCTCAATACGGCGCTCGGTGCCTCGGCAAGCGCGAGCTTCGCCAATGGCACGCTCAGCCTCTCGGCGAGCGGGTCGGGCACGGGCGTCACGGTTCTGCAGGACACGGCGAGTCCGGCCGATCGCGGCGGACGCGGCTTCAGCCATTTCTTCGGGCTTAACGACGCGCTGCGCGCCTACCGCCCGGCCATTCTCGATACGGGCCTCACCGCCGGCGATGCCCATGGCTTTCCCGGGTCGGGCCAGATCGCGATGCGGGCCGTGGGCGCCGATGGAACCGTGCTCGGCAGCAACAGCCTCACGATTTCGGGCACGACGATCGGCGATCTCGTCACGGCACTGAACGACCCGACCAGCGGCTTCGGCAGCTTCGCGAGCTTCTCACTCGATTCCGATGGCCGGCTCACGGCCACCGCGACGGGCGGGGCGAGCGTGCGGCTCGAGGTCGTGTCCGACAGCACGCTGCGCGGCGACACCGCGCTCAGCGTCTCGACCCTGTTCGGGCTCGGCACGGCGGCAGGGCCGGAGCGGGCGCGGGATCTTGGCCTCGTGCCCTCGCTCAGGAACACCCCGTCCGCGCTCGCACTTGCGCGACCGGCGGTGGACGCGAGCATGATGCCGGGGGCACGGCTCCTCGCCCCCGGCGACAACCGGGGCGCCACGGCGCTCCAGGGCCTCCTCAGCACCAAGGTCGCCTTCGCGGCGGCGGGCACGCTCGGCGCCACCACCGAGACGGTGTCGAGCTACGCGGCCCGCTTCCTCTCCGGCATCAGCAATCTCGCCGCCCGGGCCGAGGACATGACCAGCGACGCGATGAAGCTCTCCGAGGCGGTCTCGCTGCGCCGGGACGAGGTTCAGGGCGTCAATCTCGACGAGGAGCTCGCCTCGCTTCTCGTCTATCAGCAGGCGTACAATGCGTCCGCGCGGATGATCCAGGCCGCGCAGGAGCTGTTCGACACGCTGACGCAGATCGTCTGACGACGAAAGGACGGACCATGACCCGCGTCGCCACCTACGCCCAGGACCAGCAGCTCCTCGCCGATCTGATGCGTATCCAGGGGCGCGTCTTCACCTCCCAGCAGCAGATTTCCACGGGCAAGAAGGCGCAGAGTTTCCAGGAGCTCGGCACCGATGCCTCGGGCCTCCTCGCCGCGAAGTCGGTGGAGGGCCGGGCGAACCATTATGTGAAGGTCTCGCAGGAAGTGCTGCGCCGGCTCGAGTTGCAGGACCTTCAGCTCGACGCGCTCGCCACGGCCGGCGCCGAGCTGCGCCAGTCCGTGCTCGACGCCATCGCCACGGACAAGGCCATCGGCCTCCCCGAGGCGCTCGATGCGGTGTTCAAGAAGGCCGTCAGCGTGCTGAACGCCAGCTATGACGGCTCCAAGCTGTTCGGCGGCACGCGCACCGACACCGATCCCGTCACCGTCACCTCCGTCGCCGCACTCGTCGCGGCGCCCAGCATCAGCGGCATCTTCGCCAATGACGCGGTGAAGCCCGAGGCCGAGATCGACGAGGCGCTCTCGGTCGAGTACGGCTTCCTCGCCAGCGACATCGGCGCGGGGCTGATGGGGGCCATCCAGCGGATCGCCGCCATCGATGCGGGGCCCCTCGGGCCGCTCTCGGGTGATCTCACCCAGGCGCAGCGTCAGGCACTGGAAGGCGAGCTCGCGGGTCTTGCCGCCATGGCCGAGGATCTCAACGCCACGGTCGCCGCCAATGGCAACCGTCATGCCGTGGTGGAAGACAAGCTGGCCGCGCACAAGGATGCGCAGGCCCTGCTCAAGGGCTTCATCTCGGATATCGAGGATGTCGATCTCGCCGAGGCGGTGACCCGCCTCCAGGCCGATCAGACCGCCATGCAGGCGGCGGCCCAGGTGTTCGGGGCGCTGCAGCGCTCCTCGCTCCTCGACTTCCTGCGTTAGGGCTTTCTGGGGGGCGCCCTTGCGCGCCGGCGCGGGGTTTCTATAGTCCCCGCCCATGACCCTTGCCCCGACCCTCCTCGACGGCCTTGTCCACGCTGCCCCTTCGGCGGCGGACGCGGGCGCGCGCGACTGGCTCGGGCTCGGCAGGCCGGCCCGGGAGGGGCGGGTGGTGGTCGCTATGTCCGGCGGCGTCGACTCCTCCGTCACCGCCGCGCTCGTCCAGGCGATGGGCTATGAGACCATCGGCATCACACTCCAGCTCTACGATCACGGCGCGGCCATCGCGCGGGCCGGGGCCTGCTGCGCCGGGCAGGACATCCACGACGCGCGTGCCGTCGCCGACCGGCTCGGCATGCCACACTATGTGCTCGACTATGAGAGCCGCTTCCGCGCCGAGGTGATGGAGGACTTCGCCGACACCTATCTCGCCGGCGCCACCCCCATCCCTTGCGTGCGCTGCAATCAGCGGGTGAAGTTCCGTGACCTCCTCGACACCGCGCGCGAGCTCGGGGCCGACTGCCTCGCCACGGGCCATTATGTCCGCAGGCTGATGGGTCCGGCCGGGGCGGAGCTGCATGCCGCGCAGGATGCCTCGCGGGACCAGAGCTATTTCCTCTTCGCGACGACGCGCGCGCAGCTCGACTATCTGCGCTTCCCGCTGGGGGAGCTGCCCAAGAGCCAGACGCGGGCGCTGGCCGAGCGCTTCGGCCTCGCTGTCGCCGAGAAGCCGGACAGTCAGGACATCTGCTTCGTGCCCACGGGGCGCTATGCCGACGTCATCGAACGGCTGCGCCCCGGCGCCGCCGAGCCGGGCGAGATCGTCCATCTCGACGGGCGCGTGCTCGGCCGGCACGAGGGCATCATCCGCTACACGGTGGGCCAGCGGCGCGGGCTCGGCATCGCCGAGGGCGACCCGCTCTTCGTCGTGCGGCTCGATGCGGCGCGCCGCCAGGTGGTGGTGGGTCCGCGCGAGGCGCTGCTCGTGACCTCGCTCACCCTGACCGAGCCCAACTGGCTCGACGACGATCCGCCTGCGGATCGTCCCGTCCGCGTCAAGGTCCGCTCGACGCGGCCGCCCGTTCCCGGCCGGGTGAGCGTTTTGGACGGGGCGTGGCAGGTGCGGCTCGAGGTGCCGGAAGAGGGCGTGGCACCCGGCCAGGCCTGCGTCCTCTACGAGGCGGAGGCGCCGGGCACGCGCGTCCTCGGCGGCGGCTTCATCGCCCGCACGCGCTCGGCCCTCGAGGGCTGAAGAGCTCTCCCGGCACCCTCCGGAGCCCGCCGCTCGACGCGAGCGATCACGGATCCGGCATCTCGCCGTGAAAGTCCGCCTCCGCGGCGTGAGCGGAGTTGAACGGACTTGATTTTCCTTTCCCGCGGGGCCGGCCCATTTTCGATCCGTCCAGAGGACACATCGAACAAGGGACGGAGGAAGACATGACTCGCAACGACAAGAATCGTGGGCTGATGATCGGCGCGGCGCTGCTGGTTTCGCTGGCCGCGGGTGCCGCGCAGGCCGCGCCCGTTTCCCAGTACGACCCGGACCGCTGGCAGCCTCATCGCAGCCTCGAGGCGAAGGCGCCGATCCTGGCCGCGACCGGGCAGGCCGGCTCTGTGGCCATCGTCGATCCCGATCGCCCGGTGCGCAGCGCTCACCTTCCCGTCGACCGTGTCGCGACGGACGCCTTTGCCAGCGGTGAGCGGATGGACGCCGATCGTCCGGCGCGCGTCTTCCGCCATCGCTGAGCCGTGCCTCACCCGCGCCCCGGGAGGGTGCGGGTGAGGGCCTCTCACATCGCCTCGGCGCCTGCCGCCCGCCGCCGATGATGGAGGAGGCGGGCGATCTGCATGAGGTTGAGCCCGACGAAGAACAGGTTCCACCCGAACACAACCAGCATCGGTTCCGGCCGGCAGTAGAAATAGGTGGCGAGACAGACCGCGGCGGTGGTTGTCAGAACCCTCAGGCGCAGCATGTCGGTGGTGAAATAGGCCGCGACATAGAGAAAGTTCGCGGCGAAGACGAGCGCTTCCATCTCCTGTCCTCCTCTCGGGCCGCCGCCCCATGGCCGCGGTGGCGAGATATCTGGAGGGACGGGATCATCTTCACGAGATCCGAAGAGGCCGCTTCCGATCCGATCGTGCCAGGATCAGCGCGCAGGCGCAGGTTCGGCGCGCGCGGACATGGCAGCGACAGCGCCTCCGATGGGGCCGCCCCGCCGGATCGGCTGGAACATGCGGCGATACTCGGCCGGCGTCAGCCCCGTCAGCCGCTCGAAGAGTCGGCGGAAGAAGGCCGGGTTCTCGTAGCCCACACGGCAGGAGATCTCCTCCGTCGGCAGATCACCGCTCTCGAGCAGGGCCTTCGCGGCCTCGATACGCAAAGCCTGGACATAGTCCATCGGACTGGAGCCGGTCGCCGCCTTGAACCGGCGCTTGAAGCTGCGCTCGGGGATCGCCACGGCATCGACGGCGGCAGCCACCGCATGGGGTTCGGCGAAGTGCCGGGTGAGAAAATCCTCGGCATGACGGACGACGGAGTCCGCATGGCTCTGGCGCAGGGAGAGATCGGCGTAGGGGGCCTGCCCTTCCTCGTGCAGCTTGAAGAGAAAGATCTTGGCGATCCGGACGGCTTCGCCGGGGCTGCAATGGCGCGCGATCACGTGGACGGCGAGATCCTGCCAGGAGGTCGTGCCCCCGGCGGTCACGATGCGCCCCGACGCGTCGCCGAAGCACAGCGTCGGCTGCGGGCTGAACAGGATGTCCGGATAATGGACGCGGAACAGGTCCTTGTAGGCCCAGTGCGAGGTCGCGTTCCGTCCGCTCAGAAGGCCCGTCGCCGCGAGGAGGATGGAGCCCGTGCAGGCCGAGTAGACGTGGCCGCCGCGCTGATAATGCCGGACGATATAATCGGACAATCCCGGATATCGCCCCTCCATGGTCTCGCCCGGCGCCAGCCAGAGGTCGGTGATGATGAGAAGCGGCGCCCGCGGATCATCGTCGACGCACAGCTCAGGCTCCATGGGCACGCCGTTGCGGGCCCGGAAGGCCGATCGCGTGACGCCGAGGATGCGCGGCCGGATCAGCGGCGGGCCCGGCGGCTCTCCCTCGAGCTCCCGCCAGAGCGTGCCGGTGGAGCCCAGCACATCGATCATGCCGTAGAGCGAGGACCCCGCGCTTTCGGGAAGGGCGACGAGGAGGGCCTCGGTGCACGTGTCATGGCTCGCGGTCATTGAGCTCTCCCGGATTCTGGCACGTTCGGATCTAAAGCGGCCAGAATCGATCTCAAAGCGGCATCTGTCCAGAGCCATTTTCTCCCCGCCACCGGAGATCGCGACGCCTCCCGAGCCGGTGTGTCCAGGGAGCGAGGCGAAAAGAAGGATGAGCAAGATGTTGAACACTCTGAAGAGGGATCCGCCGCCCTCGGTCCTCGAGGATGGCTATGCCCGCAGCATCCCCGCCTCCCGCAAGGTCCGCTGGGACATCGATGCCGATGTCATCAGGGGGCGTCGCTTCGCGGCGTCGGAGACCTTCCTGCCTGATGGCCTTTCCCGGATCGAGGCGTTTCCGGCCCTCACGCCGGACGAGAAGCGGCTCGTGAGCCAGATCCAGGGACGGACCTATGCCAACATATTCGGGCTGGTCGAGCGCTTCATCAACGCCAAGGTGCTCGAGCTCAGCCGCGACCACTGGCTCGGCGATCAGGTGGCACTCGAGGCTCTCATCCGCTTCAGCGATGAGGAACTCAAGCATCAGGAGCTGTTCCGCCGGCTCGACTCCCTGATGGCCGATGTGATGGCGCCGGGATACCATTTCGGCGTGGATCCGGACGATCTCGCCCGAGCGGTTCTTTCGCACGGGAGCTGGGGCGTGATGGCGCTGATCCTCCATATCGAGCTGTTCACTCAGCTCCACTACCGCGAGAGCATCCATGCGACGGCGGAGATCTCGCCGCTCTTCAAGGATGTGTTCCGATTTCACTGGCTGGAGGAGTGCCAGCATGCGGTTCTCGACGAGCTCGAATGGCGACGGCATGACGCCGGCTGCACGCCGGCCGAGCGCGACCAGGGCGTCGACGACTTCATCGCGCTGGTCGGGGCGGTGGACGGACTCCTCGTCGCACAGGCGGAGGCGGACGCATCCTGCTTCCGATCCATCTGTGGACGGACCATAGAGGGAGAGGAAGGCCGGGCGATCGAGGCCGGCTTCCGCGGTGCCTATCGCTGGCAGTACATCCTCTCGGGGGCCGCCCATCCGCGCTTCGTCCAGGTGCTCGGGGACCTCACGAGCCCCGCCCAGAGGAAGCGGATCGAGGCTGCACTCGCGTCCATCGCCTGAACGCGCGCCCCCGCCGGGCAGAACCGGCGGGGGCGCCCATCGGCCCGGCCGCCTTGTTCAGGCGAGCGTCATCCGGCTCGCGGTGCGCTTGGCCGCCCAGTGCGAGCCGATGTTGTTCGCGAAATAGGGCGGCCGGTCGGCGAGGATGTCGGTCTCGAGCCACAGGCGCTTGAGATGTCGCACCTTGCCCGCGCTCTTCTTGTCCTCATAGGCGGTTCGTCCGTGCAGGACGTGATAATTGTTGATGAACTGCATGTCGCCGGGCCGCAATTCCATCATGACGTGATGGCGCGGGTCGTTCGCGAGCTCGACCAGACGTTGGAGGGCGCGCCTCGCCCTGTCGGTGAGACGCGGCGCCTCGGGGTGGCGCTGCGAGGCGAGTATGTAGGGCGGAATGCAGCGTACGAACAATCGGCCGTTCCAGTTCGTGAACACCGGCACCATGTAGTAGGGCCTGGCGCCCGGCGCCTGCTCGCCCCGGAAGTCGTAAGGCTGCGGCTCATAGAGTTCCGCGGCGAGCTCGGGGCTCTCCCGCACCATGATGTTGTGGATCGAGACCGAGTTCGCGACGGCGGACAGCCCGCCGCGTATGCCGTTCTGCAGGCAGAGAAGGCCGACAAGGTCGGAGCCGTCGCAATGGAACGGCAGGGGCGCGCCGCCAAGCTCGTATCCCCGCGCATTGGGATCGTCCGGTGACCTGCCCTGATCGGTAACGTCGCCGAGGAGATGGCCGCGCGCATTCTGAGGCCAGGGACGGCCCAGATGCATGCCGATGCCCCAGTACAGCATCTCCATCTCGGCCTGGCCGTAGCGGGCCCGATCGATCCCCCGCAGACGGACGAAGCCGCGTCCGTTGATCAGTTCGTCCTCGATCGCCACGAGGCGCTCGTGAAGACGCGGCAGGGGAAAATCCTCCCGTCCGATGTCGAGCACGTCACCGGATTTCGCCATGGCCAGCCGGAGCGCTTCGTCCAGCTCCCGGAGTTCATGATCGGTCAGATGCTCCGTCCACAGCGACTCATCCGCCAGCCGGTCCGCGGTCCACTCGCAGTGCGGCTCGAGGATCTGCAAGTCCGTCATGGTGTCCTCCCTCGGATCAGCCTGATTTCCTCAGTTGCGGGGCGCTGGCTGCGCACCCCGCACCAGCCGTCCCGGCAGCGCTCCGGTGGGCGTGCCGTCGCGATAGGTGATCTGCCCCGAGACGATGGCGAGGCGGTATCCGTCCGCTTCCTGCATCAGCCGTCGCCCGCCCGCCGGCAGGTCGTGGACCATGCGTGGCGGCTTGAGCCGCAGCGCGTCATAGTCGATGAGATTGACGTCGGCCCTGTAGCCGGGCCGCAGGATGCCGCGATCATGAAGGCCGACCGCGGCGGCGGTGTCCTGCGTGTGCCACTTCACGACGGTCTCGACCGGCAGGCGGTCTCCGCGCCTTCGGTCGCGCGTCCAGTGGGTGAGCATGTGCGTGGTGAAGCTCGCATCGCAGATCGTGCCCAGATGCGCTCCGCCATCGCCCAGTCCGAGCACGCTGTGCGGGCTTTTCATCATCTCGAGGCTGGGATCGAGCGAGCCCTGCGCGTAGTTCAGGAACGGAAAATAGAGGAGGGCCCGCCCCTCATCCTCCTGCATCAGATCATAAGCGAGGGCCGGGGGGTCGAGATTGCGCGCGCGTGCGAGGGCGCCGAGCGCCCGCTCGGGCGGCTGCTCGTAGTCGGGCGGGTCGCCGAGAAGGAACATCTTGTCGAAATTCCTCAGCACGGCCCGCATGAAGGGATTGTCCGTCGCCGGAGCTTCGGAGAGAATCCGTGCCCGGAAGGCCGGATCTCTCCAGGCGGCAAGCTTTCCCGGCAGGGGCAGGTGAGCGATCTCGCGCCAGGCCGGATGCCCGACGAAGGGATTGAGCGTCGCGTCGAGCCCGAGCATCAGCCCGACGGGCCGGCCTGCCACCTGCGCGCGCATGGGCAGGCCCGCGACTGCTGCGTCCTCGATCCAGCCAAGAAGCCGGCGCCAGGCGTCGGGCGCGGTGTCCGTCTGGGCGAGCGAGACGGACAGCGGCCGTCCCGAGCGCTCGACGAGCCGCCGCAGCATCGCCATCTCGCCGGCGGGGTCCTTGAAGTCGGTCACGAACTGAAGCACGCCCTTGCCGGCCGCGCCGAGCGCCGCGGCGATGCCGGCGAGTTCGTCCTCGGCAGCGGTGAGGGTGGGGGTGGGCTTGCCGTCGCTGGTGCGGTGGTTGAGCGTCCGCGAGGTCGTGAAGCCGAGCGCGCCGGCCTCCACCGCGTCCCGGGCGAGCTGCGCCATGGCGGCGATATCGTCCGCCCGCGCTGGTTCCCGGTCCGCGCCCCGCGCGCCCATCACATAGACGCGCAGCGCGCCATGCGGGACCTGCGCGGCGATGTCGATGTCGTGCGGCCGGTCCTCCAGCGCGTCGAGAAACTCGGGGAAGCTCTCCCAGTCCCAGCTCAACCCCTCGGCGAGGACCACGCCGGGTATGTCCTCCACGCCCTCCATGAGGCGGATCAGGGTTTCGCGGTCTTCCGGGCGGCAGGGGGCGAAGCCGACGCCGCAATTGCCCATCACCGCCGTCGTGACCCCGTGCCAGGACGACGGCGCGAGGCGGCTGTCCCAGCTCGCCTGCCCGTCATAATGGGTGTGGATGTCCACGAAACCCGGCGTCAGCAGAAGGCCGCGCGCATCGATCTCCTCCCGGCCCCGCCCGCGAACCGCGCCGATGGCGGCGATGCGCCCGGCCTGGATGGCGAGGTCGCCCTCGCGCAGAGGCGCGCCCGTGCCGTCGGCGATCTGCGCGCCTCTGAGGACAAGGTCGAACTCGTCTGACATGGCGCTCTCCCGGGGCGTTTCTTCGTTGCCCCGAGTGTGAGCCCCCTGCGGTACACCGGTCAAGGTCGTCCCAGCCGGCGCGCCGCGCGGCGATGGTGGAGCCGTGCCACGGGCTCGCCGATCCGGGCGAGGAGGTCCGTGTCAGGACGACCGGGCGGCGCGGACCATCTCGAGGTGGCGTCTGAGGCCCGGAAGCTCGCCCTGGGCATAGAGCCGCAGGTTGGCGTCCTCGCCCTGGTCCGCGAAGGACGAGAAGAGCGTGATCGTCTCCTGATGGGCGAGTTCCTGCTGCTCGAGATAGCGGGAATCGAAGTCCTCGTCCTTGGCTTCCCGGAGGTGGTCGAGCATCTTCTCGCGTCGCTTGTCGGGCGCGTTGGGCGGACTTTGCGCTCCGCGCACGGAACGCAGTGTCGACTTCATCTGGTTCTCGGCCATGGTGTGGTCTTCGATCATGTGCACGGCGATCTCCCGCACATGCGGGTCCTTGGCCCGCTCGAGGGCGATGCGCGCGGCCGAGATCTCGTAGATGTTTCCGATCGCCGCATTCTCGACGAAGCTGTCGACGCCGCTCGTGCCGCTGGCGGAGGCCATGCCCGCCATTCCGCCGGCCATGTCCATGGCGCGGTCGGCCACGCGTTTCAGTCCCTTGCTCGATTTCTGTCCCATGTCACTCTCCTTCATGCGACCCGCGCGCGGTCGTAGCGCAGGCCCGTCCCGTTGCCTTCCTTGCGAAGCGCCTCGACCGGATGGGCGCCGTCCTGCTCGAGGCGGTAGTCCTCGCCCCGCTCGGCCCGGTGCCGCTCGATGATCTCCTCCGTCGGCGGCGGCGAGGCGTTCACCGCGGCCTGATACGCGAAGTACCGGTGATCGTCCGTAAGCTGATCGACGGGCAGGAATTCCGAATCGTAGGACGTCAGCTCGACCTGGTCCGCCAGGACCTGCCGGACATAGGCCTTGTTCTCCTCGAAGGTCAGCGGCGCCTCGAGCCCCTGTGCGGGCAGGAAATCGGCCGGGTCGCGGCCCTCGATCGACTTCATGAGCTCGCACGCCAGACGCAGGTGCTCGATCTCCATGTTCAGATGAAGCTCGAAGAGCGCCTTGGCCTTGGGGTCGATCTCGGTCTCTAGGAAGGACCAGTACATCCAGCACTCGTTGTATTCGTGCAGGACGAGGCGCATGAGCCAGCTCAGCCGCGGGTCCATGATGGATTCATAGTGGGTGACATGCTGCTCCTCGATCTGGGCGATCTCGAGATAGAGGCCCCGGGCGAGGGGGTCCGTCGGGCGGTTTCCGACATTCATGTAAAAGTTCATCGTCTGCTGTTCGGCGGCGGTCACGGTCATCGCATTCATGATCGACTGGAAGTCCGATGCCTCCACGGCCATGGGGCGGCGGATATCATCCGCGGGGTGACGATGCTCGAATATGGTCGGCCGACCCGGAATGATCTCGGTGTAGTCACCGACGATGCGGGCCGGGTCGCTTCCCATGAGGTCGAGGAGGTTCGCGTACCGATAGAGATGGTCGAAATCCTCGAGAAGGCCGAATTCGTAGACCTGGCGCAGATAGGGGTCGGGCTCGTGGCGGGCGATCCAGGCGGTGAGATCGACGGCGACCTGCTCGTAGCCGATCGTGTTCTCGATCGTGCTTTCCTCGCCCGGGATCAGCCAGCCATTCGCCTTCTGCTGCTGCTGCTCGATCCGCCTTACCTCGGCGAGCTGCCGCTTCAACGCTCCGTCCACAGTACAGCGGGCCATGTTGTGGGAGAACATGATCGCTTCCACCTCGATGCCGTTCATCGCGATGATGCGGGTGCGGGTATAGGGATGGACTTCTTCCTTCCTGTAGGGTTCGCTGTTCAGCTCCGACCAGTTCCTGAGCTGCCGTTCGAGCGGAATGCCGGGCTCCGTAAGCGGATTGAAGGACATGCGTGTCTCCTTGCGATGCGGGCTTGGCAACGCAACCCCCTGCAAGGCGCGACAGTTCCGGGACGGGCGGCGAGGGCCGCCAGGCTCAGGGAGGGCGATCGTCGGGCAGGGCGCGCGCGGGGGTGCGCGCCCCCGCCGCTCCGAGGCTGCGGTGGAGGAAGCGGCGCGTGAGGCGGTCGGTCCGGGCCCGCATGAGGTCGTCGCGCTTGATGACATAGCCCCTGAGGTCGACGCCGAGCAGCATCATCAGCATGCGGCTCGATATCCCCGTCATCCTGAGACCGGCCGGGCCGTGCGTCCGGTACCAGTCGTCGACCCGCAGGGCGAGGGGGCGGAGCGACGGTATCTTCCGCCGGGGCGTCAGGTCCGCGCCGTCCCATTGGTGGAACGCCTCGGGAAGCACGTGCAGCTCGACCGGCGAGCCGCCGCGGCCGAGGTCGCCCGCGATGAGGCGCGTGCGGGTCAGGCTGACATTCGCGTCGTTCGCGCCGACGAGGATCAGGGCGGGCGCCCCGGTGGTGCCGGGATCGTCGAGGCGAGGGATGGAACATCCGTAGAAGGAGACATGCGCGGCAAATCCCGGACCCTCGCCGCGGAAGACGGACGCGATCTGCTCATAGGCCGCGAGCAGCGTGACCATGCCCCCATAGGAAAAGCCCATGAGGCCGATCCGGGCGGGGTCGACCATGGGCAGCCGCCGCAGCGCGTCGAGCCCCGCGAAGGCGTCGGCGAGCAGCATGGCCTCCGTGACCATCAGCGCGCGCACGCCGTCCGACCGGTTCGACATGCCCCGCCCGCCATAGCTGTCGAGCACCAGGGCGACATGGCCCTGTTCGGCGAGCCAGCATCCGTAGGCGAGCTCGCGCACCGGCTTGGGGCCGGCAAGGCCATGGCTGACGACGACGGCGGGCGCGGACGAGGCCTTGTCCGGAAGGAACAGGTGAGCCAGGATACGCACAGATCGCCCGCGACCTGCGGCGGCGTCCTCCAGCGTCCGGGGGCCGGCGCTGTCCAGCATGAGCGTCTCGCGAATGATCATGCTGCGGCAACCCGTCGCGGCGCTTGCGGGTTGCGCAGTCGGCTCCCGGCCTCGCACCGCGCGGAGGCGGGGAACGCTGGGCGCGCTGAAAGGTTGAACGCGAGGCAGGGAAGCGTCACCGCCGGGCATGGGCGGGTGGCACACGGAGCACTCGAGAGCCATCGGGGGCGTGGGACATGGACGCATCAGCACCGCCCGACGCGATCCTGCTTGCCCGGATCCAGTTCGCCTTCACGGTGTCGTTCCACTTTCTCTTTCCCGCCTTCACGATCGGCCTTGCGAGCTATCTCGCCGTCCTCAACGGCCTCTGGCTGAGGACCGGGCAGCCGCATTATCTCGAGCTCTTCCGCTACTGGGTGAAGATCTTCGCGCTCGCCTTCGCCATGGGCGTCGTGTCGGGCCTCGTCATGTCCTACCAGTTCGGCACCAACTGGTCGGTCTTCTCCGATCGGGCCGGACCGGTGATCGGCGGCCCCATGGCCTATGAGGTCCTGTCGGCGTTCTTCCTCGAGGCTGGCTTTCTCGGGATCATGCTCTTCGGCCGCGACCGGGTGGGTCCCGGGCTGCACATGGCGGCCTGCGTGATGGTGGCGGTGGGCACGGCCTTCTCGGCCTTCTGGATCCTGTCCGTGAACAGCTGGATGCACACGCCGGCGGGATTCACCATCGATCCCGACACGAAGCAGTTCCTGCCGGTCGACTACTGGCAGATCATCTTCAATCCCTCCTTTCCCTATCGCTTCGTGCACACCGTCACGGCCGCCTATCTCACGACGGCCTTCATCGTCGGGGGCGTGGGCGCCTATCACCTCCTGCGCGACCGCGCGGCCGGGCGCGAATCGTCCAATGCCACGCGGACCATGTTCTCGATGGCGATGTGGATGGCCGTCCTCGTGGCGCCGGTGCAGATCGTGGTGGGCGACCTGCACGGGCTCAACACGCTCGAGCATCAGCCGCAGAAGGTGATGGCCATGGAGGGCCATTACGAGAGCTACCCCGAAGGCCAGGCCCCGCTCTACCTGTTCGGCCTGCCCAATGACGAGGCGCAGCGCCTCGATTATGCCGTCGGCATACCGGGGGCGAGCTCGCTCATCCTCGGGCACAGGTTCGACGCGCCGATCGAGGGACTCGACACGATTCCCGATGACGAACAGCCGCCCGTCGCCATCGTCTTCTGGTCCTTCCGCATCATGGTCGCCATCGGGCTCCTGATGCTGGGGCTCGGGGTCTGGGCGCTCATCGCCCGTATTCGGAGGCGGCTCTACGCGATCCCCTCGCTGCACCGAGCGGCCGTCGTCATGGGTCCGTCCGGGCTCATTGCGGTTCTGGCGGGATGGATCACCACCGAAGTCGGCCGTCAGCCCTACACGGTGTACAATCTTCTCCGGACGTCAGACTCCGCCGCGCCACTCGACGCGCCGGCGGTGGCGGCGTCGCTGATCGCCTTCGTCGTCGTCTACTTCGCCGTTTTCGGCGCCGGCACCTGGTACATCCTTCGCCTCATGTCCCATGAGCCGGGTCCGTCCGAGTCGCGCCTCGCCGGGATCGCCGACGGCCCCATCCGCACCGCCGGCATCACGCCCGCGCAGGAAGAGCAGGCGCGGTCGCGGAAGAGGGAGGACTAGCGCCATGTCCATCACCGAGGGCGTGTCCATCGATCTCACCATCGTCTGGGCCTTCATCATCGCCTTCGCGGTGCTCGTCTATGTGGTGCTCGACGGGTTCGATCTCGGGATCGGCATGCTCTTTGCGCTGGAGCCGGGAAAGAGCGAGCGCGACGTCATGATGAATTCGGTGGCACCGGTCTGGGACGGCAACGAGACCTGGCTCATCCTTGGCGGCGGGGGGCTTTTCGCGGCCTTTCCGCTCGCCTATGCGCTGATCCTTCCGGCGCTCTACGTCCCGATCATCCTGATGCTCCTTGCCCTGATCTTCCGGGGCGTCGCCTTCGAGTTCCGCTGGCGGGCGCGCGCATGGAAGCGCGGCTGGGACATCTGCTTCATCTGGGGCTCGGGCCTCGCGGCGTTCAGCCAGGGCATCGCGCTCGGCGCCCTGCTGCAGGGCATCGCGATCGACGAGGCGGGCCGGCGCTATGCGGGCGGGTGGTGGGACTGGCTCACCCCCTTCACGATCACGGTGGGGGTGGCGCTGATGATCGGCTACGCGCTCCTCGGGGCGAGCTGGCTCGTGATGAAGACGACCGGCACGCTGCAGGGGCGGATGCGCCGGGTCGCCCTGCGCGCGGCGGCGGGCACGATCGTCTTCATCGGGATCGTCAGCCTGTGGACGCCCTTCCTGCAGGAGGGCTACTACCATCGCTGGTTCACGGGCTGGGGCATCGGCGTCGCGATTCTCGTCGGCCTGTCGGTGCTCGGGATCGGCGCCTTCCTCGCCCGCTCCCTCGCGCCCGGTCGGGGCGATCGCGCACCGTTCTTTCTGGCGCTGGCGCTGTTCGTCCTGTGTTTCGGCGGTCTCGGTGTGTCGATGTATCCCTATATCATCCCGACCGAGATCACCATCTGGGAAGCCGCCGCGCCGCGCGCGAGCCAGATCTTCATGCTGGTGGGCGCCCTCATCCTGGTGCCGATCATCCTCGCCTATACGGGTTATGCCTATTGGGTGTTCCGCGGCAAGGTGACGCCGGATACGGGCTATCACTGATGCCGCGCCTCGCCCGCCGGCTCGCCTGGTTCGTGGGCCTCTGGGCGGCCAGCGTCGCCGCGCTCGGCGCCGTCGGGGGCATATTGCGGGTCTGGATCGGCGGCTGAGGACCGTCCGCTCACCGAGCGATTTCGCCGATCCCCTTGTCGATCCCCGTCGCGATGGCCTCGACGAGCCCGTCGGCCTCGGACGAGGTCAGGATGAAGGGCGGGCCGAGGAGCAGGCAATCGCGCACATCGCCATTGCCGGCGGCATAGACCATGGCGCCCGAGCGGAAGATGTTGCGCAGGATGCGGGCCTGAACGCCCGCCTCGGCCGGGAAGGGCGCAAGGCTCGTGCGATCGGCGACGATCTCGAGGCCGATCAGCAATCCCTTGCCGCGGATCTCGGCCACATGCGGATGCTGGCCCAGACGCCGGGAGAGGGATGTCATGAGACTGGCGCCCATCTCCGCCGACCGGGCGACGAGGTCCTCCTTGTGCAGAATGTCGAGGACGGCCAGCGCGGCACCACAGGCTCCCGATGCGGCGCCATAGGTGTAATACATCATCGCCTGTCCGCTCCGCTCGAGCGCGGCGGCGATCTCCTCGCGCGTGAAGACCCCGCAGAGTGGCGCGTAGCCGCCGGTCAGGCCCTTGCCGGACACGAGAATGTCGGGCTCCACCCCCCAATGCTCGACGGCGAAGCGCTTGCCGGTGCGGCCAAAGCTGGTCATCACCTCGTCCGCGATGAAGAGGATGTCGTGGCGCTTCAGGATGCGGGCGACGGCAGGCCAGTAATCGTCCGGCGGCACGATGGCGCCGCCGGAGGCGCCGATCACGGGCTCGCCGATGAAGGCGGAGATCGTTTCCGGTCCCTCGGCGAGGATGAGCTCTTCGAGCGCCCGCGCGGCGGCCTCTCCACATCCCGCCCCGTCGGGACCGGGTCGGAAGCGCAGAGGGTAGGGCGTCGGGGCCTTCGGCACCTCCATCAGATAGGGCTCCATCCCCCGGCGCCGGGCCGGATGGCCGCTGAGGGCGAGGGTTGCCATGGTGGTGCCGTGATAGGAGATCGTCCGGCTCAGGATCTTGGTGCGCCGGGGCTGGCCGCGCGCGATCTGGTAGTAGCGGGCCATGCGGATGGCCGCATCATTCGCTTCCGACCCGCCCGCCGCGAAGAAGGCCCGCGGCAGATGGGCGGGCAGCCAGTCGCGCCGCAGCATCTCCACGAGCGCCGTCCGCTCCTCGGTGATGAAGGGGGGCAGGACATAGGACGCGCGCGTCATGGCCCGCGCCGCGGCCGCGCCAACCTCCGCCCGGCCATGACCTATATTGGTGACGATCGCCCCGCCGCAGGCATCGAGGACGCGCTGCCCGCTCTTCAGGTGAAGCCAGGCACCCTCGGCGCCTGTGAGCTCGATGTCATGGGCGGAGGTCTGAAAAGGCCAGAGCGGGCTGGTCATCGGCTCCTTCTCCCTTCAGGCATGGCGGTTTCGGGACGGGTGGGGCGTCTTCCTGCTCTTTTAGGATGCAAGCGGACACGACACCACAGCGGCGCCGGTCGCGCAGTCACAAATCCTCCGAATAACCCCTCTATAAGCGATCCGGGATGGTGCGCTGCGACCGAAGCGGGCGCTCCGGTCTCGACGATGGGGGCGGTGGGGAGCCGAGGCCTTGCGCCGTCGCGCGCAAGCGGAGTCCCATGACCAGTCATGCCTTGGCCCCCGGCAACTAAATGGGGCTGACCACATGCGCACATTCTGGACGACCACCGTGGCCGCCGGCGCCGCCGCGCTGGCTGCGACCGCCGCTTCCGCGGGCGAGAAGCTCACGGTCTACACCGCTCTCGAAGCCGATCAGTATCCTGCCTATCTCGAGTCCTTCAAGGCGGCCCATCCCGACATCGATCTCGAGATCGTCCGGGATTCGACCGGCATCGTCACCGCGAAGCTGCTGGCCGAGAAGGCCAATCCGGTCGCGGACGTGGTCTGGGGCCTCGCCGCCACCTCGCTCATGCTGCTCGACGCCGAAGACCTCCTGATGCCCTACGCGCCGGCCGGCCTCGACGCCATCAAGCCGAACATGCGCGACTCCGCCGACACGCCGAGCTGGGTGGGCATGGACGTCTGGTCGTCCGCCATCTGCTTCAACACCGTCGAAGCCGCCAAGAAGAACGTTCCGGCGCCGGCGAGCTGGCAGGATCTGACCAAGCCGGCCTACAAGGGCCATCTCGTGATGCCGAACCCGGCCTCTTCGGGCACGGGATATCTGATGGTCTCGGCCTGGCTGCAGATCATGGGCGAAGCCGATGGCTGGGCGTTCATGGACGCGCTCCACCAGAACATCGCCACCTACACCCATTCCGGCTCCAAGCCGTGCAAGCAGGCCGCCGCGGGCGAGTTCACCGTGGGCCTCTCCTTCGAGTACCGCGCCAACAAGTCCAAGAAGGAAGGCGCTCCGCTCGACATCATTCTGCCGTCGGAAGGTCTCGGCTGGGACATGGAAGCCGTCGGCATCATTTCCGCGACCGATGCGCCGGAAGCCGCAAAGACCTTCGCCGACTGGGCGGTGTCCGAGGAAGCCATGCGCCTCTATGCGGAAAACTTCGCCATCGTGGCCATGCCGGGCGTCCAGAAGCCCCTCGAATTCGTTCCTGCGACGATCGAGGACATGCTGATCGACAACGACTTCGCCTGGGCCGCCGAGAACCGCGAGCGGATCCTCTCGGAATGGTCGAAGCGCTATGACGGCAAGTCCGAGCCCAAGAGCTGAGCCCTCCGGGCACGGCAACGACGGCCGGATACGGATCTGCGGCGCGGCTGCCCCTTCCGGGGCGGCCGCTCCGCGTCACTAGTGCGAGAGTGGAGAGGGATGGCAAGGCCATCGCAGGGGAGCGGGACTGCCATGCACGCCCTGAAGACGTCCGCCCGGCCGGTTTCGCAGCCCTATCTTCAGCTTACGAACATCACGAAGCGCTACGGGTCCTTCACCGCGCTTCAGAGCGTCGATCTCACCATCCATGAAGGCGAGTTCATCTGCTTTCTGGGTCCGTCCGGCTGCGGAAAGACGACCCTCCTGCGTGTCATCTCGGGGCTCGACATCCAGTCCGAAGGGACGGTGATTCAGGCGGGCCGGGACATTTCGGGCCTGCCGGTCTCGCACCGGGATTTCGGCATCGTCTTCCAGTCCTACGCTCTCTTCCCCAACCTCACGGTGGAGGCCAATGTCGGCTATGGCCTCACCTCCCGCCGGATGAAGCGGCGGGAGATCGCGGCGCGGGTGGGCGAGCTCCTGACTCTTGTCGGCCTGACGGACCAGCGCCGGAAATATCCTCCGCAACTCTCCGGCGGGCAGCAGCAGCGCGTGGCGCTGGCGCGCGCGCTTGCGCTATCTCCGGGGCTCCTCCTGCTGGACGAGCCGCTCTCGGCCCTCGATGCGCGCGTGCGGCTCCGTCTGCGCACGGAGATCCGCGACCTGCAGCAGCGGCTCGGCCTCACCACGATCATGGTCACCCATGATCAGGAGGAAGCGCTCGCCATGGCCGACCGCATCGTCGTGATGAATGCGGGCCGGATCGACCAGGTCGGCACGCCCCTCGAGGTGTACAGCAGGCCCGCGACGCCGTTCGTGGCCGATTTCGTCGGCAAGATGAATTTCAAGCGCGGGCGGCTCGGCCCGGACCGCCGCGTGACGGTCGACGGGGTCGAGCTCGTCTATGCGCCCGATCCCGACCTCAGGGCCCAGCCGGGCGAGGAGGTGGTCCTGTGCCTGCGGCCCGAGGACATCGTGGTCCGGGGCATATCCGAGACGGCACCGAACCGGCTCGCAGTCAGGGTCCTGTCGATGGAGTTCATCGGCAACCACTTTCATCTGCGCCTCGGCATTCTCGGCTCGGAACTCGTGCTCGAAGGCGATCTGTCCATCAATGCGGTGCGCGATCTTTCGATCGAGGTGGGGCGGGGGCTGACGATCGCCCTTCCGCCGGACCGGTTGCGGATCTTCGCTCAGGGCACCGGGCGATGAGAGCGCTCCCCGATGCCGGCACGCGGCTGCGCCAGGGCCTCTCGAGCGATGACTGGACCTTGCGCGCGGGGATTCTCGTCATCCTCGCCTATCTGACCGTGACGCTGCTCCTGCCCATGTCGGCGCTCCTGTCGAAGGCGCTCGAGGACAGGTCCGGCGCGTTTGTCGGCCTGCAGAATTTCGCACGCTATTTCGCGACACCCTCCCTCTCGAATTCCATCGGCAACAGCCTCTTCGTCGGGCTCGTCTCGACCGCCATTTGCGTGAGCCTTGCCTTCGTCTATGCCTATGGCCTCACCCGCACGCTGATGCCGGGGCGAGCCGTGTTCCGTCTGCTCGGCGCTATTCCCCTGCTCGTGCCCTCGCTTCTGCCGGCGATCGCGCTCGTCTACATGTTCGGCAATCAGGGCTATGCGTCCGGCCTGCTGATGGGCGAGAGCATCTATGGGCCCATCGGCATCATCATCGGCTCCGTCTTCTGGACCTTTCCCCATGCGCTGATCATCCTGATCACCGCCCTCTCCCTGTCCGATGCGCGGCTCTACGAGGCCTCCGAGGCGCTGGGCGCGAGCCCCTGGCGCACCTTCTGGACCGTGACGATTTCCGGGGCGCGCTATGGAATCCTGAGCGCGATCTTCGTCGTGTTCACGCTGGTCGTGACCGATTTCGGCGTTCCCAAGGTCATTGGCGGCCAGTTCAACGTTCTGGCGACGGATGTTTACAAGCAGGTCGTGGGACAGCAGAATTTCGAGATGGGGGCCGTCGTCGGGCTCGTCCTTCTCCTGCCGGCCGTGCTCTCCTTCCTCGTCGACCGGATCGTGCAGTCCCGTCAGGGCGTGCAGCTCACCGGCCGGTCCATTCCCTATGCACCCAAGGCGAACCGGAAGGTCGATCTCGCCCTCGGCGGCGCCTGCCTCCTCATCGGCCTTGCCATCGTTTCCGTTCTCGGCACGGCCTTCTTCGCGGCCTTTGCGAAGCTGTGGCCCTACGACCTCTCCTTCTCGCTCCGCCATTTCGACTTCGACAACATGGATGGCGGCGGCTGGGCGAGCTATGTGAATTCGCTGAGGATGGCGGGCCTCACCGCGGTGTTCGGGACCGCGATCATCTTCATCGGCGCCTATCTCGTCGAGAAGACGCGCGGCTTCCGGGCCGGGCGCGAGGCCGTCCACTTCCTCGCCCTTCTGCCCATGGCGGTTCCGGGGCTCGTGCTCGGGCTTGGCTACATCTTCTTCTTCAACGCGCCGGGCAACCCGCTCAACTTCATCTACGGGACCATGGCGATCCTCGTGCTGTGCACGATCGCGCATTTCTATTCGGTCGCGCATCTGACCGCGGTCACCGCTCTCAAGCAGCTCGATCCGGAATTCGAAACGGTGTCCCAGTCCCTGCGCGTTCCCGTCCGCAGGACCTTCCTCGCCGTGACGGTTCCGGTGTCGCTGCCGGCGATCCGCGACGTTGCGATCTATCTCTTCGTCAATGCGATGACGACCGTCTCGGCCGTCGTCTTTCTCTACTCGCCCGCGACGAGCCTTGCCTCCGTGGCGGCGCTCAACATGGACGATGCGGGCGATATTGCACCCGCCGCCGCAATGGGTGTACTGATCTTTTGCACGGCGGCCCTGGTGCGGGTGATCTATACGGTGCTGACGGCGGGCCTTCTGAGGGCAACACAGCGCTGGCGTCACCGCTGACCGGCCGGCCGGCGCCCCGGTTCGAACGCAGGCAGGGGACAGGTGACGGGCTCGAACGCATTCGACATCGCAATCGTCGGCGGCGGCATCGTCGGCCTCGCCCATGGCCTCGCCGCGGTGCGGGCCGGGCGGCGGGTCGTCGTCGTCGAGCGCGACCCGGCCCCCGTCGGCGCCTCCATCCGCAATTTCGGGTTCGTCACCGTCACTGGGCAAGCCTATCCGCGCGTCTGGACGCTCGCGGCCCGCGCGCGTGACATCTGGGCGGAGATCGCCCCGCGTGCCGGCATCGACGTCCTCCACCGCGGCCTCATGCTCGCCGCGCACCGGCCCGAGACCGTCGCCGTGCTCGAGAGCTTTCTCGCGGGCCCCATGGCAAAGGGCTGCGCGCTTCTCGGGGCGCGGGAGGCGCAGGAGCGCTTTCCGATGCTCCGTCCCGAGCGTCTCGCGGCGGTTCTGACGAGCCCTCACGAGCTGCGCATCGAGCCGCGCACGGCCATACCAAGGCTCTCCGCCTTCCTCGAGACGGAGCTCGGCGTCACCTTTCTGCGCGGCACGGCGGCGCTGGGTGTCGAGCCCGGCCGCATCGACACGACGGCCGGGCCCGTTCTCGCGCAAGGCATCATCGTCTGTCCGGGTCCGGATCTTCACACGCTGTTTCCGGCCGAAATCTCGGCGCGCGCCGTCACGCTGTGCAAGCTTCACATGCTTCGCCTCGCGCCGCAGTCCTTCCGCCTGCCGTCGGCGGTGATGATGGATCTCAGCCTCGTGCGGTATCACGGCTATTCGGGCCTGCCGCCCGTGCCGGCGCTGCGCGAGCGGCTCGAGCGGGAGGCGGGCGAGAGTCTTTCCGCGGGCATTCATCTCATCGTCGTGCAGAGCGCGGACGGATCGCTCGTGGTCGGCGACAGCCACCATTACGGCGACCCGCCGAGCCCCTTCGCCGACGAAAAGGTCGATCGGCTCATTCTCGCTCATGCCGAGGAGACCCTGCGCCTCAGCTCAAGCGAGGTGACGGAGCGCTGGCTCGGGGTCTATCCGTCTGCGGACGAACCGTTCCTCGTCAGCCGGCCGATGAAGGGCGTGCATCTCGTGATGGTCACGAGCGGCACCGGAATGAGCACCTCCTTCGCGCTTGCCGAGGAGGTTATCGGGGAGATCGCCGATGCGTGAGACGGAGCGGCCCGGCACGATCCGTGCGGCGGGCGCCGAAGGGGCCGGCACCTCTCCCTATCGCGGGCCGCTGAAGGCGGTGGTGTTCGACTGGGCCGGGACGCTCGTCGATTTCGGAAGCCTCGCCCCCATGGGCGTCTTCGTCGACGTCTTCGCCCGCTTCGGCCTCGAGATCACGATCTCCGAGGCGCGCGCCTTCATGGGCCTTCCCAAGCGCGATCACATCAAGGGCCTGCTCGAGCTGCCGCGGATCGCGGAGGCGTTCAGGGCGCGGTATGGCCGTCCGCCTGCGGAAGACGACATAGACGAGATCTATTCCGTCTTCCTCCCGGCCAATGTCGCGGCCATTCCCGCAAACTCCGGCATCGTTCCGGGTGCGGCAGACATCATCACCCGCCTGCGGGAGCGGGGGATGAAGATCGGCTCGACCACCGGCTACACGCGCGAGATCATGGACGTGATGCTGCCGCTTGCCGCAAGGCAGGGGGTCCATGTCGAATCCCTCGTCTGTGCGGGGGACCTTGCCTGGGGCCGGCCGACCCCCATGATGATGTACAGGACCTTTCTCGAACTCGGTGTCTGGCCGGCCGCGGCCGTCGTCAAGGTCGACGATACGCCGGTGGGGATCGAGGAGGGGTGCGCCGCGGGCGCATGGAGCATCGGCGTCGCGGTGAGCGGCAATGGCTTCGGCCTTTCGAAGGCCGACGCGGATGCGCTCGCCCCGGACGCGTTCGCCGAGCGCCGCGCCGCCGCGGCCGAGGCATTGACGGCGGCCGGCGCTCATCTCGTGATCGACACGGTCGCCGACCTCATGCCCGTGCTCGCCGCGATCGAGGCCCGGCTCGACACGGGGCGCGGACCGGAGTGGGGGCCGCTGGAGAGCTAGATGACGTCGCTCGAGGATCTCTTCCGCTGTCTGACGGACCAGGGAAGCCGCCCCTATGACGGCGACTTCGAGGCCGTGACGCAGCTCGCGCACGCCCTCCAGAGCGCCATGCTCGCCCAATCCGCGCAGGCCGGGCCCGCCATGATCGCGGCAGCGCTGTTCCACGACATCGGTCATCTGGTGCGGCCGGAGGCGCGCGAAGAGCTTCTTGCGGGTACGGATGATCGGCACGAAGGCGTCGGCGCGGCCATCCTCGAGCCGATCCTCGGCCCGGCGGTGAGCGAACCCGTGCGCCTGCACGTGGCCGCCAAGCGCTATCTGGTCACGACGCGGCCGGGCTATGCCGATCGGCTCTCGGACGGCTCCCGCATGACGCTGCGCCTCCAGGGCGGGGCGATGTCAACGGCCGAGGCCGAACGATTTGCGAGCCATCCCTACGCCCAGGACGCGATCGCCCTGCGGTACTGGGACGATGCCGCCAAGCTCGTCGGCCAAGACACGCCGCCGCTCGACCATTTCCGGGCGGTTCTCGCGCCGCTGGCGGGGTGAGCCGGCCGGGAGCGCGCTGTCGATCGACGCCATCGCCAGGACGTTGACGCTTATGGCGCCGCTGCTGCGCTGGGTGAGGCGCTAGCCCTGATCGGCGATCGCCATACCGCCGGATGCTCCGCCAAGAGGCAGTTGAGATCGTCGCGCGAGGGATCGCTCATGCCCGCTCCGCCGCCTCCTCCTTGACGGCCTTGCAATCCGGCCGCTCTTGCTGCTACAAGGCCATTGTTAATGGGTGACGTTAAATTTGGGGCGCGCAGGATTGGCAGTCTCCGCAAGGGGGCCGATCGGAGACCCGCGATAGGGGCGCCAGAGGAGAGTGGAAATGAAAGCCGCCGTCGCGAAGTCCGCATTTGTCGCTGCAGCAATTGGTTTCGTTGGGAATGGTTTGCCCGTCTGGGCTGAAACGCCGCTGCCACCTTCGCAGGTGCGGGCGGACCTGGCGGAGATGCTCAATGGCGACGGGCTGCATGTGGTGCTGTGCGGGACCTCGTCGCCCCTGACCGATCCCAACCGAGCGAACGCCTGTGCGGCTGTCATCGCGGGTCCGGACATCTACATCATCGATACCGGACCGGACTCCTGGGAGGTGGTCGCCCGGACGGGTCTGCCAGGCGCGCAGATTTCAGCGATCTTTCTTACCCATTTTCACTCCGATCATATCGGCGCGCTGGGCGAGTTCCGCATGAACACCATGGTGGCCGGCCGGAACGAGATGCTTCCTGTCTACGGCCCTGTGGGCGTCTCCCGCGTGGTGGAAGGGTTCAATGCGGCCTATGCGATCGATGCCAAGTATCGCTTCGAGCATCATGGCGTCGAGGTGATCGATGTCGAGGCCGCGCCGATGGTTCCGCACGAGTTCGGGTCAGGCTTTGGCGCGGAGCTCGATAAAGAAGAGGTCATCCTTGAGCGCGACGGGCTGAAAGTGACGGCCTTTCAGGTCGATCATGACCCTGCCCATCCTGCGGTCGGTTACCGCTTCGACTACAAGGGACGATCGGTTGTGATTGGCGGCGACACGGCGAAATCGGCCAATCTGGTGGAGAATGCGAAGGGTGCGGACATTCTCGTCTGCGATTCGCTTTCCGTGCCGATCATCCGCTTTTTACAGCAAAGCCAGAGCGCGGTCGGCAACAGTCGGCTTGCCAAGATCCTGGAGGATATCCAGTCCTATCATGCATCGCCGATCCAGTGCGCGGAGATGGCGAATGAAGCCGGCGTCGGCCTGCTTCTGTACACCCATCACATCCCGTCAGCGCAGGTGACGAACCCGGTCTACATGCAGGGTGTGTCCGACGTGCGCCCGGCGGAGACGTGGCGTATCGGCAACGACGGCACACGCGTCTCGCTGCCGGTCGGGACTGGGGAGATGGCGATCAGCGAAATGCTGGAAGCCCAATGATCTCCGCGCCAAACGGTGCCATCTGATCTTGAAGGAAATTTGGTAGCGGAGGAGGGACTTGAACCCCCGACACGCGGATTATGATTCCGCTGCTCTAACCAGCTGAGCTACTCCGCCACGCTCTCGCCCGCGCCCGGCCTGCGGCCCGTGCCCATGAGGATGGGCATGGGGCGAGGCGATGCATATAGACAAAACTCGGCGCCGCAGCAAGGCGCGCGGGACCGGGTGCAGACCTGCGGCGGCTCCTCGGCCGGCGGAGACGAGCGCCGGCGCGGGGCGGGACGACCCGGCTCCGTTTTGACCCGCGATGCGATAGACTTCTGAGGCGCGTCCTTAAGGGGTGGCCCCTGGGACCTCATCGTGACTGGCGGGGATCGGCGTGAGCAAGGCAGGAAAGACGGGGCGCCGCGTGCGCCTCAGCGTGGCGGCCTCTATCCTTGCTCTGGCCGCGCTCGCGCCGGCCCGGGCGGAGGAGGCCGGGGAGCTGTTCGAGCGGGCCTGTGCGAGCTGCCATTCGGGCGCCATTCCGAACGTGCCGACGCGCGAGGCGCTCGAAGGTTTCTCGCCGGAGGCCATTCTCGAGTCGCTCGAGACCGGCAAGATGGCGGCTCAAGGCGAGGCCCTGTCGGCCGAGGAGCGCCGCGCGCTCGCCGAATATCTCTCGGGCGCGCCGCTCGCGGAGACCGTGGCGGCGGACGGGGCGGGACGCTGCGGTGGGGACCGGAGGCCCGATCCCGACGGCGCCGTGCCGTGGCGCGGCTGGGACAATGGCCCTGACAATCAGGCCTTCCAGAGCGAGGCGCTCGCGGGGCTCACGGCGGCGGAGGTGCCGCGCCTTGCCCTCAAATGGGCCTTCGGCGTGCCCGGTGCGAGCTCCATGCGCAGCCCGCCCACGCTCGCGGGCAACATGCTCCTCCTCGGCGGCATGGATGGCGCCGTCTATGCGCTCGACCGGGAGAGCGGCTGTCTCTTCTGGCGGACCGGAATCGGCAGCCCCGTGCGCACGGCGATCGAGATCGACCGCCTCGCCGATGGCCGCATGGTCGGCTATTTCGGCGATGGCCGGGCGGCGGCGCATGCGATCGAGCTCAGGACCGGCACCGTCCTTTGGTCGCGGCGTCTCCACGAGCACAGGCTCGCCGTCATCTCGGGCAGCCCCAAGGCGCATGCGGGGCGGGTCTATGTGCCGGTCTCCTCCTTCGAGGTCTCGGCGGCGGCGCGCCCGGACTATCCGTGCTGCACCTTCCGGGGCGCGGTGGCGGCTCTCGACGCGGCCACGGGCGAGCCCGTCTGGCGCACCTTCACCGTGGCGGGCGAGGCAAAGTCCACGGGCCGATCACGCGCCGGTACACAGACCTATGGCCCCGCCGGGGCGCCGGTCTGGGCGACACCGGCGATCGTGCCCGAGCTCGGGCTCCTCGTGATCGGCACCGGGCAGAGCTACACCTCGCCGGCGACTCCCGCATCCGACGCGCTGGTCGCGCTGTCCCTCGCCGACGGCGCGCCGCGCTGGATCCATCAGGCGACGCCCGGTGACGCGTGGAACGCGGCCTGCGCACGGGGCGGCGGGGCCAATTGTCCGAGCGAGGACGGACCGGATTTCGACTTCGGCGCCGCGCCCGTGATCGTGTCCGTCGGCGGGCGGACGGTCGTGATCGGCGGCCAGAAGTCGGGGGTCGTCCATGCGCTCGATGCGGTCGACGGCGCGGTCCTGTGGAAGACCAAGATCGGCCGGGGCGGGGCGCTCGGCGGCATCCATTTCGGTGTCGCGAGCGATGGCGCGCGCGCCTTCGCCGCCGTTTCCGATCGCGGTTTCGGCGGGACGCAGGCCGGCGGCGAGGCCCGCCCGGGCCTCGTCGTGCTCGACCTCGCGGAGGGACGGGAGCTCTGGCGCTTCGACGATCCGGCGGACTGCCCCGGGCTACGCGGCCGCTGCCGCTCCATCGCCGGCTTCTCGGCGAGCCCCGCCGCCCTTCCGGGCGTCGTCTTCGCCGGCGCTCTCGACGGCACGATCCGCGCATTCGACGCCGTGAGCGGGGCCGTCCTCTGGTCGGCCGCCACCCAGCGCGCCTTCGACACCGTCAACGAGGTGACGGCGCGCGGGGGAAGCATCGACGCCGGCAGCCCGGTCATCGCCGATGGCCATGTCTATGTGATGTCGGGCTATCAGAGCTTCAATCAGGTCGCGGGCAACGTGCTCCTCGCCTTCACCGTGGACGGACGATAGCGCCGGCCCGCACCGTCTCCTCAGGGGCGCCGCGAGAGGGAGAAGCCGCCCTCGGGATCGGCGCCGTCGGCGGGGGAGAGGAGCCCTTCGGCCTGAAGGGCCGCCGCGAAGGCGCGGGCGAAGGCCGCCTTGTCCCGCTGGTCGATGTGGGACCCGTCGACGGGGATCGTGGCCAGCAGTCCGGGCACGTCCTCGAAATGCACGGACGTGGCCGACACGGAGGCGGCCATCACATCCCAGTACCGGTCGCGGGGAAAGAGGGCTTCCTCGATCTTCAGGATCTCGCCCCCCGACGGCATCCGCACGAGGACGACCCGCCCTCCGCGCGCCTCGATGGCGGCGATGTGCGTCTGCAGCTCGGCCACGAGCCTCAGCCATTCCGCGGCGTCCGGCGGGTTCGCCCGCGCGGCCAGCCGGCGCGCCGACCGCAGCAGGATGTCGCGGCTGTAGGCGACGCCGATCCGCGCGAAATCGATGCGCTGCTCGCGATCCCGCGTCGTGATGAGCGAGTCGGGCATGTTGAACGGCCGCCCGATCGCGATCAGGTGGCGGACGATGCGGCGCAGCTTGTAATGGCTGTCGGCGAGCACGAAGCAGGCCGAAATGGCATCCGCGATGGCCGCGTCGATCGCCTCGGCCCAGTTCCAGCGCTCGTGATAATAGGCGACGAGGCCTTCCTGCTCCTCGCGCCCGTGGCCCGGCACGATCCAGTGCGGCAGCAGCGAGACGATGACGAGGCCGCGAAACTCCGACCTCTCCGCGATGTCGGCAAGCGCGGCATAGGGCGCTCGGCCGGCCCAGGCGAGATTGTGGATCGCCACATCGCCCGCCGCCGCCCGCAGCTCGTCATGGGAAAGGCCCGCCTGGATCCGCGAGGCCCCGAGGATCGCGATCGATCGCGGATCGTCATCGCGCGCAAGCTCGGCGCGCACGCGCGCCCAGCGGGCCGGCGTATCGTCGAAGCTGACCTCGGCTCCGAGCGCGCGCAGCCAGATCTCGAGGCCCGCGATCAGGCCGAGCGTGAGACAGGCGGAAAGTCCGAGGACGGACAGCCAGCCCATCCGCCGCGCGCGGGACGGGCACTGTGCGCAGGTCTCAGAACTGGAAGTAGATGAAGGCTTCATTCTCTCCTCCGACGAGCGCGATCGCACTCATCATCAGCGTGACGAGCGCGAGGCGGGCGGGGATCGGCAGGGTTTCGGCGATGGTCGCGAGCCGGCGCCGGCGCAAGGCGATGTGCAGGGACATCAGCACCACATGCGTGAGGGCGAGGATCGCGAAGTCTCCGGTGCTCGGGTAGAGGTTGAGTTCGGCGGGCCGGACGAGGCTCGCCCAGAGGTCGGCCGTGTGGTCGAGGTCGCGCGCCCGGAACAGCGAGCCCGAGAAGGCGAACAGGCCGGCGGTGATCAGGATGAAGCAAAGCTTCATCGCGCGCCCCTGCCAGATCGTCCAATGGCCGACGATCCGTCTCAGGACGGTTTCCAATGCCAGTATCGCGCCGTTATAGGCGCCCCAGAGAATGAACGTCCATCCGGCCCCGTGCCACAGGCCGATCAGCGTCATGGTGGCGAGCTGGGCGGGCAGGATGCGGGCAAGCGAATGGCGGCCCTTTCCCCGTCCGCGCAAGGGCGCGTAGACGTAGTCGCGGAACCAGCTCGACAGTGAGATGTGCCAGCGCTGCCAGAGATCCCGGTATCCGATGGAGGCTGCCGGCGCGCGGAAATTCTCGGGAAGCGAGAATCCGAGACACTGGGCGAGCCCGATGGCGATGAGCGAATAGCCGGAGAAGTCGCACAGGATCTGGACGCCGAAGGCGCTGAGGCCGGCAATGACGGTGATGGCCGGGAGCAGCCCTTCCGCCGCGAAGACGCGATCGGTGATCGGCGCCATCAGCCCGTCGGCGACGAAGACCTTCTGGAAAAGGCCGATCAGGACGAGGGTCAGCCCCCAGCCGAAGGCCTCGGCCGTGATGGCCGGCGGCTGCGCGAGCTGAGGCATGAACTTCCGTGCCCGAACGATTGGCCCCGCGACGAGCTGGGGGAAGAAGGTGACGTAGAGGGCGAAATCGGCGAGCGAGCGGGTCGGCGCGATGCGTCCCCGATAGACGTCGATCGTATAGCTGAGGGTCTGGAAGGTGTAGAACGAGATGCCGATCGGCAGCAGCACCGACCATTCCATCGGCTCGTACACGATGCCGATGCGGGCAAGCAGCGCCGTCCCCTCCGCGAGCGCGAAGCCGCCATATTTGAAGTAGCTGAGAACGCCGAGATTGCCCGCAAGGCTTAGCATCAGGAAGGCCTGACGGCCGAGCCGGCCACGGGCGGCCGCCAGGCGCTGCGCCGCCCAGAAATCGAGAAGGGTCGAGGCGAGGATCAGCAGGAGGTAGGGCGCGTTCCAGGCGGCGTAGAAGAGATAGCTCATCGCCAGGAGGAACAGCTTGCGGACCCTCCACGGCAGACCGAGGAAGTAGACCGCGAAGACGACCAGCGCGAACGCGCCGAAGACATAGCTGTTGAACAGCACCTGGCGGACCCTCTGGGCCCGGTCCCGGGCCCC
>JACAEB010000224.1 GCA_013389075.1 Alphaproteobacteria bacterium
CGCCGCGCCCTTTCCTCCCCCGCCCGCGGGGGAGGTGCCCCGAAGGGGCGGAGGGGGACCGGCGCCGGGAGGCGTCCGCTCAGGCGGCGGGCGCCGCGGCCTTCACGTCCGGGTCCACATGGGCTTCGAAGCGGCGGAAGTTCTGGATGAACATGCCGACGAGCTTGCGGGCCTGCGCGTCATAGGCGGCCGGATCCGCCCAGGTGCCGCGCGGATCGAGGATGGCCGTGTCGACGCCGGGCACCGCGGTGGGCACCTCGAAGCCGAAATGGGCGTCCGTCCGCATGGGCGCGTCGTTGAGCGAGCCGTCGAGGGCCGCATTGAGGAGGGCACGCGTCGCCTTGATCGGCATGCGCCGGCCGACGCCGAAGGCCCCGCCGGTCCAGCCCGTATTGACGAGCCAGCATCTGACGTCGTGCTTGGCGATGAGATCGCGCAGAAGATTTCCGTATTCGGACGGATGGCGCGGCATGAAGGGCGCGCCGAAGCAGGTCGAGAAGGTCGCCTGCGGCTCGTTGCCAAGGCCCTTTTCGGTGCCGGCCACCTTGGCGGTGTAGCCCGAGAGGAAGTGATACATGGCCTGGCTCGGCGTGAGCCGGGCGATCGGCGGCAGGACGCCGAAGGCGTCGGCCGTCAGCATGATGACGTTGCGCGGATTGCCGGCATAGCCCTTGGCGCTCGCATTCGGGATGAAGGAGAGCGGATAGGCGCCGCGCGAGTTTTCGGCAAGGCTCGCATCGTCGAGGTCGAGCTCGCGTGTCTCGGGGTTCAGCACGACATTCTCGAGGACCGTGCCGAAGCGCTTGGTGGTCGCGTAGATCTCGGGCTCCGCCTCGGCCGACAGGCGGATCATCTTGGCGTAGCAGCCGCCTTCGAAGTTGAACACGCCGTCATCGGACCATCCGTGCTCGTCATCGCCGATGAGCTCGCGCCGGGGATCGGCCGAGAGCGTCGTCTTGCCGGTGCCCGAGAGGCCGAAGAAGACCGCGGCATCCCCTTCCGCGCCCACATTGACCGAGCAGTGCATCGGCATGACGCGGCGCGCGGGCAGGAGGAAATTGAGGATGGTGAAGACCGACTTCTTGATCTCGCCGGCATAGGAGGTGCCCGCGATCAGCACGAGCTTGTCGGTGAAGCTGCCGGTGATGACCGTCTCGCAGCGCGAGCCGTGCTTGTCGGGCTCGGCGCAGAAGTTCGGCACGTCGATGATGGTGAATTCCGGCGTGAAATCGGACAGTTCGGAGGGGTCGGGAACGCGCAGGAGATTGCGGATGAAGAGGGAGTGCCAGGCATATTCGGTGATCACGCGCACCTTGAGGCGGTATTTGGGATCGGCGCCGGCATAGAGGTCCTGCACGAACAGCTCGCGGCCCTGGACATAGGCCCTGACGCTGTCCTTCAGCGCCGCGAAATGGGCGGGCTCCATCGCCTTGTTGTTGTCCCACCAGACGGTGCCGTCGGTCACGGAGTCGCGCACCACGAACTTGTCCTGCGCCGAGCGACCGGTATGCTTGCCCGTCCGCACGACCAGCGGGCCTTCCTTGGCGAACTGGCCTTCCCCGCGCGCGAGGGCATGCTCGTACAGCGCGGCGGGGGGCAGGTTCCAGTGGACGGCCTTCAGATTGAACAGGCCCTGCTCTTCGAGCCGATACTTTGCGACGACCGGTCCGGTGTTCTGCGTCATCTCTTCCCTCTTGAACCCGACATACCCCGAGACACCCGCGCCGAAGCGAAGCACTCGGTCGAAGACCCCCCAACGCGGCGTTGCGCGCAGCCTCTTGAATCTGCTCGCACCATAGGCTTGATCGCCGCGCTGGCGCAACTGACACACCTGCAAGGAGCGCGCCGGCTGTGAGTTACGCGAGTGAGACAGGAACGGGACATGCGGGGATCGTGACGCCGGGGCGGGAACGGGCGTAATGAATGGTGCGGTGAACCCCTCACGTCAATATGCGCTCGTGCCGTTTGTGCTCGGCCGGGCCGGACTACTGCTCTTTCTGGTCGTCGACACGGCGGTGATCGCCGGGCACGGCCCGGGGCCCATGGCAGCGCTCGGGGTCGCCTACAGCCTCCAGACCCTCTTCATGATGGTGGCGCTCACCCTCCTGCAGGGCGGGCTGGTCCTCGCCTCGGCCGCCGTGGGGGCGGGCGATCCGGCGGGGCTGCGGCGGGCGAGCCGGACCACCCTTGCCCTCGGCTTCGGGCTCGGGATCGTCCTCCTGCTCCTCGCCGGCGTGGCCGAGCCGCTGTTCCGCCTGACCGGGCAGAGCCCGGACGCGGCCGCCGCCGGCGCCGCCGTCTTCGCCGCCTATGGCTGGGGCATGCCCGGCCTCACCCTCTTCCTCGCCATCGCCTATCTCCACGAGGCGCGCGGGCAGGTGTGGCCGCCGGTGATCGTGCTCTATGCGGGGATCCTCGCCAATGCCGCGCTGAGCCCGCTCGCCCTTGCGCAAGGGTCCGGCTTCGGCCCCGGCCCCGCCATCACCACGGTCGCGGTCAGCTCGGGGCTGCGCTGGGCGATGATGCTCGTGCTTCTCGCCCTCCTCGCGCGGACCATGGCGGCCGAGCGGCGCGTCCCGATCCGGGAGGACGCCGGGGCCGGGGGCGGTGCCGGGACGGGCGGTCCGCGGGCGCTCCTGCGTCTCGCCCTGCCGCTCGCCCTCCTCCAGGGGATCGAGACGCTCGGCTTTTCGGGCATGGTGGTGCTGGCGGCGCGGCTCGGCCCCGAGGCCGCCGCTGCCCATCATGTGAGCACGCAGACGCTGCAGATCGCCTATATGGCGGCCATCGGCATCGCCGCCCGCACCGCCGTCCGGGTCGCCCAGGCGGCGGGAGCGGGCCGGCCCGGGGAGGCGGGCCGTCACGCCCTCGCGGGGGCGCGGGCGAGCCTTGCCCTCACCCTGCCCCTCGCGGCGCTGCTGCTCGCGTTCCCCGGGACGCTGGCGGGGCTCGTCCTCGACGATCCGCAGGCCCGTGCCCTCGCGGTGGTGACGCTGCGCGTCACCGCGCTCATCATCGTCTTCGACGCGCTGATGGCGATCGGTCTTGGCGCCCTGCGCGGCCTCAAGGATGTCTGGCTGCCGGTGGGCGTGCACCTCCTCGCCTTCGGCTGCGTCGGCCTGCCCCTTGCGGCGGCTCTCGGGCTCGGCACCGGGCTCGGCGTCGCGGGCATCTCCTGCGGCATCCTCCTCGCCGTGGTGCTCGCGACCGCCGGCGCCTTCGCCCGCCTCCGCTGGCTCACGCGCGGACGCTGAACCGCCGTTTTTCTTTTCGAGCCTCTTGGCCTAGCCTGAGCGCTCGCGCGGGAATCGGCGGAAGGGCCCCCCGGCGACCGGGCCAGGACGACACAAGGATCAAGAGACCCTCAATGGCAACGATCGTGCTGGTCGACGACGACCGCAACATCCTCACCTCGCTGACCATGACGCTCGAGCAGGACGGCTTCAACGTCCGCGCCTATTCGGACGGCGCCCAGGCGCTGGCGGCGATGGGCGCGAACCCGCCCGATCTCGTCATCCTCGACATCAAGATGCCGCGCATGGACGGCATGGAAGTGCTGCGCCGGCTGCGCCAGAAGCTCGACGTGCCGGTGATCTTCCTCACCTCCAAGGACGACGAGGTGGACGAGGAGCTCGGCCTGCAGATGGGGGCGGACGATTTCATCCGCAAACCGTTCAGCCAGCGCCTGCTCAAGGCCCGCATCCGGGCGGTGCTGCGCCGGCTCACGCCGGGCCAGGCGCGCGAGGGCGAGGCCGCACCCGAGGTCGAGGTGCTGACCCGCGGCCGCCTCGTGCTCGACCCCAACCGCCATGCCTGCACCTGGGACGGGCAGATCGTCCGCCTCACCGTCACCGAATTCCTCATCCTGCAGGCGCTCGCCCAGCGTCCCGGCTTCGTCAAGAGCCGCGACAACCTCATGGATGCGGCCTATGACGACCAGGTCTATGTGGACGACCGCACCATCGACAGCCATATCAAGCGCCTGAGAAAGAAGTTCAAAGAGGTCGATTCCGATTTCGACAGCATCGAAACCCTTTACGGCGTCGGATACCGCTTCCGCGAAGGCTGAGCCCGATGCCGCCGGCAGGAAGGCCGCCTTCCGGGCGCGGAGCCTCTTCACGCCGTTCATCCGCCTGCGGACGATGCTGCCGCGATCCGGCACGCCGGCCCTCCCGCCCGTGCGCCCCGACGGCGAGGACAGCGAAGAGCGCGCCACCGCGACGCGCTTCGGCATCACCGCGCGCATCCTCGCCGTCAATGTCGCCGGCCTCGTCTTCCTCATGTTCGGCGTGCTGTATCTCAACCAGTTCCGCGTGAAGCTGATCGACGAGCGCTCGGACGCGCTCGCTGGCTACAGCGAGATCATCGCCGGCATCCTCGCCGAAACCGCCGTCACCACGCTGCCCGTGCCGGGCATCGACCGGACCGTCATCGACGTGGCCGAGGCCAATGCGATCCTTAGGCGGACGATCCTGCCGAGCGGCTACCGGGCGCGCATCTACGACCGCAATGGCGGGCTCATCGCCGACAGCTGGTGGCTGAGCTCGGATGGCCGGCTCGAGACGCGGCCCCTCAGCGCGCCGGGCGAGCGCCCGGGTTTCCTCGCCCGGCTGCGCGCCTTCATCGACGGGCTGTTGCCGCGCCGCTCCTTTCCGCCCTACCGGGAAGCCGGTCCGCTCGAGCTCGGCACGGTCTACGAGGAGGTGGCGAACGCCATAGAGGGCGAGGAGGGCGATGCCGAGCTGCGCGCCCGCCGCGTCAACAGCGAGGGCGAGCTCGTGCTCTCGGTCGCCGTGCCGATCCAGCGCTTCAAGGCGCTCCTCGGCGTCCTCCTCGTCTCCACCGAGGGCTCGGACATCGACCAGCTCGTCGCCGAGGAGGAACAGTCGATCATCCTCCTCTTCGTCATTGCGCTGACGATGACGGTGCTGCTGACGCTCGGCATCACCCTCGCCGTCGCCCGTCCCATCAAGGAGCTCGCCGTCGCCGCCCACCGGGTGCGGGCGAACCAGGGCCTCCTGCGCTCGGGCTTCGACGACAGCCTGCCCCATCTCGCCGAGCGCTGGGACGAGGTGGGCGCGCTCGCCCGCAGCCTCGACGGCATGACGCGCGCCCTCGCGCAGCGCATCGACGCCATCGAGCGCTTCGCCGCCGATGTGGCGCACGAGATCAAGAATCCGCTCACCTCCATGCGCTCGGCGCTCGAGACGCTGGAGGGCACCACCGATCCGGCCGCCCGCGCCCGCCTCGTCGAGATCGTGCAGGCCGACATCAAGCGGCTCAACCGCCTCATCTCCGACATCGCCGATGCGAGCCGGCTCGACGCCGAGCTCGGCCGGGCCGAGGCCGAACCCGTCAGCGTGCCCCGTCTCGTCGAGAACCTCGCCCTCATCTGGCGCGATACCCATGGCGGGGACGGGCCGCAGGTGGTCTGCGAGATGGATGTGGGCACGGCCGATCCGGGGGCGCTGCGCACGCCGGGCGTCGAGATCCGCCTCGCCCAGGTGTTCCAGAACCTCCTGGCCAACGCCGTGTCCTTCAGCCCACAGACGGGGACGGTGCGTCTTCACGTCTCCCTGCGCGGCGAGCGGCCCCACCGCATGGTGCGGGTGAGCGTCGAGGATGACGGGCCCGGCATCCCGCAGGACAGTCTCGAGCGCATCTTCGAGCGCTTCTACACCCAGCGGCCCAAGGTCAGCGATTTCGGCCGCAATTCGGGGCTCGGCCTGTCCATCTCGCGGCAGATCGTCCTCGCTCATGGCGGCCGCATCTGGGCCGAGAACCGTCAGGGGGCGGATGGAGGCGTGGCGGGCGCGCGCCTCGTGGTGGACCTGCCCGTGCAGGAGCCCGAGGGCCCATGATCCGCCTCCACGGCACGGCGATCTTCTGGGAAGGGCGCGGCATTCTCCTGCGCGGGGCCCCGGGCTCGGGCAAGTCCGACCTTGCCCTGCGCTGCCTCGACCATGGTGCCGTCCTCGTCGCCGACGACCAGGTCGAGATCCTGGCCCGCGAGGGGGCGCTCCTCGCCCGCCCGCCCGCCGCCCTCGCCGGGCGGCTCGAGGTGCGGGGGATCGGCCTCTGCGCCGTGCCCCACAGGGCCGAGACGGGCCTCGACCTCCTCGTCGATCTCGTGGCGCGGGAGGCGGTGGCGCGCCTGCCCGAGCCCGCGCGCGAGCGGATCTGCGGCATCGAGCTGCCGCTCTGGCGTCTTGCGCCCTTCGAGGCCTCGGCGCCGGCCAAGCTCCGCCGCCTCGCGCTCGGGGGGCCGGATGCGCCCGCCTGACACGGCCGCCGCGCCCACCCTTTCGCAACGCGAAAAAGGGGGGTATTCTCTGTTGCACTGCAAAAACATCGGGCCGCTCCCGGCTTCGGCCGGCGGGACGAGCACCGGGGACAGAGGACCGTTAGGCGCATGATCGGGCTCGTGCTCGTGACCCATGGGCGGCTGGCCGAGGAGTTCATCTCGGCGATGGAACATGTCGTTGGCCCGCAGGCGCAGGTCAAAGGCATCTCCATCGAGGCCGACGACGACATCGAGGTCCGGCGGACCGACATCCTCAACGCCATTTCCGCCGTCGACACCGGCCAGGGCGTCATCGTGCTCACCGACATGTTCGGCGGCACACCCTCCAATCTCGCCATCTCCATGCTCGATCAGGCCAATGTCGAGGTGATCGCGGGCGTCAACCTGCCCATGCTGATCAAGCTCGCCAGCGTGCGGGCCGAGGCCGATCTCGCCTCCGCCGTCGAGCAGGCGCAGAGCTCGGGCCGGAAATACATCAACGTCGCCTCGCGCGTGCTGTCGGGCGAGGGGTGATGGCGATGGCGCAGACGGCAGACACGGCCGCGCGGTCGCGCCGCACCCTCACCATCCGCAACCGCAAGGGCCTGCACGCCCGCGCCTCCGCCAAATTCGTCGACTGTGCCGGACGGTTCGCCGCCACCATCACCGTGAGCCGCGACGACATGACCGTGCCGGCCACCTCGATCATGGGGCTCCTCATGCTCGCCGCCGGACCGGGCGCGGAAATCCTCGTCGAAGCGCGCGGCAGGGAAGCCGACGCCGCCCTCGACGCCCTCGAAGCCCTCGTCGCGAACGGCTTCGGCGAGACGGGGTGAGGGGCTCGCACCGTCCCTGCGGGCCCAGCGAAGCAAGCGACCGCCCCCCACCGTCATTGCGCGCGCGGCGACGCGACCCTCTATGCCGACCCGGTCTGCGTATCCCGGTGCGGCCAGGTCTGTCGCGTCGTGTGCGCAAACATCCCCGCACATGGCGGTGTTTTGCCGCCTGGATCGCCACCCGCCTTTCCGCGCTCGCGATGACGGGGGAGATGGGTGGCCCCCACATCGATCGCGCCCCCCCTTGCAAGGCCGTCCCGAGGCGGGACGGCCGCGCGCCCTGCCCCACTTCAAGACATAAAGAAGTCTTTATATCTGTCTTGCGGAAGCGGCCCGGGCTTTGCTATAAGGCCGGCGTCGCGAGCGCGGGCGGAGGCGAGCCCCCTGCCGGCCGCCGCATCGATCGTCTTGCCAACCCACGGATCAGGGACCCTCGCATGAGCACGGATTACATCGTCAAGGACATCGGGCTTGCGGATTGGGGCCGCAAGGAAATCGCCATCGCCGAGACCGAAATGCCGGGCCTTATGGGCGTGCGCGAGGAGTTCGGCGCGGCCCGGCCGCTCAAGGGCGCGCGCATCGCGGGCTGCCTGCACATGACCATCCAGACCGCCGTGCTCATCGAGACGCTGAAGGCGCTCGGCGCGGATCTGCGCTGGGCCTCGTGCAACATCTTCTCGACCCAGGACCACGCGGCCGCGGCCATCGCGGCGGCGGGCATCCCCGTCTTCGCGGTGAAAGGCGAGACGCTGGAAGAGTACTGGGACTATGTGCAGAAACTCTTCGAATGGTCCGACGGCGGACTGCCGAACATGATCCTCGACGATGGCGGGGATGCGACGCTCTTCATCCATCACGGGCTGAAGGCCGAGCAGGGCGACACCGCCTTCCTCGACAAGCCCGAGAACGAGGAGGAGGAAGCCTTCTTCGCCACGGTGAAGCGGTGCCTCGCGGAGAAGCCCAGGGGCTGGTTCGCGAGCGCGGCCACCTCCATCCGCGGGGTGACGGAAGAGACCACGACGGGCGTCCTGCGCCTCTATCAGATGGCCAAGGAGGGCCGGCTCCTCTTCCCCGCCATCAACGTCAACGACAGCGTCACCAAGTCGAAGTTCGACAATCTCTATGGCTGCCGCGAGAGCCTCGTGGACGGCATCCGTCGGGGTACGGACGTGATGATGGCCGGCAAGGTCGCCATGGTCTGCGGCTATGGCGATGTGGGCAAGGGCTCGGCCGCCTCGCTGCGCAACGCGGGCTGCCGCGTGCTCGTCTCCGAGATCGACCCCATCTGCGCGCTTCAGGCCGCGATGGAAGGCTATGAAGTGACCACCATGGACGAGGCCGCTCCGCGGGCGGACATTTTCGTCACCGCCACGGGCAATGTCGACGTCATCACCGTCGACCACATGCGGAAGATGAAGGACCGCGCCATCGTCTGCAACATCGGGCACTTCGACTCGGAGATCCAGGTCGCCGCGCTCCGGAACATGACCTGGCACAACGTCAAGCCGCAGGTGGACGAGGTCGAGTTCCCCGACGGCCACCGGATCATCCTGCTCTCGGAAGGCCGGCTCGTTAATCTCGGCAATGCCATGGGCCACCCCTCCTTCGTGATGTCGGCCTCCTTCACCAACCAGACGCTCGCGCAGATCGAGCTCTGGGCCCATCACGAGAAGTACGAGAACAAGGTCTACACGCTGCCCAAGCATCTCGACGAGAAGGTGGCCGCGCTGCACCTCGCCAAGATCGGCGCCAATCTCACCAAACTCACGCCCAAGCAGTCGGCCTATCTCGGCCTGCCCGAGAAGGGTCCGTTCAAGTCCGACCACTACCGCTACTGAACCGGACGCTCAGCCCGCAGACGAAAGCGCCCTCTTCCGACGAAGAGGGCGCTTTTTTCCATTCCGCGGGCGGGACCGTCAGGGCCGGCGCGCCGCATCCACGATGGCGAGCGCTGTGGCGATCGCTTCGTCCACGGAGAGATTGCTCGTATCGACGAGATGGGCGTCGGGGAGCTGGCGCAGGGGCGCTGTGGCCCGGGCACTGTCGCGCCGGTCGCGCGCGTGGATGTCGGCCAGCACCTCCTCGAAGCTCGCCGCCTGCCCCGCGCGGGCGAGCTCGGTGAAGCGCCGCTGCGCCCGGATCTCGGGGCTCGCCGTCACGAAGAGCTTGACGTCCGCCTGCGGACAGATGACGGAGCCGATGTCGCGCCCGTCGAGAATGGCGCCGCTCGCCCCGCCCGGCGGATGGGCCGCGAAGTCGCGCTGCAGCTCGAGGAGCTCGGCCCGCACGGCCGGGATGGCGGCGACGCGCGAGGCGGCGTCGGCGACCGCATCCCCGCGCAG
>JACAEB010000043.1 GCA_013389075.1 Alphaproteobacteria bacterium
CGTCCGGGGGGCCCCGCTCTCGGTCCTGAATCTGCGCGTGGCGGCGCTGGTCGCGGGCCTTGCCGCGCTCGGCATGCTCGCCGCGCTCGCTCTCAGCCTCGGCCTCTCGGCCTATGTTCTGGCGCTCGCGGGCGGCCATGCGGCGGCCATCGGGGTCATCGCGCTGCGGCGGGGGGAGCCCGAACGCTTCTGGATCCTGCCGGCCATCGCGACCGGAACGCTCACCGGGCTCCTTGCGCTGGGGCTCGGGCTCCTGCCCGGCCTCTGGGCGATCTATGCGGGCGAGACGGTTCTCTTCAGCGCGCTCCTCGTGACCGTGCTCCTCGCGGCCCTGCCGGCGCTCGCGCAGGTGAGCCTAGACCCCGCCGCGCGCTCCGAGGTCCGTCCGCAGATCATTCCGATGGCGCCGCCCCCGGCCGTGCACGAGCCGCAGGGCTCCGCCGCGCCCGCCCTCGCCGCCGAAGCGCGCCTTGCCCGCGCCCTCGACGCCGCGCGCGAGGGCCTCTGGGAATGGACCATCGACGAGGATGCCCTCGTCGTTTCCCCCATCGTGGAAGAGCAGCTCGGCGAGCCGCCCGGAACGCTCACGGGCTCCGCCGCGCTCTGGGCGGAGCGTCTTCATCCGGACGACATCGAGCTCTTCCGCGCCGCGCTCGCCGCCCATCTCGAGGATCCCGCCTCGACGCTCTCGGTCGAGTTCCGCATGCGTCATGCCGATGGCAGCCATCGCTGGATGCTCCTGCGCGGGCAGGCCGAAACCGACGCCGGGGGGCGCGTGATCGCCTGCCTCGGCATCGTGAGCGACATCAACGCCCGCCGCTCGCTCGATGATCATCAGGATACGGACACGCTGCACGATCCGCTGACGGGCCTTGCGACGCGTGCCCTGTTCCTCGACCATGTGGAGCGCGCGCTCGCCGACCGGCCCCAGGGGCTCGGCGTCTTCGTGATCGACGTCGACCGGTTCGGCCTCGTGCTCGACGGGCTCGGCCTCGCCGCCGCCGAGCAGGTGCTGCGCACGCTCGCCCGGCGCTTCGAAAGCCTCGCCGATCCGCGCGACACGCTCGCCCGCATCGGGGGCGATGCCTTCGCCTGGCTCACGCGCCGCGCGCTCAGCCGCTCCGAGGCGCTCGCCCTCGCCCGCGACATCGCCTCGCTCGCCGAGCAGCCGGTCACCGCCGGCGGGCGCGAGGTGTTTCCCTCCGTGAGCGTCGGCATCACGCTCGCCGACCGCCGGCCGCATGCGGCCGGGGATCTCCTGCACGAGGCGCAGACGGCGCTCTTCGACGCCAAGCGCGCCGGGCGCGGCTCGGCCCGCCTTTATGCCGCCTCCATGCGCCGGGCCCAGTCGGACCGGCTCGCCATGGAGACCGATCTGCGCCGGGCCCTCGAGCGGCGGCAGATCGAGCTCGTCTACCAGCCGATCATGCGCCTGTCGGACGGCAAGGTGGCGGGGTTCGAGGGGCTCCTGCGCTGGCGCCATCCCGCCCGCGGCCTTCTGAGCCCCAAGGATTTCCTCTCCATCGCCGAGGAGACCGGGTTCATCGTGGGCCTTGGGACCTATGCGCTCGAGGCCGCCTCGCGCGAGCTCGCCGCCTGGCAGGCCGATTTTCCGCAGGACCGCCCGCTCTTCGTCAGCGTGAACGTCTCGAGCCGGCAGTTCCTCGCCGACGACTTCATCGAGGCGGTGGCGAAGATCCTCCGTTCACAGAGGCTCAAGCCCGAGACGCTCAAGCTCGAGGTGACCGAGAGCCTCATCATGGAGGACCCCGAGCGGTCCGCCGCGCTGCTCAAGAAGGCCGACCGGGAAGGGGCGGGCCTTGCGCTCGACGATTTCGGCACGGGCTTCTCCTCGCTCTCCTATCTCCAGCGCTTCCCCTTCGACACCATCAAGATCGATCGCTCCTTCATCGCGCTGATGGGCACGGACGCCGATGCGGCGGTCATCGTGAAGTCGATCATCTCGCTCGCGAAGGCGCTCAAGCTCGCCGTCGTGGCCGAAGGGGCCGAAAGCGAGGCGGATGCCGACCGGCTGCGGGCGCTCGGCTGCGACTTCGCGCAGGGCTATGTGTTCAGCCCGCCCCTGTCCTCGGCCGAGGCCCGCGGCTTCATCGCCCGGTTCTGGAAAGAGACGACCCCGGACGAAAGCGCGGGCGCGGGCGCGGGCGAGGCCCGGCCCGAGGGCGAGGGCGAGGGCGAGAGCAGGACCGAGGGCACGGGGGACGACGCCGGCCGGGGCGAGGGCGGGGCGGGCCCGCTCAGCTCATCAGCCGGACGATGAGCGGGGCGATCAGCGCCGTCAGCACGCCGTTGAGCCCGAGCCCCAGCCCCGCATAGGCGCCGAGCGCCTGGGAATGCTGGAAGGCATGGGCCGTGCCGATGCCGTGAGCGGCAAGGCCGATGGCAAAACCCTGAGCCCGCACATCCCGCACCTTCAGGAGACGGAAGAGCGGGAGCGCCACGAGCGCGCCGAGGATCCCGGTCAGGATGACGATGGCGGCCGCGAGCGAGGGCAGTCCGCCCACGGCCTCGGCGACGCCGATGGCGATCGGTGTCGTCGCGGATTTGGGGGCGATCGACAGGAGCGTCGCGCGCTCCGCCCCCATCATCCCGGCAAGGACGAGGGCGCTGAGGATGGCGGTGAGCGAGCCCGCCGCCAGCGCCACCAGGAAGGGCAGGCGCGCTGTGAGGATGTGCCGCCGGTCGCGGAAGATGGGCACGGCGAGCGCCACCGTGGCCGGGCCGAGCAGGAAGAGGAGCGGCGCCGCCGCCGAGAGATAGGCCTCCGCCGGCGTCCCCGTCAGCTCCACGGCCGCGCCCACGAGGAGGCAGGCGATCAGCACCGGATTGGCCAGCGGATGGAAGCGCGCGGCCGCCTGTACGCGCAGCCCCGCCGCATAGGCGAGCACCGTGGCCGCGATCCACACCGCCGAACCGGTCACGGGCGATCCTCCGTGCCCGGCTCCGTCGCGGGCGGGGCGGCGCCCGCGAGCCGCGCGGTCAGGACGAAGGCGAGGGCCGCGACCGCGAGGGTGAGCACGGTGGAGCCGAGGATCGCCACGGCGAGCGGGGCCCAGTCCGTCCGCAGAAGATCGGTATGCGCCAGAAGCCCCACGCCGGGCGCGACGAAGAAGAGCCCCATGTGCCGGTGGAGCGGGGTCGCGATCGGCTCGGCGCGGGCGGCAAGGCCCGGGCGCAGCGCGAAGGCGAGGAGGAGGAGCATCAGCCCCAGCACGGGCCCGGAGACCGGCAGGCCGAAGGCGCGCACCAGAGCCTCGGCGAGCGCCTGGGCAAGAAGGATGATGGCGGCGGCTTCGAGCACTCGGAGGGCCTTCCCGGCGGTGGAGGGCGGACGGGGCGCTCAGAGGGGCCGGTCTTCGGCGACGCGCCCGCTCGCCTCGTCGATTCGCCAGGCCGGATTATAGGCCAGCTCCCAGAGATGGCCGTCCGGATCGGCGACATAGCCCGAATACCCGCCCCAGTCGGCCGCCTGTGGCGGCTTGACGATGTGCACGCCCTTCGCCGCGAGCTCCGAAAAGAGGGCATCCACCGCCGCCCGCGAATTGAGATTGTGCGCGAGCGTCACCCCGCGAAAGCCAGTCGCCGCCCGGGCCGCCGGCAGGCCGATATCGGCGGCGAGCGCATCCTCGCCGAAGAGGGCGAGGCGGAAGCCCGCAAGGTCGTAGAAGACCACTTCGGGGAGATCGAGAACCGGCCGCCAGCCCAGCGTTTCGGAGTAGAAGGCGCGCGCGCGGGGCAGGTCCGCCACCCCGAGCGTGATCATCGTCAGTGCCGGTCGCATTCGGCCCGTACCCCTCAGCTCTTGAAGACCGCGCGCTTGATCACGAAGAGGAAGAGGATGATCACGAAATAGCCGATCAGCAGCGTGAGGACGTAGCGCCAGAAGACGCCCTCGACGAGCGGGGGCAGCTTGAGCGCCGACCCGTAGGCGATGACCGGGATCAGCATGTCGGCGAGGATGTGGACGACCGTCGCCCCGATCGTGATCGCCGGCAGCCGGGCGAAGGATTTGAGAAGGATCGCGGCCACGAGCGCGATGACGAGGCCCTGCACGGCATTGACCTGGTGAAAGCCCGCCTGCAGGAGAGCGATGAAGTCGGCCAGAACCTGTTGCAGCTGTTCCATGCTGCATCCCCCCATTCCTGTCTGCCGCTCTCGAGGATGGCCGGACGCCGGTCCTCAGGCGTGACCCGCCGTGGTGGAGAGGGTGAGCGGATTGACCCCCAGCTTCATCAGGGCGCGTTCCCACTTGGTCTCGGGATCGCCCTCGAACACGATGGCCGGATCGCACGGACAGTGCAGCCAGCCATTGTCGCCGATCTCGTTCTCGAGCTGGCCCGGCGCCCAGCCCGCATAGCCGAGGGCGACGAGCGAATGGCGCGGGCCGAGGCCCGCCGCCATGGCCTTCAAGATGCCGAGCGTCGCCGTCAGGCCGATCTCGGGCGAGACGCGCAAGGTCGCCTCGTCGCCGGCATAATCCATCGAATGGAGCACGAAGCCGCGATTCTCCTCCACCGGGCCGCCATAGTGGATGGGCCAGTCGGGCAGGGTGCGCTCCGACCCGATCTCGAGCTGGTCGAGCAGGCCGCGGAAGGTCAGGCTGTCCATCGTCTTGTTCACCACGAGGCCCAGCGCGCCCTGATTGGTGTGCGCGCAGAGATAGATCACGCTGCGCTCGAAGCGCGGGTCCGTCATGGTCGGCATGGCGATGAGCAGGCTGCCCTCGAGATAATCCTGCGTCGCGGACATCGGACCTTGCACGGGAACCTCATACTGGTGAGAGGGACGCGAGGCGCCGCCGCGCGGGACCCTGTTCCCGCCCGGCGCGTTCGTTGATTGTGGCCCAAGCCCGCGCGGGCCCGCAAGCGGGTTGCGGCCCGTCTGCCGCCTTCCCATTTCCCACGGGCCAGCTAGAGTTGCGCACCATCGCCCAGCCACCCCCCAAAGACGAGGAGAACTCCATGACCGTGAAACCCGGCGACAGCCTGCCCGACGTGAAGATATCCAAGGCCGGCCCCAACGGGCCCGAGCCGCTGCAGACCGGTTCCTTCTTCGCCGGGCGCAAGGTGGTGCTCTTCGCCGTGCCCGGCGCCTTCACGCCCACCTGCTCGGCGCGCCATCTGCCCGGCTTCGTCGATCAGGCCGAGGCGCTGAGGGCCAAGGGCGTCGACGAGATCGCCTGCCTCTCGGTGAACGATGCCTTCGTCATGGGCGCCTGGGGCAAGCAGCATACGGCGGACGGCAAGGTCACCATGCTCGCCGATGGAAATGGCGAGTTCACGAAGGCGCTCGGTCTCGATTTCGACGGCTCCGGCTTCGGCATGGGCCTGCGCAGCCAGCGCTACGCGCTGATCGCCGAGAACGGCAAGGTGACGGCCCTCTTCGTCGAGCAGCCCGGCAAGTTCGAGGTCTCGGCGGCCGACTACGTGCTCGGCCAGCTCTGAGCCACGGCCCTATTCGGCGGCCGCGCGCGCGCCCTCGGCGAGCCAGCGCTCGACATCGGCGAGGGCCCGGGCGGCGAGGGCGCGCTTGCGCGCGAGCCCCCGCTCGGGGCCCTTGAGACGCCTGCCGTCCACCCGCTCGGGCGCCTCGATGGGCGGGAAGAGGCCGAAATTGACGTTCATCGGCTGGAAGCTCCCCGCCCCGCCATCGAGATGCCCGCCCGTGATGTGCGCGAGGAGGGCGCCGAGGGCCGTCGTTGGCGGGGGCGGGGAGGCCGCAACCCCCCGCCGCTCGGCCGCCGCGAAGCGCCCGGCGAGAAGGCCGATCGCCGCCGATTCGACATAGCCCTCGACCCCCGTCACCTGGCCCGCGAAGCGCAGGGCGGGCCGGGCCTTGAGCCGCAGCGTGCCGTCGAGAAGGCGGGGCGAGTTGAGGAAGGTGTTGCGGTGGAGGCCGCCGAGGCGCGCGAATTCGGCGCCCTCGAGCCCGGGGATCATGCGGAAGATGCGCGTCTGTTCGCCATGGCGGAGCTTGGTCTGGAAGCCCACCATGTTGAAGAGCGTGCCGAGCGCATTGTCCTGGCGGAGCTGGACCACGGCATGGGCGCGCTTTTCCGGGGCATGCGGATTGGTGAGCCCCACGGGCTTCATCGGCCCGAAGCGCAAGGTTTCCCGTCCCCGCTCGGCCATCACCTCGATCGGCAGGCAGCCCTCGAAATAGGGCGTCGAGGCCTCCCACTCCTTGAAGGCGATCTTCTCGGCGGCGAGCAGTGCGTCGAGAAAGGCCGTGTACTGAGCCTCGTCCATGGCGCAGTTGATATAGGCGGCCCTGTCGCCGGAGGGGCCTTCCTTGTCGTAGCGCGACTGGAACCAGGCTTTCGAGAAATCGATGCTCTCGCGATGGACGATGGGGGCGATGGCGTCGAAGAAGGCGAGCTGGTCCTCGCCCGTCAGCGCACGGACGGCCTCCGACAGGGCCGGCGAGGTGAGGGGGCCCGTGGCGATGATGACGCTGTCCCAGGCCTCGGGCGGCAGGCCCGCCACCTCGCCCCGCTCGATGGTGACGAGCGGGTTCCCCTCGAGCGCCCGGGTGACGGCGGCCGAGAAGCCGTGCCGGTCGACCGCGAGCGCCGAGCCCGCCGGCACCTGATGGGCGTCGGCGGCGGCCATGATGAGCGAGCCCGCCCGGCGCAGCTCGGCATGGAGCACGCCCACGGCATTGGTCTCGGCATCGTCCGAGCGGAAGGAGTTCGAGCAGACGAGCTCGGCGAGCCCGTCCGTCACATGGGCGTCGGTGCCGCGGGTGGGGCGCATCTCGTGCAGCACCACGGGCACGCCCGCGCGGGCGAGCTGATGGGCGGCCTCCGAGCCGGCAAGCCCGCCGCCGATCACATGGACGGGCGGAAGGGCGGTGGAGCGGGTGTCTGTCATGGCCGGCAGATTAGATCAACCCGCGCCCCGGCGGAATCGCCCGGGCAGAGAAAGTTGATCGCACGCGGGGTCCACCGGACGAGGCGGGCGCCGGAGAAAGCCAGGGTCCCGCGCCGTCACCACCAAAGGCTGCCTTGCGGCCTCACGCCGCGCGGACACCCGGCACGGGCGGCGGATCGATCCGGGGACGGAGCGTCTTGTAGGCATGCGCGAGCGAGCCGTACATGATGCCGTAGATAATATAGAGGCCGATGACGTATATGCCCGCAACCGCAGCAAGATCCAGCGCCGTTGCGCCCTCGGGTGGAAAGGTCGGCATTTCCCCGGGCGTGAATTCGAACCCGATGACTGTGCCCGCCAGGATATCGACGGGGATCCAGACCACGATGGTGGCGACGACATGGAGCCAGAACAGACCGAAGAGGCGCCAGCCCTGGCCCTTCGACAGCCGGAAGGCCTCGCCGAATGCCCAGCGCTCACGCGCGACGATGTCAAACATGAAAAGCATGTAGCGGTAGACAAAGACAAGGAGGAACCAGTAGGCGAAGAGGCCGGCTGCGATCATGACGAGGATCGGCACAAACTCCGGGAGACCGGCCTGCGCGAGCAGGCCAAGACCCAGGCCGCCCGCCAGCACCACCAACCCGATCAGGAACACCAAGGCCAGCATCAGCAACAGAGCGCACAGCATCCGGAACTCGGTCGCGCCGAGCCCGAAGGACGGGAGCACGCGTCCTGGATCAAGATAGGCCCGCGACAGGGCGACACTGAAGGGAATAGCGGCGAGGAGCATCACGCCATATGCCACGGCGATCATCGGATCGAAGGGCGGGAACACGGGTTGGCCACCCGTCTCGGTCGGCATGACGATGCCTGACGCATAGCTGAAGTAGAGCTTCATGAACCAGGCCGTGGCAGCGCCGTAGATCACCAGCCCCGGCAGCGTCACCACCAGCACGCGCGGCAGGTGCAGCGTGCCCATCTTCAGGCCGTAGCCCAGGCTTGCGAAGACTTCGATGTCGGGTTGCGGCTGAGCATCGGGCGCGGGCCCGGTCGGTCTGGTCATGGCATTTCCCCCGTCAGGATGGTGTGCGGCTTTAGCCGCGCTTTTTCTTGAACGCCCGCGCCCCCCGGCCGGTGCGTTACGTCCCGTTGAGCAACCCTATCATGGCGCCCGTCCCCCGGCACCTGTCACCAACCGGTGACGGACCGAGCCGCGCGCTCCCGGATGGCCCCGCCATTGCGTTTGCCCCTTCCGATGCAATCGGAAAGGGAAAAGCCATGGCTCTCTTCGGCACACAGGCGGCGCGGGCGGCGGGACGGGGGGCGGCGCGTCGGGCGCTCCTGTCCCTGATCGGGATGGGCGCGCTTCTGCTCACGGCGGGCGCGGCCGAGGCGGCGCTGCGGGCGGGCGAGGCGGAGCGCGTC
>JACAEB010000228.1 GCA_013389075.1 Alphaproteobacteria bacterium
AGGAAGCCCTCACCCGCCAGACCGGGATCGAATATGTCATCCGCACCGAGGATGGCCGGCTCATCACCATCGTGCAGGGCGACGACGTCATCCTCGCGCCCGGCCAGCGTGTGCTGATCGTTTCGGGCGAGCGCGTGCGCGTGATCCCCGACACCACCCCCTACTGACGGCGTCTGTGCCACATCGGCAGACCGGATCCGGGCCCCTGCGGGGGCCCGGATTTTTTTGCGTCCGCGAAGGCCATGCGGGAAACCGTCCCCGTGCGGATGGTTTGCTGTGGCGCACAGCGAAAGCATGCCGCATTGCAGCATGACCGCGCGCATTAAATCCATGCCGGTGTTGACATCGATCAATACGCCGCACCCGTCCGATTTTAGGCTACGGGCCACGCGGGAGGACATAACGGAGGAAAAGATGAAGCCCGATGACATCGACAGATATGCCCGCGCCCTCGTCCGCTGGGATCCGGCCTCCGCCGGAGCCTTCGCCGCGCGGCGCGTGTGCGGCTTCCAGCGCCTGGGCGATGCCGACGCGGCCCTGCGCTGGCAGGAGATCGAGCACAGGGCCCGCCTGCTCGCGGGCGATGGAGCCAAGACCGACCGGCCGGCGGTGCACTGAGGCCGGGGCAAGGCGCCCCCGCCGTCCCGGCCGACCCCTCCCAGAGGAGACCCAAGGATGAGCAGCAAATCGAAACCGCGCCCCTCGCCACCCGGCTCCGCCGGGCGCGCCCCCGCCGCGTCCGAGGCGGAGCGTCCGCCGGCCCTCACCAATGGCGTCCTCTTCAACGGGGCCTTTCTCGCCACGCAGAAGCGGACCTTCGAGGCCATGGCCGAGACCGCCCGGCTCGTGTCGGACGCCGCCACGACGCTCGCGAGCCTTCAGCTCGAGATGATGAGCGCTCAGGGCTTCGGCCTGTCCGGCGCACTCGCTCCGGCCAACGACCTGGACGACGCGGCCGAGCGGATCGAGTCCGAACTCGTCAGCACCCGAACCGCCTTCGAGCGGGCGCTCGTCAATCTGCGCCGGATGAACGACAGCGTGCGGGCCTGCTGCTACGGGGTGATGGAAGAGTGGAGCGCCTGCGCCCGCGACCAGATGCACCAGCTTCAGTCGCAGGAAACGGACACCCCCGCCCCGGAGGACCGGCCCGCGCCCCTCGCCAGCGCCGCGCGGTGACCCGCGCCCGCACGGGGCGCGAGGTGACAAGGGTGCCGCAGGTGTGAAACAGTCATGGCCCGCACACCATCGGTGCTCGCCATGACCGGCCACACGACGGCGTCCAAGATCGAGAACTGCTTCCTCTGCGCGCTGCCGGCGCCCGTGATGGCGCGGCTGCTCCCTGCCCTCGAGCCGGTCGAGCTCAAGCGCGGCCGCACGCTCGGCCATCTCGGCGCCCCGCAAACCAATCTCTATTTCGTCGACCGCGGCCTCGTGTCGCTGGTCCGCGTCATGCTGGACGGCCGCATGGTCGAGGTGGGCGCGATCGGGCCGGAAGGCATCAGCGGCGCGGAGGGGCTGTGGGAGGGCGCGCCCTGCATGCTCGAGGCGATGGTCCAGGTGCCGGGGCACGCCCACCGTCTGCCGGCCCGGATCCTGCGCGAGCTGTTGGGGCACGATCCCCGGACGGCCCACCTCCTCCAGGCCTATGTCCAGGCGCTGGTCGGCCAGATCGCCCAGACCGCCGCCTGCAACCGCCTGCACACGCTCGAGGAGCGCTTCGCCCGCTGGCTGCTGATCGCCGGCGATGCCGCGGGCGCGGACGCCTTCGCCCTCACCCACGAATTCCTCGGCACCATGCTCGGGGTGCGCCGGGCCTCGGTCACCCTCGTCGCGGGCGAGATGCAGGCGCGCGGGCTCGTGATCTGCGGCCGCGGCCAGATCGAGATCCGCGACCGCCCCGGCCTCGAGGGGCTCGCCTGCGAATGCTATCGCACCGCCCGCGACCAGTATGAGCGCCTCTACGGGGCGCGGGTCCCCGCGCGGGTCTGCAGCGACACCGTCGCTGCAATTCGTGCCAGTTCGGTACGCTAACGGACAGACGGCGGGGGCGACGCGCGAGAGTGTGGCAATGCTTGCGCGGTTGCACTCGCCCTGCGAGTATCGGTCGAGGGCGGTGCGCGTGAGCGCCCGGGGCGGGTCCGCCCGGGCCCCCGAGGGTGGTGCCAGTCGGCCACCCCGCGACCATGACCAGGCGAGGACCGCGTCCGGCCGGACGCCGGCGCGTCTCCCCCAAGCGTCCGGTCAGGGCTGTTCTGCGTCATGTCCGGCCTGCAGGAGGCCGACCGTGGAGACCCTCGCGGCAGGTGCCGGCATCGCCCCGACCGTCTCCCCCAGATGAAGACCAGGGTGGGATCTATGCACACGACACTCCCGACCGAAGGGGTGATGCGCGGCGGCGGCGCCCTCGGCACGCCCCCTTGCACACACTGTCCCGTCCGCAACCGGACGATCTGCTCGGGTCTCGGCCCCGCCGAGCTCGCCCGCGTCGGAGCGGGCGCCATGGACATCCGGATCGCCGCCGGCGAGACGCTCTTCACCGAGAGCGAGGAGGCGCGGGCGTTCTACACCCTCACCGAAGGTGTCATCCGCCTGTCGCGCCTTCTGATCGACGGACGGCGGCAGATCACCGACTTCGTCTTCCCGGGCGGCTTCTTCGGCCTGACCGTGAGCGGTCGCTATGACGACACTGCCGAGGCCGTGACGGATGCCCGCCTCTGCCGCCTCTCGCGCGCCCAGCTCCTGCGGGCGGCACGGGAGCTGCCCGAGCTCGACTGGAAGCTGCTCGAGCTGACCGAGACCGATCTCGCCCACGCCCGCGACCACATCGTCTGCCTCGGCCGAAGGTCGGCCCTCGAACGCATCGCCCTGTTTCTCGTCCACCTCGCCGGGTCCGCCGCGGACGGATCGGCGGCCTTCGATCTCAAAGTTCCCATGACGCGCGAGGACATGGCGGACTATCTTGGTCTGACGATCGAGACCGTGAGCCGGGGCCTTGCGGAGCTGCGGCGACGGGGGGTGATCTCGCTTCCCTCGCCCAAGGCCATCCGTGTCGAGGCGCCGCGGCGCCTTGCGGTCTGCGCCGGTCTTGATCCCGACATGCGCTGAGCGGGGCGCGCCTGACGCACTGGCCCCGGGGACCCGCACCCCCGGGGACGCGTTTACCCGATCATGGCGATCCCCCCGATGCTGGAAACCGCCCTCACCGCGCTGACCACCTTCTTCGTGACCATCGGGCCGCTCGAGAGCGCCTTCGTGTTCGTGGGGCTGACACCGGCATTCACGCGCGCCGAGCGACGGCGCATCGCGCTGAGGGCCTGCCTCATCGCGACCATCGTGCTCCTCGTCTTTCTCTTCTTCGGCGAGATGCTCCTTGCCCGGCTCGGCGTGAGCACGCCCGCCCTGCGCGTCGCGGGCGGCATCATCCTGTTCATGATCGCGCTCGACATGATCTTCGCGCGGAGCTCGGGCGGGCTGTCGCTGACCCCGCCCGAGACCGCCGAGGCGGCGCGCCGCTCGTCCCTGCACGACGACATCGCGGTGTTCCCGCTGGCGACGCCCCTCCTCGCGGGCCCCGGGGCCATGAGCGGGGCGATCCTTCTCGCCGCCTCCGTTCCGGGGGGCCCCGTCGGGCTCGGCCTGCTCGCGCTCGCCCTCCTCGCGATCATGGCGCTGACCCTCGCCCTTCTCTTGATCGCCCAGGAGATCCACGATCTGATAGGGCTGACGGCACAGAAGGTCCTCGTGCGTGTCTTCGGCATCCTCCTTGCCGCCATCGCCGCGCAGTCGGTCTTCGACGGGCTCGAAGCCGCCCTCGCCGAGGCCGTCCCGGCCGCCGCGGGCCTGCCCGCTTCCCCCGCCGCGCCGGACTGAGATCCCCATGGGGCGCACACGGACGAAAGGCCGTCTTCGGCATGAGCGATGATCCCTATGCCCTTCTCGGCGTGGCCCGGGACGCATCGCAGGAGGCGATCCGCAAGGCCTACCGGAGCCTCGCCAAGGATCTGCACCCCGATCTCAATCCGGGAGACAGCGCGGCCGAGGAGCGCTTCAAGGCCGTCTCCGCCGCCTATCACCTGCTCGGCGATCCCGAGCGGCGCGCCCGCTTCGACCGGGGCGAGATCGACGCCTCCGGCGCCGAGCGGCCCGAGGCCGCCGCCTGGCGCCGTCACGCCGAGGCCGATCGCAGTGGGCGCTATGCGGGCTCGGCCGGCCATGGCGACTTCGAGGACATGTCCGACCTCTTCGCCGACCTCTTCGGCACGCGGGCCGGCGCGCGCGGCGCGGGGCTGCGCATGAGGGGGCCCGACCGGCGCTTCCACCTCGAGCTCGAGCTGCCTGAGGCCGTCGCCGGCACGAGCCGCCGCATCACCCTGCCCGAGGGCGGCACGCTCGATCTCGTGGTCCCCCCGGGGACACGCGCGGGCACGGTCCTGAGGCTGCGCGGCAAGGGGGGCCCGGGCCTCGGCGGCGGCCCGCCGGGCGACGCGCTGGTCGAGATCGGCCTGCGCCCGCACCCCCGCTTCCGCGTCGAGGGCGACGACGTGCTGACCGAGCTGCCGGTGTCGATCGACGAGGCCGTGCTCGGCGCGCGGGTCGAGGTGCCGACGCTCACGGGACGCGTCACCTTGCGCGTGCCCGAGGGCACGAGCGGGGGCACGGTGCTGCGCCTTCGGGGCAAGGGGCTGCCGCGCGCGGACGGCGGGGCGGGCGACCAGAAGGTGACGATCCGTATCGTCCTCCCCCGGACGATCGATCCGGACCTCAAGACATTTCTCGAGGGCTGGCGCAAGACTCACGCCTATGACGCGCGCGCGGGACAGGAGGGATCATGACCGGGAACACCATACGGTGGAGCGCGCGGGAGATCGTCGCCCGCGTCGGCGGGCTGAGCCTGTCGGAGCTGCATCTGTGGGTGCGCGAGGGCTGGGTCGCCCCGGCCACGCCTCCGCAAGGGGAGACGCCTGACCCCGCCTCGGCGCTCTTCGACGAGACCGATCTGGCGCGTGTGCGTCTCCTGCGCGAGCTGCAGCAGGATCTCGCCATCGGCCGCGAGGCGATCCCGATCATCCTCTCGCTGATGGACCAGCTCTATGGCCTGCGCCGCGAACTCAGAACCCTGAGCGAGGCGGTGGCGGGCCAGCCGCCCGCCGTGCGGGAGGCCATTCTCCGCGCCTGCGCGCGCGCCCGCGCCCAGGATCCGGACACGGCGCAATAGCCGGCTCAGAGGAGGCCGGCCAGAAATCCGCCCGTCGCGGCGGCGCCCGCAAGACCCCCGAGCGCCAGAAGCCCGTCATGCGCGGTGAGCGCGAGGCCGAACAGGATCAGCGCCGAGCCGGGCAGCGCCGTCGCGAAGGGGATGATCTCAACCGGCACGAGCGACACCGACAGGAGCACGCAGACGAGCGCGATCGCCTGCGTCATGGGCGGGCGGACGAAGAGACCCGCCCGGGGACGGATCAGCGCGTCGATCCGGGCGAGCCACGGCGCCGCGGCGCGGCGGGCCGAGACGAGCCGCTCCCGCCCCACACGCACGCGCCGCAGACGGGCCGGCACCCAGGGCGCGCGGGCCCCGAACAGCACCTGAACGCTGACGATGAGGATCACCGCCCCCAGAACGAGCGGCACGCCCGGCACGATGCCCGTCGGCAGCGTCAGCAGCAGCGCGGGGACGAGGACGAGCGGACCGAACGCCTTGGTGCCGAAGGCGTCGAGCACGTCCCCGACGCTCACCTGGTCGCCCCCGGTGCGCGCGATGAGCCGGTCGAGCACATCGCCTATGCCCTTGGGGTCGTCCTCGCCTGGCTGCACCGTGGCCATCATCCGTGTCCATTGCCTCCGCGCCCCCCGGTCGGCAGCGCTCCCCGGAACAGGGGCGCTCCCTCCGACTTTCCCCTTCCATACGGGCCCCTTCCATATGGGCGCGCGCGGGCCGGCCCGCCAGCCGCCCGAGAGGGGCCCCGCGACCACCACATTCGGACAGGGAACGAGCATCATGCAAGTCAAGGAGATCATGACCCCCGGCGCGCGCTGGATCGACCCCGGCACGTCCATCCGGGAAACCGCCCGCACCATGCGGGACGAGGACGTCGGCGTGCTGCCGGTCGGCGAGAACGACAGGCTCATCGGCGTCGTCACCGACCGCGACATCGTCGTGCGGATCCTCTCCGACGGTCACGACACGGAGAAGGCCACCGCGCGCGATGCCATGTCGGACCGCATTCTCTACTGCTACGAGGACGAGGACGTGGAGGCCGTGGCCGAGAACATGAGCGCCAATCTCATCCGCCGCCTGCCGGTGGTCTCGCGCGACAAGCAGCTCGTGGGCCTCATCTCGCTCGGCGACATCGCGGCCCACGGGCACGGCCCGAAGGGCGGGGAGGCCCTCGGGCGGATCGCCTCGGCCCCCTGACCCCGGGGGGCCCCTTCGCGCCGTCGAGGGAACCACGCGCCGCGGGCCGCCTTTAACCTCGGATAATACGCGCCCGCGCGGACGGGGTCCCTATTGCAGGATCCGCTTTGCCTGCCGGCCCATTTTCCAGGGAGACGAGACGATGGCAGATCAATCAAGGGGCGGACCCTATCCCGAAGGGATGTTCGGAGCGACGCGGCAGCTCTGGATGGCCAATCCCATGCAGATGATGAGCGGCACCCAGCTCGCCGAATTCTGGCGGACGCAGGACCGGCTGCTCGAGGCGTTCGAGGACCTCGCGCAGTCCTGGTGCGAACGCCGGCGCGACGCCGCCCGCCAGGCCGTGGAAGCGGCGAACGAGCTGCCGGAGGATGCGCGGGACGTGCCCCAGACCCTCCGTATGATGAACGAGTGGATGGCGGAGTCGGTAAGCCGGCTCGCCGAGGACGCCCGCGAGGGCTACGCCTTCTACGTCCGCTGCGCCGAGCAGGTGGCCAATGGCGCGAGCTCGGCGACCGAGGCGGCCGAAATGGTGTCCGATCGGGTCCGCGCCAAGGCCGAACAGGGCGTCTCCAACCTGTCCGAAGGCAGCGGCCGCTCGAAGAAGAACGGCTCGTCCCGGAAGAAGTGAACCCTTCCGGGCGACCCCACGTGATCCCGTCAGGCCATGGAGCAGGCCCCCATCTCCCGCACCCAAGCCTGACGGAGGGTGGCCGCGTCGCTCTCGCCAGTGACGCGGCCGCCTGCCTCTTCGTCCGCCTGCGGACGCTCCGCCGAAAGGGTGACCCATGCCAGACGCCGATCAGGTCCAGTCCCATCAGCCCGGCGTGGAGCAGGACATGCATCCGCGCCCGGACTATGGCCCGCGCTTTCCGGGTGGCGGGCGGATGGAGGGATGCGTCGCCCTCGTCACGGGCGGGGACAGCGGCATCGGACGCGCCGTCTCCGTCCTCTTCGCGCGCGAGGGCGCCGATGTCGCCATCGTCTTCCTCGACGAGGGCGAGGATGCGCGCGAGACGGTGTCGCTGATCGAGGCGGAGGGACGGAGCGCGCTCGCGCTCGCGGGGGATGCCGGCGAGGAGGACTTCTGCCGGAAGGCGGTGGCGCGGACGATCGAGCGCTTCGGCCGGCTCGACTGCCTCGTGAACAACTGCGCCGAACAGCATGTCCAGTCGTCCCCGGAGGATATCTCGGCCGGGCAGCTCGAGCGCACCTTCGCCACCAATGTCTATGCCTATTTCCACATGACGCGGGCCGCCCTGCCGCATCTGTCGCGCGGGAGCACGATCGTCAACACGACCTCCGTCACCGCCTACCGGGGCAGCCCCGGCCTCATCGACTATTCGGCGACGCGCGGGGCCATCGTGTCCTTCACGCGCTCGCTCTCGCAGTCGCTGGCCGACCGGGGCATCCGCGTCAATGCCGCGGCGCCCGGCCCCATCTGGACCCCCCTCATCGTCGCGACCTTCGAGGGCGACAAGATCGAGGGGTTCGGCAAGGACGTGCCGCTCGGCCGGCCCGGACAGCCGAACGAGGTCGCCCCCTGCCACCTCTTTCTCGCCTGCGCCGATTCCTCCTACATGACGGGCCAGGTCCTGCATCCCAATGGCGGGGAGATGGTCGGCAGCTGACGGGGCCTCTTCCGCGGAGCATTCGGCATGCAGCCCTTCACCTTTTCTCCGTCTGCGGACGGACCTGATCGCGGGGCTCTGTTCGAGTTCCGCTGCTGGCCGCGCGTCCTGCCCGAGGCCGCGGGCGAATTGCAGCGGAACTGGACGCATGTCCGCACGGAGCGGCGCGACGACATCTATCTCCTGCCGCCGCGGCCGGGGGCCGATCTCGTCAAGCTGCGTGCGGGCGAGCGGCTCGAGATGAAGCACCGTCTGGGCCGGCAGGGCGCGCTCGAGCTGTGGCGGACGAGCCTCAGTGAGGCGTTCCCCTTGCCGCCCGGGCCCGCCGCCCGTCTTTCGTCCGCCCTCGGACGGGAGGGCGCGGCGGCTCTGCCGCCCGGGAGCCTGCTGAGCCCCTCGCTTCTGCTCGCAACGCTCTGGGAAGAGGGCACCATCGCCTGCGTGCGTCTTCACAAGACCCGCGCCGTCTTCGAGACACCGGGCGCCCGCGCGGAGGTGACCCATCTCAGCCTCTCGCTCGGGGACTGGCTCACCTTCGCCCTCGAGGCCGAGGCGGCGGAGGTGGCCGAGGCCTGGATCGAGACGCTGGGGCTCGGCGATTTCGCCAATCTCGACTATGGCGCCCGCCTGCGCGCGGAAGGGCTCGGCGCTCCCCCGACGGCGCGAGCCCTGCTCCGCCTCGAGACGCCCGGCGGCGGCTGAGGGGGACCCTCCGCGCAACTTTGAGCCGCGTCGGGGTTTTTTCCTCCTCGAGGCGCCGCGATCGCGCGGGAGCCGGGGGGCGGGGCGCCGCCACGCGACCAACCCAGCCAATCAGGAGTGATCATGAAGGCCTTGAACATTATCGCGCAGATCATCCTCATCGTCGGCGGCGTCAACTGGGGCCTTGTCGGCCTGTTCCAGTTCGACCTCGTTGCGGGGATCTTCGGGGGACCCGATTCCGTCGGTGCCCGGATCGTCTACATCATCGTCGGTCTTGCGGCGATCTACGGGCTCTATCTGCTCAAGCCGGTCAGTCAGGGAACGGGCGAGCGGACCGAGAGCATTCACGCCGGGCCGCGCCCCCGCTAGGGGAGCGTCCCGCGCCATCGGCCGGGCGGCGTGGTCCCTCTCCGGGGACCGCGCCCCTTCGTGTGCCTCTCATCCGCCTGCGGATGGAAGCGGCGTCGCGAAGCTCAGCTCGTGGCCGTCCGGATCGGTGATGTGGAAATAGCGCTCGCCCCAGGGCGCATCGGACGGGGCGAAGTCCGGGGCAAGGCCCGCGGCACGGACATCGCGATAGACGGCATCGACATCGGCGACATGGAAGATCACCCGCCCCCACCAGCGGATGGGTCCGCGCGTCTCGGCGATGAGATTGAGCGCGAGCTTCCCCACACGGAAGGTCGTGAAGTCCGTTCCGCGTCCGCCCTTGTCGCAGGACAGGCCGAGCGCCTCGTAGAAGGCGACCGCCCGGTCCATGTCGGCGGTGGCGAGCGTCACGGCACTGATCGTCTGCAAGCCCTTCATGCGCGCTCCTTCTCTCGAGGCTCCCCTCTTCCGGAACCCTAACACGGCCGCGCGGCTTTGCCGTCAAGGTGGGCGCGAGTGACAAGGCAAGCTTCGAAGGAGAGACAGATGATCAGGACACTGCTGGCCGGCGCCGCGGCGCTCGGCCTCATGGCGGGGCCCGCCCTCGCGGCGGATGGCGACATGGCCCGGGCCGCGATGAAGACGGCCGAGGGCGCCGGGGCCGGCACGGTGACGCTGCGCGAGACCCCGCACGGCGTCCTCGTCCATGCGGGCCTCAGCGGCCTGCCGGAAGGCACGCACGGATTTCACATCCACGAGACCGGCAAGTGCACGCCCGATTTCGAGGCGGCGGGCGGACATTTCGCCGGCGAGGGCGACGGGCACGGCTTCCTGTCGGAGAACGGGCCCCATGCGGGCGATCTGCCCAACATCCACATCCTCGACAGATCGCGCTTCGCGGTCGAGTTCTTCGCGAGCGGGCTGACGCTCGACGAGGTGCTCGACGATGACGGCGCGGCGGTCGTCGTTTACAGCGGAGCGGACGACTACCGGACCGATCCGGCCGGCGAGTCGGGATCGCGGATCGCCTGCGGCGTCCTCGAGCGGATGGCGGGAGCCGGTCAGAGCCGGTGATTGTCTCGCGCGGCGGGTCGGGCTAGCCTTCCGGGGCCATGGCCGACCTCGCCACCAGGGACAATCTGCCCGAGCTCAGCGTCTCCGACCTGTCGCAGCTTCTCAAGCGGACGGTGGAGACGGCCTTTCCGCTCGTCCGCGTGCGGGGCGAGATCTCGGGCTTCAAGCGCGCCAGCTCGGGCCATTGCTATCTCACGCTCAAGGACGAGAACGCCGCGCTCCACGCCGTGATGTGGAAGGGCCTTGCGGGCGGACTCAGCTTCCGGCCCGAGGACGGGCTCGACGTCGTCGCGGTCGGCAAGCTCACGACCTATCCGGGCCGATCGCGCTACCAGCTCGTGATCGAGCGGATGGAGCCCGCCGGCATCGGCGCCCTTCTCGCCCAGATCGAGGAGCGGCGGCGGCGGCTTGCGGCCGAGGGTCTGTTCGCCGAGGAGCGCAAGCGGGGGCTGCCCTTCCTGCCCGAGGTGATCGGTGTCGTGACGAGCCCCACGGGCGCCGTCATCCGCGACATCCTCCACCGCCTCGCCGACCGCTTTCCCCGCCGCGTCCTCGTCTGGCCCGTGCTGGTGCAGGGCGAGGGCGCCGCCGAGCAGGTGGCGCGCGCCATCGAGGGCTTCAACGCTCTGCCTGCGGATGGTCCCGTGCCCCGGCCCGACGTGCTCATCGTCGCGCGCGGGGGCGGCTCCATCGAGGATCTCATGGCCTTCAACGAGGAGCGCGTCGTGCGCGCGGCGGCCGCGAGCCTCATCCCGCTCATCTCCGCCGTGGGCCACGAGACCGACACGACCCTCATCGACCATGCCGCCGACCGGCGCGCGCCCACGCCCACTGCCGCCGCCGAGATGGCCGTGCCCGTCCGTGCCGATCTCCTCTCGCGCATCGGCGAGGCGGGCAGCCGGCTCGAGGCCTGCCTCGCCCGCACGCTCGACAATCGCCGCGACGCGCTCGCGGGCCTCGCCCGCGGCCTGCCCCGCCCCTCGGCCCTTCTGGCCCTCGCGGCCCAGCGCTTCGATGCCTCGGCCGAGCGGCTGCGCGGGGCGCTGCGGGCCGCCCTCGCCGCCCATGGCCAGCATCTCGCCCAGGCGGGCGCGGCCCTGAGGCCCGGCCTCCTCAATCGTCCGCTCACGGTGCATGCCGACCGGCTGGCGAGCCACACGCTCCGCCTCGATGCCGGGCTCGGCCGCGCCGTCGCCCAGTCCGGACAGCGGCTCGGCGACCGCGGACAGGCCCTCGCCGGCGCGCTGCGCACGGCCCTCGTCTCCCATGGCCGCGATCTCGCCGAGGCGGGCGCCGCCCTGCGGCCCGCCCTCCTCCTGCGACCCGCCTCGGCCGAGCGCCAGCGCATGGCAAGCCTTGCCGCCCGTCTCGCCCATGGACGGGCGC
>JACAEB010000111.1 GCA_013389075.1 Alphaproteobacteria bacterium
AGAGGGTGCCGTAGACGCTGGCCGCCTGGAGCACATGCTCGCCGCTCTCGAACTCGCCGCACGCCTCCCGAACCAGTCGGCGGAAGTTGCCCCACAGGATGGTCGAAACGACGAACGGATTATCCAGAAGGGCGACGCTGGCCGGACGCAGGTACGCCCAGGAGTAGGTCTGAACCAAGTATTCGGGGAGGCTCACCTGTTCCGCGTCCCGCGAGAGGGCTACGTCGCTTTCGCTCCCGCCGTCCATTGCATGTCTCCCTTTTCGCACCCGCATACACCGAATGTGGGAGCCCTGCAAACGAGAAACAGCGGTTAACGACGGTCACGGCCCCTTCGCACCTGGGGTTGGCCCGGGCCTCAAGCGGTTGGTTGCGGACGGCACGATCGCCTCGCGCTCGCCCTCGCAGCACGCCGCCGCGCGTCCGGAGGGCCCTTGTTTTTGCAAGTGCGATCGTCGCGGAACTGTTGATCTTGGCAATTATATCACAATCTCACGCCAGACTTGGGGGTGCCGTGGACAGGCTGGCCCGAAGGCGTGATAATGGTCCGAGTTTGCACCTCCTGAAAACCAAGCGAGGCACATGGTGAGGAAAGCGATTTCTCCCCTGGCGGGGTTTTTCGTAGCGGTTTGCCTGGTTCCCTGGCCGGCGAGTGCCATCGACCTCCTCGCCCATCGCGCCGGCTACACCATGTCCCTCGCCAACGCCTCGGCCGCCTCCGGGATCACCGCGGCCAAGGGCGTCATGAACTACCGCTTCGCCAAGGGTTGCGACGGCTGGACCGTCGAAAACCGCACCCTCCTGCGCATCGGCTACGAAGAGGGGGGCCAGGTCGACACCGTGTGGACTTTTGCCAGCTGGGAGTCCCTCGACGGCCTCGTCTTCCGCTTTCGCGCCCGCTTCGATGAGCAGGGGCGGACGGTCGAAAAGATCAGCGGCTACGCCCGTCTGGACGACAAGGGCGCGGGCGGCAAGGCCATCCTCTCCGACCCCGAAGAGATCCAGATCGAACTGCCGGCGGGCACGGTGTTCCCGACCGAGCACATTGTGGCCCTCGTCGCTGCCGCCGAGAAGGGATCGACCGTGTTCGCCAAGATTGTCTTCGATGGGGCAAGCCTCGACAATCCTTACTTGGTAAACGCCATCTTGAAGCCTTTACCGGTCGAAGAACAGGAGGAGGTTGCGAAGGCGACCAGTCTCCAGCCGACCCCGGTGTGGTGGACGCGGCTTGCCTTCTTCCCCCTGCGCAGCCGCCTGGAAACCCCCGAGTTCGAACTCGCCGGCCGTTACCGCCCGGACGGGGTTGCCGACCGCATTTTCCAGCAGTTCGATGACTTCACGCTCGAATTGCGCCTGTCCGAAATCGAGATCCTGCCCAGCCCCGATTGCTGATGAGAAGAGCGTTCGCAATCGCCCTTGATCGGCACTCTCGCGCCCGTATCATCGCCCCAGTCTCAAGCGTTTGATGAGCGAGGGTTGGACAGAAGGGGATCGGGGACATGGCTTATTCCGTCGAAGACATCGAGGGCATCGGCCCGGCCTTTGCCAAGACCCTGGGCGAGGCCGGCATCAAGACCACCGATGACCTCCTCGAACACTGCGGGCATGCCAAGGGCCGGGAGACCCTGGCTGGAACCACGGGAATCTCGGAAAAGCTTCTGCTCAAGTGGGCCAACATGGCCGATCTCATGCGTATTTCGGGCGTCGCGGGCGAGTATGCCGAACTTCTCGAGGCGGCCGGCGTCGACACGGTCAAGGAACTGAAGATGCGCCGGCCGGACAACCTCACCGCCAGAATGGCGGAGGTGAATGAGGCAAAGAAGCTCACCCGCCGGGTGCCGGCGGAGAGCGAGGTGGCGCGCTGGATCGAACAGGCGGCTCTCCTGGAGCCCAAGATCACCCACTGATCGCGCCTTAGAGTATCCGTGATGGTCAAGCGGATGATGGCTGCCAAGGAGCGCCTTTTTTGAGGAGGGCGTTAGCGAGGACGATGAGCTTTCGCATGACGGCGGTGATGGCCTGCTTTGGCGCCTTGCCAGTGGCGACGAGCTGTTGGTACTTGGCTTTGAGGTCCGGATTGAAGCGCGTGGCGACGAGCGCCGGCATGTAGAGGGCCTGGCGGACCTGTTTGCGGCCGCCGTGTACGAAGGCCTTGCCCTTCCATTGACCGGATTGGCGGGTGATCGGGGCGAGGCCTGCCAGCGCTGCGGCCTGTCTTGGATCGAGGCTTCCCAGTTCCGGCATCTCGGTGACGAGCATGGCGGCGGTAACGGCGGCGACGCCGGGGATCGAGACGAGGATGGCGAAGCGGGCGGACAGTGCCGGGTCGGCGTCGATCAGAGCCTTGATCGCCGCGTCGATGGCTTCGAGCTGCTGGTTGATCTGCCTGAGGCGCGCCTCGTTCTGGCGCTTGAGCAAAGGGAGCGAGATCGACTTGCCGCGGTTCTTCGCCGCCGTGCGGTCCTTGACCAGGGCTTCTCGGGCAAGATGCAAGTCCTTGAGGTCGTTGAGGATCGCGCTGCGGACCGGGCGCGGCTCAAGGCCGAGCAGCGCACCCATGCGGGCCAACATCGCCGCGTCCAGCCTGTCGGTCTTGGCGCGTTGGCCGGTTGCCTCGGCGAAGCGCTTGGCTTGGCGCGGATTGACCTTGACGATGGGCATGCCGGCGGCCGCGAGTTGCACCTCCAGCTTGCGGTGGTATGGCCCCGTCGGCTCGTAAACGACCCGTGCCGGAACCGCTCCGATCCATCGAATCAGCGCCTTGTGCCCGGCGGCCGTGTTGTCGAACCGCTTGTGCTCGTCGCCGGGCAGGCGATGGACGTCGAGATGGTCTTTCGAGATGTCGATGCCGATGGTAGTCTCTGTCATCTTTTGCCGTGCCTCTGCTTGTCATCCGGGGCTCACCCCCCGGTATCCGTTCAGGCCTGCGGGAAAAGACGAGGGCGATCCTACTCTAACTCGGCCCGTCAAACGGCCAGCGGTATCGCGATCCGTCCCTCGCCGCCGGAAGGGAGTTGCGCCTCCCTCCTGGCGGTTCCTTTCTCGCCTGTTCGGCGGCAAAAGCCATAAGACAAGCAAAATCCGCTCAGGTGGAATCCCCGGCTCGCATGAATTTGCCCAAGATATGAACGGGGTAGAGCATGCCCGTCCGATCTGATCGGTCCGATCTGATGGGAGCGTGCTCTCGCGGGCGGCGCCGGCCCTCACAACCGGCGCAACAGAGGGTGGTGTCGGGAGGCCGACACCCGCCTGTAAAGTTCCCCAACAGCCCGAATGGGGCCAAGGGGGGCGGAAGACGGCAGAGAGTTCAAAGCGTTGCGGGCATTGATCCGGATTCGTCGGGGCACGTCGCCCGCGTGAGCGTTGCAATTTTTTACACGTTGTCCGCAACCCGGCATCGAAAAGAAATACAACTCATTGTTAGTATATGCCTTTTTCAGTCTGGCACGATGCTTGCTTCAGGTGGGTCGAAGTTCTCCGCACGCGGCGGAGGGCGCTAACGGAAAAGCGAAAAGCTTTCGGCTACGGTCGATCGGACGAATCAGAGGAGTTGGGC
>JACAEB010000017.1 GCA_013389075.1 Alphaproteobacteria bacterium
GGCTGGAGCCGGCCCGCCGCGACGACGAGGCCCGCGGGGTCGGCGGGCGTTCCCGTTTCCGCACCCCAGAAGGCGGTGTCGATGCCGTTCTCGACGAGCCGCACCCGTGCCTGCGTACACAGATGATGCGCGGCGGCGCGCAGCGGCTCCGAGACGACGCTGACGGCGTCCGCCCGGCGCATCAGCGCGGGCAGGACCCGGCGCACCATGGGCCGGGGGGCGAGAAGGTCGCTCCCGTGGAAGCACAGGACGAGCCGGTAGCCGAAAAGGGGTTTCAGCGCGGCGAAATAGAGGGCCTGCCCCGTGGGAAAGTGCAGCATGACCGTCTCGGGCCGGAAGCGGGCGAGGCGGCCGGCGAGCGCCGTGAGGTCGCGTCCCGCCTTGAGCCCGCCGAGCGGGGTGGGCAGGACGGAGAAGCCGAGGCGCCATTCCTCCGGCCCCTCCTCCGAATCGGGCCAGCTCTCGACGAGGGTCACACCCTCCGTACGCAGATGGGCGCAGAGCCCCGTCAGCACGGCCTGCACGCCGCCCCCGTCGGCTCTGGGCGCCCCGCAGTGAACGAGGACGCGGCGCCCTGAGCCGCTGGCGGTTATGGCGGAGGGGCGCGCTCGACATGGCCTGTCGGCTTGGCCTTGGACGGGGGCGAGGCGCCGGAGCGGGAGCGCTCGCGGCCTGCCCGGCTGAACCCGATGCCCCGGCCGGGGTTCCCGCCCCCTCGCGCCTTCGCGGATGCGGGCAGGGGTCCGCGGGCCGGCGCCCGGGAGAGCCGGGAGGGGGCGGAACCTGCGCGGGGCGCGCGCGTTTTCCTGTGCGGCCCGCCCGCGTCCGGGCGAGAGCAAGGAAGCCCTCATGCCCCGTTGGCCCGTTGCCGTTCTCATCGGTGTCGCCGTCTATGGCGCCGCGCGCCTTGTCGCCGCCCGCTCGGGCGCCGCCCTCCCCGTGCGCGCGGGCCCGCCCATCCGTCCGGCGGGGCCCCAGTCCATGCGCGACCGTCCCGAGAGCTGGGACGATGTCGACCAGGCCTCCGACGAATCCTTCCCCGCGAGCGACCCGCCCGCCTACTGAGCGCGGCGGCATCTCGCCACGGGCGCGGCGGTGTGCGAGGCTTGCCGCCCGGCGGACCGCCGGGCAGGGCCGGTGCCGATCGCGGGGGGGCAGGAACAGATGGAATTGCGCTATCTCAAGCGCCGGCGCAAGGCGGCGCCGGCCCCATCCGCCGAGGCCGTGATCGCGCGCCTCCTCGCCGGCCGTCCCCGCGGCACCGTCTTCGACATCGGCGCGAATGCGGGCCGCTTCACGAAGGCGATGGTGCGCGACCTGTCGCCCGCGCGCGTTCACGCCTTCGAGGCGGACCGCGAGAACTTCGCCCTCCTGTGCGGAGCGGTCGCCGACCTTCCCTCGGTGACGCCCCACCATCTCGCCATGGGCGAGACGCCGGGCGAGCAGACCTTCCACATCAACGCCGCGCGGATCTACAACAACTCCCTTCTGCCTTCGGAGGAAAACGCCGCCTCCTGGGCGAACATCGACCATGTCGGCTCCGAGACGGTCCGTGTGGTGACGGTCGATTCCTTCTGCGAGGCGCACGGGATCGACGAGCTCGACGTCCTGAAGATCAATGCGGAAGGGGCGGATCTGATGATCCTGAAGGGCGCGAGCCGGGCCCTCGCGGGCCGGCGGATCGCCATCGTCTATTGCGAGGTGCTGCTGAAGCCGATCTTCGCGGGCCAGGGGCGGGCGGAGGACTTTCTCCGCCTGATGGACGGGTACGGCTACGAGTTCTTCAATGTCTTCGGCGGCCGGACCTCCGGCGCGGGGCAGCTCATCCAGACCAACATGATGTTCGTCCGGCCGGACCTCACGGCGCGGACGGCGATGTGAGAGGCGGCGGGTCAGGGGCGGCGGGTTGGCATACGCCGGATGAGTAGCCTAGCCTAGCCTAGCTCCTTCCCCCATTCTCGAACAGGATTCCTCAGTGGGCGGCATCCGTCTCCAATTTGGGATGCCCAGCGGCGCTTGCGCAGGCGGGGCCGCCATTCAATCCAGTCGAGCCGCGCCTGTTGGCTCATGGCGTCATAGGTGATCACGTCCGGCAAATTGTCGGGTGTCCAGCCCGGCCACTCGGTGGAGCCGAAGCCCGCGAAATCCCTGTTGAACCGGTTGACGATAAAGATGTCTTGCCTTGGAGGCACCGGCGGATCGGGTGCCGTCTTGGAGTTCAGATACGGATTGAAGAGCCAGATGAGTGATCCTTCGATGCCCTGGATCACCGACTTGAGCTTTCCGGCATTCCAGTGCAGCTTGTCCGGGTCCTGACAGCGACCGATCATTACGCCGTCCAGGATTCCTCGGTGCCGAGAAACTTCAAGCAGCTTCTCTCCTCTGCCTTCAGACAATTTTAGGTGTTGCTTGAGTCGTTCCCCAAAGCCAGCGGAACCTTCCCCCGTTCTTCCAACGTAAAGAACACTGGGCTCTTTTTCGAACATCAGGCGAGCGCGCCAGCGTTTAAGAGGAGGGCCTTGGACCCCGAGGATGCAGTAGACACCGCAATCATCCAATAGTCCGGGCACGGAATACAATACATCACGCTCGAGAGGGAAGGGTCCGAACCATTGGATGACCGCTGCATCCGCTTGTACCGTCCCGAGTTCCATTTCCCCCTCCCTCTTAAGCTAGCCCTCGGCATGATTATAGGGGCAGAAGCGGGGCTGCACGATAGTGGGCGGTCAATTTGCATTGGGGAGGACGAAGGCAACGCACGTAGAGGCTCTGAAGAGGCCATACGCGACGCGCGCCTTCCACTCGGAATTCTTCCCGGCTGCCCGCCCGGGGTCACGCCCCACCGGACCGGTTTGGCGTGGACATGCCCGCGCGGCGCGCGCATCGATTGTCCGGGAGCCCCCGCCGGGGGCTGAGCCGGAGACCGGCGAACCCGAAGGACCCCCGGAATGGCGATGGACGGCAAGAGTGCGGTGATCTTCGGCGGCAGCGGCGCCATCGGCAGGGCGGGCGGGCTCGCGCTCGCGCGCCGGGGCGCGCATGTCCATCTCGGGGCGCGGACCGGCGAGCGGCTCGAGCGGGCGGTGGCCCGCATCCGCGCGGCGGGCGGCACGGCCCATGCCTTCGAGGTCGACGTGCTCGACGGGATGGCGACGGACGAGCGGAGCGCCCGCATCGCCGAACGGGCGGGCGGCATCGACATCGTCGTCAACGCCACGAGCTTTCTGCATGACCAGGGCAAGGAGATCGCGGATCTGTCACTCGCGGAGTTCATGGGCGGGGTCACGCCGTTCCTCGCGGCCCAGTTCAACATCTGCAAGGCGGTCGCCCCGCATATGGGCGGCGCGCGCGGCGGGGTGATCCTCGGCGTCGTGGCGCCGGCCGCGCGCATGGCGGCGCCCGGCCATCTCGGGCACATCGTCGGCTGCGCGGGCCTCGAGGCCTTCACGCGGGCGCTTGCGGGCGAACTCGGGCCGCGCAACATCCGCGTCCTCTGTCTGCACTCGCATGCGATCGCGGGCGCCGTCGAGGCGGGCTCCTACACGCGCGAGCTGTTCGCGCCCAAGGCGCGGGCCATGGGCCTCTCGGTCGAGGACTGGGTCGGGGGAGCCGCAGGATCGACGCTGCTGAAACGCCTTCCGACCCTTGCCGAGGTCGCCGAGACCCTCGCGTTTCTGGCCTCGGGCGACGCCGGGGCGATGACGGCGGCGGTGGTCAATCTCACGGGCGGCGCGACGCCCGACTAGGCCGGGCCACCAGCCGGCCCTCCCGTGCGCCGGGTCGCCCCGGCCTCCGAATTCCGCTCCTGTGCGGCAGAGCGACCGACCCCCTTGAGTGAAACGGGCGGAGGAGCGGGATTCGAGCGATGGATCCTGTTCAGCGCGGGGATGTTTTCAAAGTGCTTTCGCTCCGATACCGAAAACCACGGGCGAAGTCGGGGGGGGGGCTCGACAGGGCGGACACGACAGGTCCGTCCTGCCCTTCGGAAGCTGTGGCGCTGTCGGCAGTGCATCAGGGGCAAATCCGTTCGTGCTTACTGGCAACAGGCATGTTAGAGTCCAGTTCGTCGCGCTCGCCGTTCAGCCGGCCGACACAGATCTCGGGCGATCCGTCGCTCCGGACGTTTCGGCCCTTCGAGGGCCATAAATTGACAGATGCTCCGATCATGCATTTCGAAGCGGCGAGCACCCTCGCCGTGGTGGTGTCGTCACACGAGCCGCTGCTGTTCCTCTCCGACGAGCTGCGGCTCATTGCCGCGAGTGCGACGTTCTGCCGAGCCTTCGGGATCGATCCCGCGACCGTAACCGGGAGACAGCTCGGCGAGCTTGGTGATGGCGAGTGGGCCATGCCCAAGCTTGTCTCTCTCCTGAAGGCGACGGCTTCAGGGAGCGCGAAGATCGAAGCCTACGAAATCGATCTCCAGCGGCCGGGCCAGAAAGACCGGCACCTGGTCGTCAACGCGCGCACGCTCGACGATGGCATCAAGGATCGCATCCGCCTGCTTCTCGCCGTAGCCGACGTGACCGATGTGCGGGCCGAGGCTCGGCTGAAAGACGAACTCGTTCGCGACAAGGCGATCCTGCTGCGCGAGGTCCAGCATCGGGTGGCAAACAGCCTGCAGATCATTGCGAGCGTTCTCATGCAAAGCGCGCGTCGCGTTCAGTCGGAGGAAGCGCGCGGGCACCTCCACAACGCCCATCACCGGGTCATGTCGATTGCATCCCTGCAACGGCAACTCTCCTTGTCCAGCGGGGGCATCGTCGAACTCCGGGCCTATCTGACCCAGCTCTCCCAAAGCCTCGGCGCGTCGATGATCGCCGATCCCAGCAGGCTCTCGATCGGGGTGACGGTGGACGACAGTGCCGTTCATTCGGACGTTTCCGTGAGCCTGGGGCTCATCGTGACCGAGCTTGTGATCAACGCTCTCAAGCATGCCTTCCCTGCCGAGAGGCCCGGCCGTATCGGGATCGCCTACCAATCGTCGGGCAATGACTGGACCCTGTCGGTGACCGATGACGGCATCGGCATTCCCGCGGGGAGCGATGCGCCGAAACCCGGTCTGGGGACCGGCATCGTGGAGGCGCTCGTCAAGAACCTGCAGGGCAAGCTTGAGATCAGCGATGCAGGTCCTGGCACTAGGATCGTGATTCGATCGGTGCCGTAGGGCCTCGAGACGGCGCCGCATCTGCACGCGCCAATTCCGTCTTTCCGGGTCACTTGTAAAACGGAGAGAAAATAGCCATTTATGCAGGCCTGTTTAGCGTAAAAAGGAATTCAAGACATGCTCCAATCAGAAAACAGCGTTTCTGCAGCGCCGGAAGTGCGTTCAGACGAAGCAGAAACGAAAAAGTACGGAATTAAAAATCTTCCCGTCGACTGCTTTCACTATCGCCAATTCCGCTATGGAAACCTGAATGACGCCATCGCGCAAGCCAAGCGCGATGAGAGGCTCGACAACAGGACGCCCGCGCCATGACACCCGCGGGAGCAGCGCCACCCTCGCCGGACTCGACCGAACTGGAGCGGCGTGTTCTGGCCCATGAGCGCATTCTTCAGTCGCTCATCGCCTACATGTCCAGAACGGAGCCGCGCTTTGTGGATCACCTGCGGGAGCGGTTCGTCGAACCCATGAAGATGGCCTGCCGCGAGCAGGATTACCGAAACGTGGATGACTATGCCGACGAATTCATCCGCGCGATCATGCTGATGGGGGAGACGCGCCCCTCCGCCGCTTCGGACCAGGGGGGGCATGGCACTCCCGCGCCGCCGAATGGCACGCGCGAGCCTGCGCGCCGCCCGTCTTCTCCACCCGACGGAATCGAGATGAGGGAAACGAGCGGCATCTGGCATGTCATCGTGGATGGCATGTTCTGGGGAGACTTCCACAGAAGGGAACAGGCCCTCGCGGCGATGGCGTTGGCGAAGCTGTCGCTTCGCTGACGGGCGATCAGCCGCAGCCCCCGGATCGACGGCCGGCCCGAAGAGCTGCGTCAGGTCCATGGACGGATCCGGAAACCGGATCGATCGAGGATGATCCATGACCGACAAAGACCTCACCGGCATGCCGGATGAGATTGCCGACCGGATCACCCGACCCTTCGCCCGGTTTCTCAAGATCGAGGCGGCAGCCGGGGCGCTCTTGTTCCTTGCGGCGCTTCTGGCGCTGATCCTCGCCAATTCGGCCTGGTCTCAGCCGTTCCTGGCCTTCTGGGAAACGCCGATCGGCCTTCAGCTCGGAACGCTGGACTTCACCCGGTCATTGCGACACTGGATCAATGACGGGTTGATGACGCTCTTCTTCTTCGTCATTTCCCTCGAGCTCAAGCGGGAACTCGTTCTCGGTGAATTGCGGAACCTGCGAACGGCGGCGCTTCCGTTCGCGGCGGCCCTGGGCGGCATGATCGTGCCGGTGTCGATCTACCTGACGCTCATGGCCGGCGAGCCCGGGATGCACGGATGGGGCACCGTCATGGCCACCGACACGGCCTTCGTGATCGGGTGTCTCGCCCTTTTCGGCGCCGCCATTCCGCCCTCCTTGCGCCTGTTCCTGCTGTCGCTCGCGATCTTCGACGATGTGGGGGCAATCCTCGTGGTGGCCATTGGATACGGCGAGGCGCTGAACTGGCCCGCGCTCGCCCTCGGGACGTTTGGTCTGGCGGTCGTGGCGGCCGCGGCCCGCCTCGGTGTCAGAAGCATCCCCCTCTATTTCCTGATGGGGGGGGCAATCTGGCTGTGCGTCGATGCATCGGGCGTCCATGCCACGGTTGCCGGTGTCGTCCTGGGGCTGATGACTCCGCCGCGCGTATGGGTCAGCGATGCGCGCCTGCGTTCGCTTCTGGGGCGTGTTCTGGCCTACCCCAAAGGCGAGCACTGGAGTGGCGACACGGCGGACCGCCACGATCTCAGGCAGGCCGGGCGAGCGGTGTCGGAGTCGCTGTCTCCCGTCGAGCGGCTGGAAATGATGCTCCACCCATGGGTGGGGTTTGCGGTCATGCCCATCTTCGCCCTCGCCAATGCGGGGTCCACCATCACCGGCGCGGATCTGGGCCAGCCGGTCTCCCTTGCGATTGTCGCCGGCCTGGTCGTCGGCAAGCCGGTCGGGGTTCTCGGCTTCAGCTGGCTCGCGGTGAGTCTCGGCCTCGCGGCCCGCGCTGGCAGCCTGAGCTGGCCCTTTCTCGCCGCGGGCGCCTTCCTGACCGGAATCGGTTTCACCATGTCGCTGTTCATCGCCGGCCTCGCCTATACCCCTGCAATGCTCGACGCCGCCAAGCTCGGGGTTCTCGGCGGCTCCGTCGTTTCCGCCGCGATCGGCATATCGGCTCTGGTCTGGCTGACGCGGCGCAAGAAGGGGGCGGTGGTCAATCTCACGGGCGGCGCGACGCCCGACTAGGCCGGGCGGAGCATGCCCCCGGTGCACGAAAGAAAAGAATGGCGGATAATATAGAGAAATCGGGACGATATTTTCAGGGTCATTGAAAAAATACTTGGCAAATATCATGTTGCAGGGAGCGGCAAATCATTGCCCGCCTTACCCCGAAGGGGCTCCCATGTCATTCAAGTCATTCTCCACCTCGCAGACCACTCCGGCCGGAAACGCCAAGGATCCCAAGGCGAAGACCGCTCCGGCCACCGCCGCGCCGGCGCCGCAGCCCGCCAAGGCGCAGACCGAGGCGGCCCCCGGCCAGAAGAGGTAGGATGCGAAACGGAGGGGGGATCTCCCCTCCGTCCTTCCCGCCGGACGGCGGCCTCCGCGATCGGGAAGGCCATCCGCCCCGCAGGAGTGACGACACCCCTTCAATCCCCCCTGACACCCCCCCACATCCGGCCGCAACAGCGGCGAGAC
>JACAEB010000097.1 GCA_013389075.1 Alphaproteobacteria bacterium
ATCCAGCCGCCCAGCCCGAGCCGCCCGCCGCACCGCCGACAAGCCCCGCCGACCCTGCCGTCGTTCCGGTCGAGTTGCCTCCGCCCGAAGCCGCCCCGCCACCACCACCGCCACCCGAATGCGCGCCGACCTGACCGCCTGCGCCGCCTCCGCCGCTATAGACCCGCATATGGCTTCCGAAAGCCGTATAACCGCCGGCCGACCCGTTGCCGCCCGCCGTGTTGTCCACGGTCGCGCCCGACCCGCCGCCGCCGCCCGCACCGATCGTGACGGACACGGACGAGCCGAGAAGACTCGCGTCCATCATCTGCGACAGGGTGAAGCCGCCCCCCCCGCCGCCCCCGCCCGAGCATTGCGTGCCAGAGCTCACGCGCGCGCCGCCGCCGCCGCCCCCGCCTGCACCGATCATGAGCACATGCACCCGCTTCGCGCCGGCCGGCTTCGTCCAGGTGCCCGAAGAGGTGAAGGTCTGGACGTCGACGCTCTGCACCCGCTCCCAGGTGGAGCCGTCCCAGGCGAGGAGGATCTCTTCATCCTGAATGAAGCAGCGCCAGCCCGTGCGCGGAACGAGGAAATTCCAGGCCCCGTCGACATAATAGGCGATGTTGAGATCCTTCGAGGCCTAGGCGCCCGAGGCCCCGCTCGCGGGAATGTAGATGTCGCCGTCCGCGGGACTGCCCGGCGGGGATGTAAGATCGCGGTCCTTCGCCGTGAGGTTCACGGCGTGGTCGAGAATGCGCAAGCCCTCGTTCACCGTCACATGCTTCTGGCTCTGCGCGGCTTCGAGATAGGGCATCTTGAGGCGAGCGGAATCGGTCATGGATCAAACCCCAGAAGGTAAAGATTCTCGCGCCGCCCCTCTCCGCGTCCGTAGACGGACGAGATCTGATAGACGGCGACCGTGAAGGGCTCGGGCGCGGCGCCGCCCCAGTCGGCGGTCTGCATGGCGCTCGTGTAGACGACGCTTTCGGACGAGCTCGTCAGCGTCCGCAGGACGGTCTGCGGGCTCGCATTGTCGTAGATCTCGATCTCATAGGACTCGGCGCTTTCCGACATCGGGATTTCGGCCTGTTCCCAATCGTCGGCCCCGATCCGGTCGCGGCGATGCCAGCTGATCGTGATGTCGCCCGAGCCCCGCGAGCGCCGCACATGGGCGGGGCTCAGGGGCCGGAGCCCAACGCCCGTGAAGCTCTTCGAGACGGTCTCATAGGTCGCATCGCCAATGTCCCGACCCGACGGGCCGTAGCGGTAATTATAGGTGTTCGTGCGCTGATCGATCGTCGTTCCAAGCTGCGCGAGGCTCACGCTGTCGATGACGAGGACGCGCGCGCCGCCCGCCACCGGATCGCGCATCGCCCCTTCCGTTCCCGCCTGGCCGCGGAGCAGCTTGCTCAGCCGCCAGACATTGCCGTACTGCAATTCGGCATTGGCAAATTGCAGGATCTCCCAGTCGCCGTCGGCGTTCTCGACGGCGATCGCGTTCGCCCCGTTGAGGACCTGAATGTCTTCCTTGCTCGCGAGCTGATCCGAGTAAAGATCAATATCGATGATGTTGCCGTGGTCCCATCGGCCGGTGGAGCCCGAATATAGCCCGAAGACCGTCTCGCCCAGAATGGCCGGCAAGGTGAGCTGCGTATCGATGAGATAGCCGCTCGTCGTCGGCGACCGGTAGATGTTCACCGTTCCGGGCCAGGGCGAGGCATAGGCCGCGACCGTCGCCGCGTGCGGCGTTTCCGTGCCCGTCAGAAGCGGCAGATCGGCGAAGACGACGAGTGGCTTTCCGAGGATCTGCAGATCGTTCGATTTGTGCTGCCGGTCGGAACCCGGAATGATGTCGTAGACGGACCGTTCGATCGATGTCAGCGCCACGCGCCGGCGCATCCCGTCCGCGATCTCGTCGACCCGCATCTCGCGCGAGCGTCCGCCGAGCGTCATGGAAACGATGTCGGTCGGATCGATCGCGATGCGCGAGGGCGGGAGGCCGATGACGGCCTTCTCGTTCTGCGCCCAGGCGTCCATCAGAAGCGCATTGACGACGCCCTGCACATAGGAAGTTTCGGCGACGATGGGCAGGTTCACCTGCAGCACCGTCTCGGACGCGACGGTCAGCCGCCGCGCCTCGACATTCGCTTGCCGATAGTCCGCGCTCGCCTCGATGAAGTTCGCGGACACGGCGCGCGGGAGTTCGGAGGCCTGCGCGCGCGTGAGCTCGAAATGGCTGTCCGTGTCGGTCTGGCCCTCGAGGGCGAGGTCGTCCTCGGTGAGGGTCGCGACCGACAGACCCCCGCGCGGCGCGAAGATCACGGTCGCGCCACTCTCCGCGGCGTCGAACTGGAAGGCCTGCATCAGCGGGATGAGCGCTTCGCGGGGAGACATCACCTTGTCGAGCACGAAGCCCGTGACAAGACCGTTCAGCGCGCTCGCATCGACGCTCACGCCCGAGACGAAGCCGCAGATCTCCTCGACGAGAAGCGAGAGCGGCACGAGCCCGAGCCGTCCGTTCAGCCAATGCCCGAGCCGCCAGTTGTCCCCGTCCGACCATGTGGCCGTCCGTACCGGGAAGGCCGGATAGGGCCGCGCGTCCCATGTCCACAGGAAGATGCGGTCCCAGGCGATCATGTAATCGCCGAGCGCGGTCGAGTAGGGGTTGTTGCCCGCGTCCGGCTTCCAGTATTGCAGATGAGCCTCGAGAAAGCGGCGCTGCATGAGGTCGTCGCGCCGCCCGGTCGAGTAATAGGGGAACGCGCTTTCGGACGACTTCGGATCGTAGAAGACGTTCGGCTGATTGGCGCCCTTGTCGACGGCGGGGCACCCGAGCTCGGTGAACCAGAACGGCTTGCTCTCCGGGACCCAGGATGTCGGGCTCGTCTCCTCGACGCCTCCCGGGCGGTCGTAATGCTGGTTCTGCCACCAGGACCGCAGATCCTTCAGCCGGAAGACCCAGGGCTTGCCATAGACCGGATCGGCGATCGTGGTCCGTGTCTGATCGTCCCGGTCGGCGGAGCTCTCATAGACCCAGTCGAAGAGCTCCCCACCCTCGATGTTGCCCTTGAGATAGGCAAGATCGGTGGGCTTGGTCGGCCCGGTTACAGCGTCATAATCCGCATGCCCCGTGCCGTCGCGCCAGTCGGCAAGCGGCATGTAATTGTCGATGCCGATGAAGTCGATATTGGCATCCGACCAAAGCGGGTCGAGATTGAAGAAGAGGTCCCCGCTCCCGTCCTCGGGCGCGTAATGGTGGAACTCCGACCAGTCGGCCGCATAGCCGATCTTCACGGACGAGCCGAGAATGCCGGAGACGTCGGCCGCGAGCGTCTTGAAGGCGTCGACGGCGGGGAAATTGCCCGAGGCGCCGCGAACGCGCGTGAGATACTTCATCTCGGAGCCGATCACGAAGGCATCGATCCCGCCGACCGCCGCGCAAAGATGCGCATAATGCAGGATGAAGCGCCGATAGGACCACTCGGCGGGACCCGAATAGGTGACCGATGTTCCGGACACGGCGAAATCGCCTGCCGCAGCCGTGCCGAAGAACGCCGCGACCTGGGTATCCGCGTCCGCCGTCTGATCGACCGTGCCCGAGACGCCCGGCGCCGGCGTGCAGGTGATCCGCCCGCGCCAGGGGAACGCCGCCTGTTCCGCATCTCCATAAGGGTCGGGGAGCGCGTTCCCCGTCTCGATGTCCATCAACAGGAAGGGATAGAAGGTGACCGCGAGCCCGCGCGCCTTGAGATCGGTGATCGCCTCGACAACGGCATTGTCGGACGGCGTGCCGCCAAAGTTCGGCCGGCCGTCCCCGTCGGTCGAGACGGTCTCCGCGCTGCCGCGCGTGATGCCCTGCACGGACCAGGTGAGGCCGATCGTCGACTTGTCCGATCGCTCGATCCTCGGCTTGATCTCGATATCGGCGCAGCGAAGATCGTCGCCGAACCAGGAGACGACGAGGAGGCCCGCCTCGAGGTCGGGCGCAAGCTCCTGGAGCTGATCGAAGCTCACCGTCCAGTCGGGCTCGCCGACATTGTTGTTGAGGTTCTCGCCCGTCGCCCCGCCGCGTCCGTCCTCGCGGACGACGCGGGAGGTCGCAAGCGCGAACTCGCCCGAGCCGGGAAGGATGTCGACGCCGCGGACGAGGCTTTCGAGATCGTCAGCGTCCGCCGAGAATGCCTTGATCACCTCGACCGTGATTTGCGGGATGCGGTTGCCGAAGGCGGCGAGTGCGAAGTCCTCGAAGACGATGTAGCAAAGGCCCCGATAGGCCGGCGCGTTGCCCGCCCCCTCGACGGAGGAGATCTTGCTGTCGACCGCCTGATCCTCCGTGCCGCGATAGAAGCGCACCGTCCGCGTGGAGAGGTCGAGCGGCTTTCCATCCGCCCAGACCTGCCCGAAGGTCGTGGCCTCGCCCTCGCACAGCGCGAGCGCGAAGCTCACGGAATAGCTGTATTCGGTCGTGGTGACGGACTGCCCGCCGCCGCCGCCCTTTCCGCCGACGCTCTCCGTCCGCCGCGTCACGGCTTCCTTAAAGCGGGTCGCCCATATGAGCTGTCCCGCGAGGCGGGCACGGCCATAGGCGCGCGGGATCGGCGTGCCTTCCGTCGACGAGGTGATCTGCACGTCCGAGAGGCGGGGGCCCACCTGCTGGATCGACTGGCCCGAGCCGAAGAGCGCGTTGTCGATGAGCTGGCCCGCGATGGAGGCGCCCGCCGTGAGCGCCGCCGTCGCAATCGGGCCCCAGGCTCCGGCCGAGGCGACCGCATTCGCCGCCGTGGTGAGAACAAGGGTTGCCATCGCTTACGCCCCAGGAAACGCGAAAGCCGCCGCCACCTTCCGCCGCCACCAGGGCGACAGGGCGATCTCGACGACGCCGTGCCCTTCCATGGCATGGATCATGTGACCGGGCCTCGAGAGAATGCCCGCATGCTTGCAGATCCGGCCCGTCAGGATGCGGAAGATCAGGACATCCCCCGGGCCCGCCTCCGCAACCGGGAGCTCGACGAGATGCCGGCGCGCGGCGGCGAGAAGCGTCTCCTCGCCGGCCGCCTCCGCCCAATCCCGGCTGTAGGGGGGCGGGTCCTCCGGAACGGGCCCCACGAGAGCCGCATAGACGCCCATCACGAGCCCCAGGCAGTCGCAGCCCGCCCCCTTTACCGCAGCGCGGTGCTTGTAGGGCGTCCCGAGCCAGGAGCGCGCCTCAGCGATGATCCGGTTACAGTGCATCAGTTGAACAGGCTCCCGCCGTCGAGATTGTCGCCCGCGCTCGGATAGGACTGGACGGCGTCATTGCCGGGCATGTGCGGGAAGCCCCGGAAGTTCGCCTCGTTCGAGAACTTCGCCCCGCAGGTGGCGAACTGCTTGTCGCATCCGGCCGTGATGGTGAAACCGTCGCCGATGGCGATCTCTTCCGCGGTGCGCTGCCAGAGCTCGAGCGTCACGGTCGAGCCCGTCTTCGCATGCCCCTTCACCTCGAAGGCCCAGCCGTCATTGTCCCCGCTCGTCCAGGTGAGCTTGCCATGGGTGAACCAGTCGCTCGCATAGCCCGAAAGCCCGGAGACCGTGACGAGGCGCCGGCTCTCCGCGACGGAGGCGATCGTTCCGGAGGCGGAATAGGTCGAGAGCGCGAGATTGATCCCGCAGCGGGCGTCCCCGAGATCGGCGTCGCAGTCATAGGAGAAGATCCGGCCCGTCTTCTGGTTGAGCCTGTGGGCGAGCGAGCGCAGCTCCGCGGAGAACGCCGTCTTGTTCCGCCGAACCTCGCCGATGGCGCCCGCCATGAGGACGAGCGACTGGGACGTGTCCGCCCAGTTGACGAGCCGGAGCTCGACCTCGGCCCCGTCATAGGCGCCAGCGGCGAGAAGGGCTTCGGTGACGCCTGCATCGGAGAGCGCGCCGATCGCGTTCATGTTGGCGACCGCGAGCCCGAGGGCGGACTGGATCTCGGAGGCCTCGACGGCGCTTGCGGCCTTGTAGGTGACCCCGCCGACCACGAGGTCGCAATCGTGATTGGTGAAGCCCTGCACGGTCCCGTTGCGCAAGGTGAGCTTCCAGCAAAGGGCGAGCGTGGTGGCGCCCGTGTCGAGATGGGCCTGAAGCGCGGTCGGGACGGTCTTCACAGCCGCACCTCGATAATAGGGATGTCCTGGATTGCGCCGGCCGTGAACGCCTCGAGCGAGAGCGTCAGCTCGTCCGTGTCGAAGCGCACCGGCACGTCGAATTCATAGCCCGCCGTGATCGCCTGTCCGGCCGTCGGGATGTTCCCGCCCGTGAAGGTGACGATCCCGGTCGTCGTGTCGACCGTGTAGTGAACCCCTTCGGTTTTCGCGGCACCCGCGACGGCGATCTTCACGGTCCCCGTAACCGGCTTGCTGATCGTCCGCGTCCAGCTTCCCGCGCCGTTCGCATAGACCTTCACGAGCTGCCATATGGCGTCGGCGCCGTCGCCCGTGCCGATCGCCTGATCGGTCGCGGACGGTGTGCCCGAGGGCGCGCAGGACTTCCAGTCGGCGAAATCCTTCCAGCGGAAGCCATAGAGCCGCCCGGCGCGCGCCTCGAAGAAGGCGATGACCGTATGCAGATCATCAAGGCTCTTGACGCCGTAGCCGGCATTGTAGCGCCGCCGCGAATTCGCCCAGACGGCGTTGCGCTCCTCAAAGCCGGACGCCAGCGTGACGACGTCGGTCTTGCGCATCGGGCCCCCGGTCGAGCGGAAGGCGATGCCTGTCGGAAAGCGTGTCTCGTGAAAGGCCATGGGTCATCCTGCCCTTGAGAGGGCATCAACGGTCTTGGAATGTTTGGTGAAGCCGAACTGTCAGGAGGATTGCGTGGACAGACCAATCGCCTCGAAGGATCTGATTAAATCGATGAGACCCGGCGAGCTCCTGACCTCACATTCATGGGCGAAAAAATATTCTTAGGACCCTTCCCGGATCCCTTCCAGAAGATAAGACGTGCCGTCCGTACAGGCCGATGGCGGCCCAAAGCCGGAGGGGTAGTCGGCAACTCCGATCGCATCGAACGTTCGAAGAAACCTCCACAAAGTCGCCTCGCTGAGCGACATTGATTTGTTGACGGACAAGGACCCCGGGTCGTAGCCACCCTGACCATCGAGCTTCTTGAACACCGCGGTTCCACGGCCACTCGATTTCCGTACAACGCGCACTGCATAGGCAGGCTCAAAGCTCGGAAGCACGAGCAGGCGATATTGCTGCGCCAACGACTCGCGCTGAGAGATTTGGTAAAGAGAGGGCTCACGCATGGCTCTGAGTTGTGGGCCCCACCATCTCTTGTCGAAGGCCGCCAAGATACGTGCTGCCTCTTCATCGGGGTCGAAGAAATAGGTCGGGCTAGCGCAGCCCACGAGAAGTGCCGCTATTAGAAGACAATGGACGCGCATTCCCCACCTCTTCGACGGATGTCCGAATAGTAGAGGTGCGAGTATATCTGCTTGCATCACATTCTCAAGGCAGGCTTCGAGGATGCGGCCTTCGGCATCACAAGTTCCGCCCGCCGCGCGCGACGACGCGGTTCATCATCGCCGCGATCTGGCTTTCCGAGCGGCGGAAGCGGTCGACATCCGTCCCCGTAGGGAAGTTGAAATTGACGGTCACGCCCGCGCCGCCAAGCCCAAGCTGCCCGTTCGGCACGATGCGTCCCGAGCCGCTCGGCGTGAAGAGCTCCGGGCCCTGCTCGCCCACGAGATAGGCGCGCCCGGGGCTCACAGGCCCGCCCATCGCGCGCGCGCCGCCGAAGGCCCCCTTGAGGGCGCCGGAAACCGCCGAGACCAGCGGATTGATCACGAACTCCCTCAGCGCCATGCGCTGGAGGTCCTGAATCAGTGCACGGACCATATCGCCGAAGGAGCGCTGCCCCCGCAGGGCCGCGTCCTCGAGCGCATCGCCGACCCGGCCCACCGCCGCCTCGATGAAGGCGCCCGCCTGCGCGCCGGCCCGGCTCATGGGCCGGGCGAGAAGATCGGTCGTCTCCCGGCCGAGATGCGCGAATGCCGCCCGGGCCTCGCTGAGATCGGCGCGTACACGGATCGACAGGGAGTGAATCTCGGTTTCAGCCATGGTGATTTCCTTGGGGGGGTGCCGGCCCGTCGGGATGGGCTTTCATCAGCCGACTGAGCTCCTCGGACGACAGCGGATGCTGAAACACACCGCCCTCCCCCCCGGCCTCGAGGATCGCGGCCCATTCGGAGAGGCTCAGCGACCAGAAGGACTGCGGGCTCAGCCTCAGCGTGCCGAGGCCATGGGCCATCCAGCCGCGCCAGGGGATGGAGCTTCTCGCGGGCTCAGCCATGGCGCTCGCCCGGAAGGGACATGGCACGGGCGATCGCCTCGCTCACCTCGCCGAGGAAGAGCGGCAGGAGCGCCACCTCCTCATCCGTGAGCGGCTCGCCGCCCCCGCGCATCAGCGCGCCGAGAATGGCGAGGAGATCGCCCGCCGAAAGCCGCTCGAAACGCGGTTCGAGCTCGCACAGGGCCTCGATGCCGAGCGCCGTCTCGATTTCCGCGAGCGCGCCGAGCGTGAGACAGAGCCGATAGCTCCGCCCGCCGATGGACAGCGCCACCTCGCCTCTGAACGGATTGACCATGGCCGCCTCAGAGCGCGGTGAAGGTGAGCGCGCCGGCGCTCTCGAGCGTGAGGCTCACCGTGACTTCGCCGTCATGCGCCCCGCCATATTCGAGCGCGACGATCTGGAACGGGCCCTCAAGGGTGCCGAAGTCCGGGATGACGGCCTGCCAGTTGCCGATCGTCTGGGTAAAGAAGGAAAGACGGACCGCCTCGTCGGCCGCCTCATCCTTGAACACGCCGGCGCCAGACAGGCGGGCGGAGCGGACCCCGCCATCGGCGAGGAGCTCGCGCCAGGCGCCGGACGAATCCGCATTGGTGATGTCGACGCTCTCCGCATTCAGCGAAACCGTCTTGGTCCGGAGTCCGGCGACGGTGTCGAAGGTCTCGGGCGAGCCCGATCCGCTTCCCTTCTTGAGAAGGAGCGCCCTGCCCTGCTGTGCTGCCATGTCGGTGATCTCCCTTTGGATCAGATGTCTTCGGTCAGCGCCCGATAGCGCTGGATGCCGTGCCAGGTCTCGCCGTCGCCCTCGCGCAGGACCTGGGCGAATTCGAGCCGCAGAAGCACAAGCCGGTGGCTGGCGAGGCTGAGCTCGGCAAGATGCAGCCGGGCGGAGAGCGCGCCGAGGATCGCCTGGACCTGCGCCCGCCCGCCCTGGCGCGACCAGGCGTTGAGCGTGAGGCGATGCTCCGCCCCGCTCTCCGTGGCCGTGCTCCAGTCGAGGCTCGTCACCTCGCCGAGCGTGACGAGCGGAAAGCCCGTGCCGGCGGGCGTGTCGTCATGAAGGCGCGGCGGATCCCCGAGGAGCGCGAGCAGCGCGGCGTCGCTCGCGAGAGCCCCATAGACCGCAGTCTGAAGATCGAAGGCGGCAGCGGCGCTCATCGGCCCCTCCCTGTGCGGACGGCGGCGATCACCGCGCGCGCCACGGTGGCGATGATGTCGCGCCGGCGCAGGAGAAAGGCCGGCAGGAGAAAGGGCCGCGCCGGACGCGTCCGCGTTCCGAACTCGAGCGCACCGGCATAGGGCGCCCGCGCCCCCGCCACGGCCTCGCTCGGCCCCAAAGGCTCCGCGAAGAGGGAGCCGGCGAGCCGGCCC
>JACAEB010000112.1 GCA_013389075.1 Alphaproteobacteria bacterium
CCGTCTGCCCGCGGAGCTTCCGGCCGCCATGGCCGAGGCGCGCGCCGCCCTCGCCGCCTCGCCCAAGCCCACCGCGACACGGCGCGCCTCGGGCGCGCTCCTCGACGCCATCGCCGGCATCCTGCCCGAACTCGTCTCGGGCTCGGCCGATCTCGCGGGCTCGAACAACACGCGCGCCAAGGTCATGCCGGTGCTCGACCGCAACCGCATGGACGGGCGCTTCATCAATTACGGCATCCGCGAGCACGGCATGGCCGCCGCCATGAACGGCATGGCGCTGCATGGCGGCATCGTGCCGGCGAGCGGCACCTTCCTCGTCTTCAGCGATTACTGCCGGCCGGCCATCCGCCTGTCGGCGCTGATGGGCCTGCGCGTCATCTACGTCATGACCCACGATTCCATCGGGGTCGGGGAGGACGGGCCCACGCACCAGCCGGTCGAGCATCTGGCGGCCCTGCGCGCCATCCCCAACCTGCATGTGCTGCGGCCCGCCGACGCCATCGAGGTGGCCGAGTGCTGGGAGCTCGCGCTCACCCGCACGCAGGGACCGAGCCTTCTCGTCCTCTCGCGCCAGGACCTGCCGCTGATGCGCACCGGTCTCGACGCGGACAATCTCTCCGCGCGCGGCGCCTACGAGATCCGCCCGGCGGAGGGCCGCGCGGACGTGACGCTCATCGCCACCGGCAGTGAGGTCTCGCTCGCCGAGGAGGCGCGCGCGCTCCTCGCCGGGCGCGGCATCGCCGCGCGCATCCTCTCCATGCCCTGCCGCCAGCGCTTCGAGGCGCAGGACGCCGCCGCCCGCGAGGCGCTGCTCGGCTCCGCGCCACGCATCGCCATAGAGGCCGCGAGCCCGTTCGGCTGGGCGAGCTTCCTCAGGCCCGGCGACCGCTTCGTCGGCATGACTGGTTTCGGCGCGAGCGCGCCCTATAAGGATCTCTATACCCATTTCGGGCTGACCCCGGACCGGATCGCGGAGGAAGCCGCGTCCTGCCTCTCCGGCCGGCCCGGAACGGGGTCTCATTCGTCCCGGCACTGAGAGTTTGGAGGCTTCGGCAATGGCGGTTCGTGTGGCAATCAACGGCTTCGGCCGGATCGGGCGGAACGTCCTGCGCGGCATCATCGAGAGCGGCCGCACCGATATCGAGGTCGTCGCCATCAACGATCTCGGCCCGGTGGAAACCAACGCCCATCTCCTGCGCTTCGACAGCGTGCACGGCCGCTTCCCGGGCGAGGTGAAGACCTCGGCCGACACGATCGACGCCGGTCGCGGGCCGATGAAGGTCACGGCCGAGCGCGATCCCGGCAAGCTCCCCTGGAAGGCGCTCGGCGTCGACATCGCGCTCGAATGCACGGGCATCTTCACCGCGCGCGACAAGGCGGCGGCGCATCTGTCGGCGGGCGCGCGGCGCGTGCTCGTCTCCGCCCCCTCCGAGGGCGCCGATCTCACCGTCGTCTACGGCGTGAACGAGGACAGGCTCACGGCCGAGCACACCGTCGTCTCGAACGCCTCCTGCACGACCAACTGCCTTGCCCCCGTCGCCAAGGTGCTGAACGATGCCATCGGCATCGAGAAGGGCTTCATGACGACCGTGCATTCCTACACGGGCGACCAGCCCACGCTCGACACGATGCACAAGGACCTTTACCGCGCGCGCGCCGCGGCCATGTCGATGATCCCGACCTCGACGGGCGCGGCCAAGGCGGTGGGCCTCGTCCTGCCCGAGCTCAAGGGCAAGCTCGACGGTGTCGCCATCCGCGTGCCGACGCCGAACGTCTCGGTCGTCGACCTCACCTTCATCGCCGCGCGCAAGACCTCGGTGGACGAGATCAACGCCGCCATCGTCGAAGCCGCGCGCGGACGGCTCAAGGGCATTCTCGGCGTCGTCGATGCCCCGCTCGTCTCGGTCGACTTCAACCATGACAGCCATTCCTCGAGCTTCGCGCTCGACCAGACCAAGGTCATGGACGGCAGTTTCGTCCGGGTGCTGAGCTGGTACGACAATGAGTGGGGCTTCTCCAACCGCATGGCGGACACCGCCGTCGCGATGGGCAGGCACCTCTAGTCCAGGCGCGCGGAAGGGAGCTGGTCCGGACATGAGCCGTTTCCGCACGCTCGAGGATCTCGAGACCGCCGGCCTCCTCAAGGGGGCCGAGGTGCTCGTGCGTATCGACCTCAACGTGCCCGTGACGGACGGGCGCATCACCGACACCACCCGCATCGACCGGAGCATGGACACGATCCGTGAGCTGATCGCGCAGGGCTCCAAGGTGGTGATCCTCGCCCATTTCGACCGCCCCAAGGGCAAGCGCGTGCCGGAGATGTCGCTCGGGCCTGTGGCCGAGGCGGTGGGCCATGTGCTCGGCCGCCCGGTGAAGTTCGCCGGCGACTGCGTCGGCCCCCTCGCCGAGGATGCCGTCTCCCGGCTCGGCCCGGGGGATGTGCTCGTCCTCGAGAACACGCGCTTTCATCCGGGCGAGGAGAAGAACGATCCCGCCTTCGCCAGGGCGCTCGCGGGCCTTGGCCAGGCCTATGTGAACGATGCCTTTTCCTGCGCGCACCGGGCGCATGCCTCGACGGCCGGCATCGCCCGCCTCCTGCCCTCGGCGGCGGGACGGGCCATGGAGGCCGAACTCGAGGCGCTCGACGCCGCGCTCGGCTCGCCCGACCGGCCGCTGGCCGCGCTCGTCGGCGGATCCAAGGTCTCGACCAAGCTCGATCTCCTCACCAATCTCGTTTCCCAGGTGAACGTCCTCGTGATCGGCGGGGGCATGGCCAACACCTTCCTTGCCGCGGAAGGCCATCCGGTCGGCAGGTCGATGCACGAGCCCGACCGGCTCGACACGGCGCGGGAGATTCTCGCGCGCGCATCGGCCGCGGGGTGCGACGTCGTTCTGCCCACGGAGGGTGTGTTCGCCCGCGCGGTCGAGCGCGGCGCGGCGACGCGCGTCGGCCCGATCGCGGAGATCCGCCCCGAGGAGATGATCCTCGATGTCGGCCCCTCGGGGCTTTCGCGGATCGAGGAGAAGCTCGCCGCCTGCCGCACCATCGTCTGGAACGGGCCGCTCGGCGTGTTCGAGGTGCCGCCCTTCGATGCCGGCACCGTGCGCATCGCCCGCTTCGTGGCGGCGCGGGTGGAGGAGGGCGAGATGGTCGCCGTGGCCGGCGGCGGCGACACGGCCGCGGCGCTCGCCCATGCCGGCGTGACCGACGGCTTCACCTATGTGTCGACCGCCGGCGGCGCCTTTCTCGAATGGCTCGAAGGCAAGGAACTGCCGGGCGTCGCCGCGCTCATGGAGCGCTGAGCCGTCCGTCCGGTCCGAGATGAACCGCATGACCCGAAGGAGTGTCCGATGATCGAAGAGCTGAACAGGATCGCGACGGCGATGGTGGCGCCCGGAAAGGGCATTCTGGCGGCGGACGAAAGCGCGGGCACCATCAAGAAGCGCTTCGACGCCATCGGCGTCGCCTCCACCGAGGAGACCCGGCGCGACTATCGCGAGCTTCTGTTCCGCTCGAAGGAGGCGATGGCCAGGCACATTTCGGGCGTCATCCTCTATGACGAGACGATCCGCCAGAATGCCAAGGACGGCACCCCGCTCGTCAAGCTCATCGAGGCGGCGGGCTCGATCCCCGGCATCAAGGTCGACATGGGCGCCAAGCCGCTCGCGGGCAGCCCCAAGGAAACGGTGACCGAAGGCCTCGACGGCCTGCGCGAGCGCCTTGCGGACTATCACAGGCTCGGCGCGCGCTTCGCCAAATGGCGGGCGGTGATCGACATCGGGCCGCGCATGCCGAGCTACAACTGCCTCAACGCCAATGCCCACGCCCTCGCCCGCTATGCCGCGCTCTGCCAGGAAGCGGGCATCGTGCCGATCGTCGAACCCGAAGTGCTGATGGACGGCGATCACACGATCGACGCCTGCTACGAGGTGACCGAGTGGACGCTGAAGGAGGTCTTCCAGCAGCTCTACTACGCCAATGTCGCGCTCGAGGGCACGATCCTGAAGCCCAACATGGTGATCGCCGGCAAGAAGTGCCCGACACAGGCGGGCGTGCAGGAGGTGGCCGAGAAGACCGTCCGGTGTCTGAAGGCCTGCGTGCCGAGCGCGGTGCCTGGCATCGCCTTCCTCTCGGGCGGGCAGTCGGACGAGGAGGCGACCGCCCATCTCGACGCCATGAACAAGATCGGCGGCCTGCCCTGGGGCCTCACCTTCTCCTATGGCCGCGCGCTGCAGGCCGCGCCGCAGAAGGCCTGGTCCGGCAAGACCGAGAACGTCCCCGCCGCGCAGGCCGCCTTCGCTCACCGCGCCCGGATGAACGGCCTCGCCGCCAGGGGCGAATGGTCGCCCGCGCTCGAAAAGGCCGCCTGAGGGGCGGGCTGGCTGGCAAGGCTCCGATTCCGGTGGACTTCCCGATCGGCCGATCGCATGTTTCGCTCATGCTGACCAGGGATGCGACATCGGAGCTCAAGCCGCTCGACGAGGCTTTCCTCGACATCGTCCGCGAAGAAATTCCGGACGTGCCGGTGAAGCGCGTCAAGGTGACGCCTGCGGTCGATCACGACGGCGACCCGATCTACGATGTGAAGATCGTCTTCAAGGGGCCCCCGAAGCGGCGGCCGACAGGAAAACAGCTGAACCGGATCGGTTCGCGTCTTGTGTGGGAGCTCGAAGCGCGAAACGACACGCGGTTTCCGCATCTCGATGTCCAGTATGGGCGGGCTTCCTGAGTGAGTCGGGCTGCCAGTGACCTGCCTGAGATGCTGCTCAAGCAGGCAAGCTACCTCATTGGACGAAAGCGGCAGTCCGAAGCCGATCGTCGTCGCGCCGTGTCTGCTGCCTATTACGCGCTTTTTCATTCAGTCGCGAAATTCGGGGCGGACTGGCTGGTTGGTTCCAACCCCGACCTCAGCGGTGCCTATGCACTGGCATACCGCTCGCTTGATCACGGTACCCTCAAGTCTGGGTGCATGGCTCTGGTGAAGCAGAAGCCACTGACTCCTCTTCATATCTTTGCATCGACACTTGTGGATTTGCAGGAAGACAGGCATTTGGCTGATTACGCACCCGAATTTTCGCTCGACACCGAATCCGCGCGCGCTAAAATAGATCGTGCAGCGGACGCGATTTCCGCACTCAAGTCAGCAGATATATTAGATAGACACCTATTTCTCTCGGAACTATACTTCAAGAAGCGCAAATGACCCGCTGCCGCCTCTATCTCGTCACTCCGCCCGCCTTCGAGCCCGCCGCCTTCGCGCAGACGCTGGCGCGGGCGCTCGACGGGGGGGATGTGGCCTGCGTCCAGATCCGGCTGAAGGGCGCCGACGATGCGGCCATCGCGCGGGCGGCTGAGGCGATCCTGCCCGTGGCGCAGCCGCGCGGGGTGGCCGTGCTGATCAACGACCGGCCCGATCTCGCGGTGGCGCTCGGCGCCGACGGTGCCCATGTGGGGCAGTCCGACATGCCGGCGCGGGAGGCGCGGCGGCTGCTCGGCCCCCATCTCTCGCTCGGGGTCACCTGTCACGATTCGCGCCACCTTGCGATGCAGGCGGGCGAGGACGGGGCGGATTACGTGGCCTTCGGGGCCTTCCATCCCACCGCCACGAAAGAAACCGCGCACCGCGCGGAGCCCGATCTTCTGCGCTGGTGGTCCGAACTCTTCGAGCTTCCTTGCGTCGCGATCGGCGGCATCACCCTTGCAAACGCCTCTCCCCTGATTGCGGCGGGCGCGGATTTCCTGGCGGTGTCCAGCGGGGTCTGGGACCATCCGGAGGGCCCCGCCGCGGCCGTGGCCGGCTTTGCCGAGTTGATGGCAGAGGCGGATTCTGGCAGCGTCGAGCAAAGCTGAGCGTAAGGAGAGGGACAGTGCCTCAGACACGCACGCTGGCGGCGAGCCTCATTCTCGCCTGGGCGGGCCTCATCGCCCTTGGCGCACAGGATGCGACCCTGGCGGCCGAGCCCCCTGAAGCGATCACCAAGGCCCAGGCGGCCTACAAGGCGGGCGCCTATGGGGAAGCCTATTCGCTGTCGAGCGGCCTCGCCGCCGAGGGCAATGCCGATGCCGCCGCCCTCCTCGCCCGCCTCTATCTCGAGGGTCAGGGCACGGAGCGCAACATCGTCGAAGGCGTCCGCTGGTACGTGAAGGCGGCCGAGGGCGGCAACATCGATGCGCAATATGCGCTCGGCCTCATGGCCCGCGAGGGCAATCCCCCGCTCGAGCGCAATCTCGAGACGGCCATCGCCTGGCTCACCGTGGCGGCCGAGGGCGGGCACAGCTTCGCCCAGTTCGAGCTCGGCAATCACTATTCGACCGGCGAGGGCGTCCCCAAGGACATGAAGCGCGCCGGCGAGTGGTTCGAGAAGGCCGCGCTCCAGGGCGACGTCGATGCCGCCTACAATATGGGCGTCATCTACCTCACCGGGCTCGGGGTCACCAAGAACGTCAAGACCGCCGCCAAATGGTTCCGCCAGTCGGCCGAGGGCGGCAATGTCGAGTCGCAGTACAATCTCGGCGCCATGTACATGGTCGGCATCGGCGTCGATCAGGATGCGGTCGAAGCCGTCACCTGGCTGCGCAAGGCCGCCGATGCGGGCATGCCCGAAGCCCAGTTCGAACTCGGCCTGTCGGCCTATGAGGGCGATGGCATGCCGCGCGATGCCGAGCTCGCCTTCCGCCTCTTCCGCCAGGCCGCCGAGCAGGGCCACCCCGAATCGCAGTTCTTCGTCGCGGCCATGTACACCGAGGGCGCGGGCGTCGAGAAGAACAGCTTCGAGGCCTATGTCTGGCTCGTCATGGCCATGGAGAACGGCTACACGCACGAGCGTCTGACCGAGGTCCGCAAGGGCCTCGAGGAGACGCTGAGCCCCGAGCAGCAGGCCCGCGCGCGCGACCGCGCCCGCGAGCGGATGAACTCGGCCGGCCAGCTCGCCGCGAGCAAGCTCGGCGGCTGACCCGGTCAGGCCGGGCCGAGGGCCGCCTCCACCTCGTGAAGGCGGTCCTTGCCGAACCACATCTCCGCATCCACGAAGAAGGTGGGAATGCCGAAGACGCCGCGCGCCACCGCGGCCTCGGTATTGGCCGCGAGCTCGGCCTTGATCGCGGGATCCCCGGTCGCCGCGAGCAGCGCCCCCGCGTCGAGCCCCGCCGCCGAGAGCACCTCGCCGAGCACGGCGGGATCGTCCATCTTCCGCCCCTCCTCCCACATGCCGGCGAGGCCCGCCTCGACATAGCGCTCGCCAGCGCCCGCCTTCTGTGCCGCGACGAGCCCGCGCATGAGCTGAAGCGTGTTCACCGGAAAATGCGGGTTCATCCTGAAGCGCGTGAGGGCGTGGCGGGCGATGAAGCGCCGTGTCTCCAGCTCCTCATAGGCGAGCTTGCCCTTGACGTGACCGAAGGCGGCGAAGGGCGACTGGTTGCCGGTCGCCTTGAAGATGCCCCCGAGGAGGCAGGGCAGCAGGCGCAGGCGCGCGCTGGTCCGCGCGAGGATCGGCGGCAGCGCGCGGTAGGCGAGATAGGCGTTCGGGCTGCCGAAATCGAAGATGAAGTCGAGGGTCCTGCCGGCCATGGGTCTCACCATTTCTCCGCATGCGGACGAAGGTCGAGCTCGTGGGTCCAGGCGCTCGCCGGCTGCTTGTAGAGCGAGACATAGGCCTGCGCGATCGCCTCGGGCGCGAGCACGCCCCCCGCCGCGCGCCTGGCTTCGAGATCGGGCACGAGATCGGCGGCGAAGGGGCCGTCGATGAGCCCGTCGATGACCACATGGGCGACATGGACCCCGAGCGGCCCCATCTCGCGCGCGAGCGACTGGGCAAGGGCGCGCAGCGCGTGCTTGGCGCCCGCGAAGGCCGAGAAGCCCGCCCCGCCGCGCAGGCTCGCCGTCGCCCCGGTGAAGAGGATGGTTCCCCGGCCCCGCGGGCCCATCACCCGCGCCGCCTCGCGCCCCGCGAGGAAGCCCGCGAAGGCCGCCATCTCCCAGACCTTGCGGTAGACGCGCGTGCTCGTCTCGGTCACCGGGTAGCGGACATTCGCGCCGATGTTGAAGATGACGAGGTCGAGCGGGCCCATGTCGCGCTCGATCCGCGCGAAGAGGTCGACCACCGCCTCCTCCTCGCGGGCATCGACGCCGAAGCCGTGGGCCGCACCGCCCTCCGCCCGGATGGCGGCGGCCAGCGCCTCGACGGCATCCTGATGCCGGGCCCGCCGCGTGAGGCACATTGTGAGGCCCTCGCGCGCGAAGGCGCGGCCCAGGGCGCTGCCGAGCCCGTCACCCGCGCCGATCACCAGTCCCGTCCGTGCCATGTGCCTCTCCTGCCGCCGCGCGCAGAAGGCTCGTCCCCGCCGGAGCCGCTGTCAATGACAGGGCAGGTCTGCGGCGTCCGCGCTCCGGCGCTGGCCCCGTTCTTGCTGCCGGGCCCGGACAGGCGGCCCTACCCGCCGCCACCCTTGGATGCGGAGCGGCCAACGTGTATTCGTGGCACAGACGCGGGATCCGCGGCGCGGCCGGTCAGGCCCCGGGCGAGGGGCCGGGCCCGCGCGCGGAGGGAGCGGGCGGCGACAGGATGAGCCTGATGCAGAGCATGACATCGAAGGCGGCCGGACTGCCGGTCGCCGCTCTCCTTCTTGCCGGTCTCGTCCTTCTGGGCGCGGCGCTGCGGCTCTGGGATCTTGGCGGGCCCTCGCTCTCCCATCCGGAAATGTATGTGCCCGGCCTCGAGCTGCCGGCGGGGATCACCGAGCCGCCCGCGCGCTTCGGTTTCCTCCCGACGCTCGCCTGGCACTTCCACGACGAGCCCCACCCCATCGGCTACTACATGGCGATGGGCGCCTGGACCCATCTCTTCGGCACCGATCCCTTCGTCCTGCGCCTGCCCTCGGCCCTTCTCGGCATTCTCTCCATCCTGCTCATGTACCGGCTCGGGAGCGACGTATACGGACGGACCACCGGACTCCTCGCCGCCGGCATCGTCGCCCTCCACGGCTTCCTCATCTACTGGAGCGAGGTCGCGCGCAACTACTCCCCCGGCTTCTTCCTCGCGCTGCTCGCGACATGGCTTCTCGTCCGCCTCCTGAAGGACGACCGCCCGCACTGGGGCCTTGGCGCGGGCTATGTCGCCGCCCTCTTCGCCGGCATTCAGACGACCGAGCTCGTCTGGGCGCTCCTCGCCCTGCACATGGCCTATGTGATCTACGCCTGCCCCGATCCGGGCTTTCGCTGGGGCGGGCTCTTCGCGCGCGGGGGTCTGCTCTGGCGCGTGCCCCGCCTCGCCTGGCTGCAGGCGATCGCGCTGATGGTGAGCCTGCCCTCGCTCTCCCATTCGCTCTACAACGCCCGCCGGGGCGCCGCCCCCGATCCCTCGCTTGGCTTCCTGCGCGACTATTTCGGCTTCGGCTTCCTCGTCGAGCCCGACCTCGTCTATGTCCCCGTGCGGATCCTGCCCCTTCTTCCGATGCTCGCGGTCTTCGCGCTCGGCGCGGGGCTTCTCGTGCTCGGCCTCAGGGCGCGCGCCGAGCCGCAGGCCCCGTCCCCGCAGATCGTCACGGCCCCCGCCCTGCCGCTCGTCGCCCTCGCCCTCGCGAGCGCGGGCGTCCTCCTCTGGATGGCCGGGCTTGCGGAACACAGGAACGACTACATGGCGGCGCTCGCGGTGCTGCCCTTCGGCGCGCTCGCCCTGCCGCCGGTCGCGGCGGCCGCCCGTCCGCTGATCGCACGGCTCCTGCCCCCGCTCGACCGCCTCCTCGAGGCCGCGCGGCCGCTCGTTCATCCGGTGGCCCTGCTCGCCATCGTGCCGCCCTTCGTGATCTACGCGATGTCGGCGACGCTCGGCACCTCGGTCATGGCCTCGCGCGCCTTCCTCGTCTTCGTTCCCTTTCCGCTCCTCCTCATCGCGGCGGGCCTCGTCCGCCTCGCCCCCCGTCCGCTCCTCCTCGCGCCGGCCGCGCTCGCGGTCGCGGCGACCCTCGCGCTGGGACTGTCGTGGAATGCGGGGAAAGTCAGCACACCGCGCGACTACAAGGGGATCACGCAGGCCATGCTCGCGCGGATGGAGCCGGGCGACATCGTCCTTGCCCGTCACCGAGACTGGGCCGACACGCCGGCGCTCTATTATCTCCGGCACCAGACGATCGTGACCGGGGATTACGCCGCCGAGATCATCCGCCGCGCGCCCCGGCGCGTCTGGGTGTTCGGCTGGACGGACATCCGCCGTCCCCGGATCAGTCCGGAGATGCTGGCGGCTCTCGAGGGCTATGTGGAGGCCGAGGTGCTGGAAGCGCGGTACGCCCACGCCATCCTGTTCGTGCCGCCCGTGGACCGCATGGCCGGTTCGGTGACGGCGAGCGAGGGGCCATGAGCGGGACGGACGAGCGCGGGACGGGCGGGCGCGGGACCGCCCTCCTTCATCCCGAGACCCTGGCGAGCCTCGTCCGCTTCGGCCTCGTCGGGGTCGGCGCGACGCTCGTTCATGCCTGCGTGGGGCTCGGGCTCGAGAAAGGCCTCGGTCAGCCCGCGCTCGGCGCCAACCTCCTCGGCTTCTTCTCGGGCTTCATCGTCTCCTATCTCGGCCATTACACGTTCAGCTTCCGCTCCTCGGCCGCGCACGGGACGGCGCTGCCGCGCTTTTTCGCGATCGCGATGGTGGGCCTTGGGCTCAACCAGGCGATCGTCTATGGGATGGTGAACCGGATGGGCCTCGACTATGCCCTCGCGCTCGCGGTGATCGTGGTCAGCGTTCCGGCGCTGACCTTTCTCCTTGCGCGGAGCTTCGCCTTCGGCCCGCGGAGAGAGCCATGAAGCACGAGCGCGAGGCGAGGGACGGAATCGGGGGTGAGCACATGAGGGACACCATCGAGACGAGGCCGAGGACACCGGCGCCCGCACGCGCGACCGCCGCGCGGCCGGGCCTCAGGCCCGACATCTCCCTCGTCATCCCGATGCACAATGAAGAGGAGATGATCGACATCCTCTACGCGCGCCTGACCGAGCTGATGGCCGGCTTCGGCGTGAGCTACGAGGTCATCTGCGTCAACGACGGCAGCCGCGACCGCACGCTCGACATGCTCCTTGCGCGGAACGAAGCCGATCCCCGCTGGAAGGTGATCGATTTCTCGCGCAATTTCGGCAAGGAGGTGGAGCTCACGGCGGGCCTGCGCTATGCGAGCGGACGCACCGTCGTGCCGCTCGACGCCGACCTTCAGGACCCGCCCGAACTCATCGGTCAGATGCTCGAGAAGTGGCGCGAGGGTTATGACGTGATCTATGCGGTGCGCCGGACACGGCGCGCCGACACGCTCTTCAAGCGGACGACGGCGAGCGCCTTCTACTGGATCATGGAGCGGGTGATGGGCTTCAAGCTCCCCCGCAATGCGGCCGACTTCCGGCTGATGGACCGCAAGGTGGTCGACGCCATGAACCAGCTCGACGAGCGCAACCGCTTCATGAAAGGGCTGTTCGCCTGGATCGGCTTCCGCCAGACCCATCTCGAATTCGACCGGCCCGAGCGCGCCGCCGGCAAGACCAAATACAAATACTGGCAGATGTGGAATTATTCCCTGGACGGAATAACGAGTTTCAGCACGCTGCCCCTGCGCATCTCGAGCTATATCGGCGCCACCGTCGCTTCCCTCGCGATCTGCTATGGCGCCTATCTCCTGCTGCGTGTGCTGATCTTCGGGCGCGACGTCCCGGGCTATGCGTCACTCATGGTGTCGATCCTCGCGCTGGGCGGGCTCCAGCTCATCATCCTGGGGATCATCGGCGAATATCTGGGCCGCCTCTATCTCGAATCGAAGAAGCGCCCGCTCTTCATCGTCGACCGTGCCGTGGGCTTCGACCCGCCCGAGGCGGCGCCGGCCGCCGAGCCCGCGCCGGCCCGCTCCGCCGCCGACCCCGCCCTGCGCGCC
>JACAEB010000044.1 GCA_013389075.1 Alphaproteobacteria bacterium
CGTGGCCGAGAGGCCGATGCGGCGCGAGGCGGGCGCAAGACGCGAGAGGCGCGCAAGCCCCAGCGCAAGGAGCTCGCCGCGCTTGGTGCCGGCGAGCGCATGCAGCTCGTCGATCACCACGCATCGGAGCGCCGACAGCGCACGCACGCCCTCGGCCGAGGCGATGAGGAGGGCGAGCTGCTCGGGCGTCGTCAGGAGAATGTCCGGCGGACGGCGCATCTGTGCCGCGCGCTCGGGCTGCGGCGTGTCGCCCGTCCGTATGCCGATCGAAATGTCGAGACCTGCCTCCATGATCGGCCGGGCGAGATTGCGCGCGATGTCGGCGGCCAGGGCCTTGAGCGGGGAGAGATAGAGCGTGTGCACGCCCCGGCCCCCCTTCGTGCGGCCGGCAAGCTCGATGAGGCTCGGCAGGAAGCCGCCCAGCGTCTTGCCGCCGCCCGTGGGCGCGACGAGGAGCACCGAGCGCCCGGCCAGCGCGTGGCGGGCGACCTCGGCCTGATGCGGGCGGAGCTGCCAGCCCTGCGCCGCGAACCAGCGGGCGAGCGCGGGCGGCAGGTCCGGCCCTCGCGCGACGCCGGCGCGGGGAACCCTTTTGCCCTCCCCCGGTTTAGCTGACTGCATCGGTGCGACCTCGCCGTCTCGTGTCGCCGGCAGTCCTATCCCCGAACGGGGCCGCGCGCCAGACCGGTCCCGGCCCGCGGGCAGGGGAACCGGCGGAGCCGGCGAACCCGCATCTTCCTCTTTAGCCGGACGGTTTTCGCGCCGCGGATCGCGGCACTCGATGAAGTCTTTGTCAGGATCGTTTTCCTGCCCGGCTTCACCCCTATATCGGATCAGAGGCGCCGCACGGGCGCCGCACAAAGGAGATACCGCATGAAACGACTTCTTCTCTCGTCCGTATGCGCCCTTTCCCTTCTGGGATTCGGGGCCACGGCAGTCACGGCACAGACGAGCGATGCCGATACGACCGGGGCGGCTCCTTCCGCCACATCACCCGCCTCGCCAGGCGCTCCCACCTCTCCGCCCGAGCGCATGTCAGGCGATTCGATCGATCAGGAGAGCATGGACGGCGGGTCCAGTCTCGACGGCCTCGATACGACACCAGGCGTCGCGGACCCGGACCGCCAGGGCGACATGAGCAGCCCGAGCGCGGCCTCGCCGAACACGACGTCGCCCTCGAGCCGGAGCGGGGACAGCTACGACTACGAACGCTCCACGCGTCCCGACCCGTCTCTGTCGCAGGACCGTCAGGGTGCGGACCGCTCCAGCGTCTTGCCCGAGAGCCAGCAATCCGCGCAGGCTCAGGCCGAAGAGCCGAGCCCGTTCGGCAATCTGACCGTCGGCGCCATCATCGGCCAGTCGGTCGCTGACGCCGAGGGCACGGAAGTCGGCGAGGTCGACGACATCCTCCTCGACGAGAGCGGCAGGATCGACGCCATGATCGTCCGCACCAGCGGCTTCCTCGGCATGGGCGGCAAGCTCGTGAAGATCGACGGCCAGGACGTCGAGATCGAGCAGGGCGGCGGCGGCCTTGCCCTGACCTCGATGACGAAGTCCGATCTCGAGGCGCTGCCCGGCTGGGACGAGGCCCAGGCGCGCTCCCTCGAGGAGGCCCAGCAGTCGGCCTCGAGCGGCACCAATCTCAGCGAGGACGTGGAAGACGGCCGCGCCTACTGATCGTCCCCGACCGCTTGCTGGCAGCCGCCCTGACGGGGCCGCTGCCACGGGAAACCCCCGCCGGATCGCGTCCAGGCGGGGGTTTTTCCGTTTCGGGTCCTGCGTGTTGACCCCTTTCGAAAGATATGATCGCCTTCGCCGGCAGCACGAGGTCCCGTCGGGGCCGATCCAGGCGCCCGTAAGGGGCCGCAGGAAGGATGGCGATCATGTGCCGGACAACACGGGTTTCACGGCGAAACACGCTATGTGTGCTTGGCGCGATGGGCCTGACCGGATCTGTCCTGGGCGCCGCCCGGGCGGCCGAGGCGCCGGCACGACTGCGCCTCACGGTGAACCGCGACCCGAATTGCGGGTGCTGCAGCGCTTGGGCCGCCATTCTGGAAGAAACGGGCCGGTTCGATGTCGAGATCATCGACCGGGCGGACCTGACCGAGATGAAGGCCGAGCTGGGTATCCCGGCGGATCTGGCCTCCTGTCACACGGCCGTCGTGGAGGGGTATCTCGTCGAGGGACATGTTCCGGCAGCCGACATCGAGCGCCTGCTTGAGCTGCGCCCCGAGAAGATCCGGGGCATCGCCGTGCCGGGCATGCCGATCGGCTCTCCCGGCATGGAGATGGAGGGTCGCGGACAGGACGCCTTCGAGGTCATCGCCTTCGCGGACGAGGATAGCCGTTCCGTGTTTGCCCGCTACCCGGCCCGTTAGACACGCATCGGTCCTCCCGCTGGATGCAGCCGGGCTCGGCGCTATCTTGGACCGCATGCCGCCGCCCTCCGCCACCCCGCCCCTTCTCGTCCAGCGCCCCGCCGGCCTCTATGTCCCGGCAGCCGATCTTCATATCGACCCCGTGCGCCCGGTGGAGCGCGCGGTCATCACCCATGGCCATGGCGATCACGCGCGGCCCGGCCATGGCGCCGTGCTCGCGACGCCCGAGACGCTCGCCATCATGGCGGTCCGGTATGGACCGGACCATGCCGGCGCGACCCAGCCCCTCCCCTATGGCCGCAGCCTCGATCTCGGTGCGGTGCGACTGCGCCTCGTGCCGGCGGGTCATGTGATCGGCAGTGCACAGATCGTCCTCGACTCCGGAGGCATGCGCGCCGTCGTCTCGGGCGACTACAAGCGCGCCCCCGACCCGACCACCCCGCCCTTCGAGCCCGTGCCCTGCGACCTCTTCGTCACCGAGGCGACCTTCGGCCTGCCGGTCTTCCGCCACCCGCCGATCGGTCACGAGCTCGCCCGCCTCGCCGCCTCGCGCGCCGCCTTTCCCGACCGGCCCCATCTCATCGGCGCCTATGCGCTCGGCAAGGCGCAGCGCCTCATCGCGAGCCTGCGCGAAAGCGGCGAGGCGGGGCCCATCTATCTCCATGGCGCGCTCGAACGGCTCTGTGCTCTCTACACGGAGCTCGGGGTGGAGCTCGGCCCGCTCCGCCCCTTGCGCGAGGCGGGAGCGGCCGATCTTGCGGGCGCGCTCGTCCTCGCCCCGCCCTCGGCGCTCGGCGACCGCTGGCAGCGTCGGCTCGGCGACCCCGTGACCGGGCTCGCCAGCGGATGGATGCGCGTGCGCGCCCGCGCCCGTCAGCGCAATGTCGAGCTGCCGCTCGTCATTTCCGACCATGCCGACTGGGACGAGCTGACCGCCACCATCGCCGAGATCGCCCCCGCCCGGCTCTGGGTCACCCACGGCCAGGAGGAGGCGCTCGTCCACTGGGCGCGCGGGCTGGGCATTGACGCCGAGCCCCTGTCGCTTCAGGGGTATACGGACGAAGGCGATGGCGCCGGGGAGACGGAGGCGCCGGCATGAGCCCCTTCGCCGATCTTCTCGAGGCGCTCGCCTTCGAGCCGCAGCGGCTCGGCAAGCTGCGCCACCTCACCCGCTATCTGTCCAGAACGCCCGATCCCGACCGGGGCTACGCGCTCGGGGCGCTCGCCGGCACGCTCGATCTCGCCGCCGCCAAGCCCGCCCTGCTCCGCCGGCTCGTCGAGACGCGCGTCGATCCCGTCCTCTTCGCCCTGTCCTACGACTATGTGGGCGATCTTGCCGAGACCGTCGCGCTGATCTGGCCGTCCCGTCCGCCGACGGAGGATCCGCCGCGCCTCGGCGAGGTCGTGGAGATGCTGGCGAGCGCCCACCGGACGAGCGTGCCCGGCCTTCTCGAGGCGATGCTGGACCGGCTCGACGCCTCGGGGCGGCTCGCCCTCGTCAAGCTCATCACCGGCGGGCTCCGCGTCGGCCTCTCGGCGCGGCTCGCGCGCACCGCGCTCGCCGAATACGGCGCCGTCCCGGTCGAGGCGATCGAGGAGGTCTGGCACGGCCTCGATCCACCCTATACGGAGCTTTTTGCCTGGCTCGAGGGCCGCGCGCCTCCGCCCCGCGCCGAAGGGCGCGGGCTCTTCCGCCCCGTCATGCTGGCCCACCCTCTCGAGGAGGCCGAGCTTTCGCATCTCGATCCGGCCGCCTTCGCCGCCGAATGGAAATGGGACGGGATCCGCGTCCAGGCCGTCGCCGAGGGCGGCCGGCGGCGCCTTTATGCAAGGAGCGGCGACGAGATCACGGCGGGCTTTCCCGACCTTCTCCCCGCGCTCGATTTCGAGGGCGCGCTCGATGGCGAGCTCGTCATCGCCTCCGGCGGGACGGTTCGTCCGTTTGCCGATCTTCAGTCGAGGCTCAACCGCAAGGCGCCGGCGCCCGCGCTGATGGAGCGCCTGCCCGCCGCCATCATCGCCTATGACGCGCTTTCGCTCGAAGGCGAGGATCTGCGCGCGCGCTCCTTCGCCGAGCGGCGCGCCCGGCTCGAGACCTGGCATGCCGCCCGCGCGCCGGACCGCATCACCCTCTCCCCGCTTCTGCCCTTCGCGAGCTGGGAGGAGCTCGCCGCGCGGCGCGCGGAGCCGCCCGGCCCGGCGGTCGAAGGGGTGATGCTGAAGCGCCGCGACAGCCCCTATCTCGCCGGCCGCGTCAAGGGCCACTGGTGGAAATGGAAGCGCGATCCCTTCACCATCGACGCCGTCCTCCTCTATGCCCAGCGCGGCCACGGCAAGCGCTCCTCCTTCTATTCGGACTACACCTTCGGTGTCTGGGCCGATGACGGGCTCGTGCCCGTGGGCAAGGCCTATTTCGGCTTTTCCGACGCGGAGCTGAAGGAAATCGACCGTTTCGTCCGTGCCCACACGGTGGGCCGCTTCGGCCCGGTGCGGGAAGTGACGCATACGGAGGAGGAGGGTCTCGTCCTCGAGATCGCCTTCGAGGGGCTCCAGCGCTCGGCGCGGCACCGCTCGGGCATCGCCATGCGCTTTCCCCGCGTCGCGCGCCTGCGCTGGGACAAGCGCCCGGCGCAGGCCGACCGGCTCGCGACGCTCGAGGCGCTGCTCGCCGCGATCGAGGCGGGCGGGGGCTGAGATCCCCGCCAGTTGCCGCCGGCGCCCGCCTTGCCTATGGTCGGCGGGAAGAGGAAAGGATCGTCCCGATGCGGATGGACGAGTTTCTGGCCGTGTCGGCCGAACGTTTCGGTCTTGGGGCCCGGGAGGCGGAGGAGGCGGTCGCCCATCTCCTCGGCCTCGTGAACGAGCATGTCGGCGGGGAGGAGGCGCGCGCCTTCATCCATGCCGTGCCGGACGCCGAGCATCTGCTCGCGACGGTGGAGGGGCGGCGCTCGGCGGCCGGTCTTGCCGCGCTCGCGCGCGGGCTCGATCTGCGCCTGTCGGGCCGGGTGCGCGAGCTCAAGGCCCTCGGCCGGCTCGCCCGGCTCGGCCTGCCCCCCGAGGAGGTGGGCATCTTCGTCGCCCGCTTCGCCGAATTCGCCGCCGCCAATGCGGGCACCGAACGGACCGAACGCGTGCTCTCGCGCATACCGGGGCTCGAAAACTTCTTCTGAGGACCCTGCTCCTTCGGGGAGCGTGTCCTGGCAGGCGCGGCGATGCCTCGAAGGCCCCTCACCGCCGGCGGAAAAGGCTCCCGAGGAGGCCGCGAATGAGCTCCCGGCCGATCTGGTTGCCCGCGGAGCGGGCAAGGC
>JACAEB010000053.1 GCA_013389075.1 Alphaproteobacteria bacterium
GGCCGTGGCCGCCTGCCGGGCCGCCGCGAGGGCGGTGTCCGGATCGTCGGGATCGCCGCGCCCCTCGAGCACGAGAAAGCCCGTCACCCGGTAGAGAAGCCCGGTGTCGAGATGGGCGAGCCCCCGCGCCTTCGCGATGGCGCGCGCGATCGTGCCCTTGCCGCTCGCCGCCGGCCCGTCCACGGCGATGATCACGTGAGGCCTCCGATCTCGGCGCCGACCTCCCGCATCAGGCCCTCGAAGCCGGGAAAGCTCGTGGCGATCATGGTGCCGTCGTCGACCTCCATGCCCGCCTCCGAAACGAGGCCGAGCACGAGGAAGGACATGGCGATGCGGTGATCGAGATGGGTCGCGATGCGCGCCCCGCCCCTCGGGCGCCCGGCGGGGCCGGTGCCCCGGACGGTGAGGCTGTCGGGCCCGGCCTCCACGGAAACGCCCGCGGCCCTGAGGCCCGTCTCCATCACGGCGAGACGGTCGCTCTCCTTCACGCGCAGCTCGCCGAGCCCTTCCATGCGCGTCTCGCCCTCGGCGAGCGCGGCGGCGATGGCGAGGATCGGATATTCATCGATCATCGAGGGCGCCCGCTCGGCCGGCACAGGCACGCCCCGCAGCCGGCTCGCCCGCACGACGAGATCGGCCACCGGCTCGCCCCCCTCCTCGCGGGGGTTCACGAGGGTGATGTCCGCCCCCATCTCCGTCAGCGTGGTGAGGAGCCCGATCCGGCCCGGATTGACGAGGACATGGCGCAAGCGGAGTTCGGATCCCGGCACGAGCAGCGCCGCGACGAGCGGAAAGGCCGCGGAGGACGGGTCCCCCGGCACGGCGACGCGCGCGGGGCGCAGCTCCGGCTGACCCCGCAGCGCGATCCGGTGCCCCCCCCGCGGCAGTGGCTGGATGTCGAGCTCGGCCCCGAAATGGCGCAGCAGCCGCTCGGTGTGGTCGCGCGTGGGCACGGGCTCGACGAGGCTCGTGATGCCCGGCGCCGCGAGGCCGGCGAGCAGGATCGCCGATTTCACCTGGGCGCTCGGGACGGTGAGGGTGATGTCGGCGGGCCGGGGCGCCTCCGCCCCGCGCAGGCCGAGCGGCAGGCGAAGCCCGCGCGCGCCGGCGAACACCTCCGCCCCGAAGGCCATGAGCGGGTCGAGCACCCGCCCCATGGGGCGGCGGCGCAGCGAGGCATCGCCCGTGAAGAAGGCCGTGATCGGATGACCGGCGACGAGGCCCATGCAGAGCCGCACGCCCGTTCCGGCATTGCCGAAGTCGAGGATGTCGTCGGGCTCCATGAGGCCGCCCACGCCGAGCCCGTCCACCTGCCAGGCGCCGGGCCCCGTCCGCGTGACCCGGGCGCCGAGGGCCCGCATCGCCGCCGCCGTGCGCAGCACGTCCTCGCCCTCGAGCAGGCCCGTGATCTCGGTCCGGCCGACGGCGAGCGCTCCGAAGATCAGCGCACGGTGGGAAATGGACTTGTCGCCCGGGATGGAGAGCTCGCCCCTGAGGCCCGCACCCGGCGGCCGGGCGGCGAGCGGACGGGCCGAGCCGGCCGCCCGGGCCGAGCCCGCGCCCGCAGCATCCTTTCCGGGTGCGCTCACGCCTCCCGCCTCGCCCAAGCGTTTCCCCCTCTCCAAAGGGTTCGGCCAGACGGGTCCCCCGGGGCCGGTCCGGCGGCGGGCGGGTGAGCCGTTCTAGCCCGGCGCGCCCGGAGTGATCCCCGCGCTGCGGCCAAGCTCTTGCGATAGCGCGCCGGCGCGGCGCCCGCAAGCGAGGGGGCCCCTCAGCGAGGGAAGATTTCCTTTTGACAGAGGGCCGGGAGCGTGGCAAACGAGCCGCCTTCACCGGGGTGATCCGGCGGGCGCGGTCCGCGGACCCGCCCCGACGCCCTGAGGGGCAGGAGGCCGCGGGGCCCCGCGCCGCCGACCCGGCGCGCGCGGGGCGCGCACGAAACGAGGGAACGCACACCGTGTCTCGTCCTGATCTCGGTACCAAGCGCGTCTGCCCGAGCTGCGCCGCGCGCTTCTACGACCTCGAGAAGCGTCCGATCGAATGCCCCAAATGCGGGGCGAGCTTCGAGCCCGACGTGCTGCTGAAGGCGCGCCGCAGCCGCACCCCCTCCAAGCCCGCCGAGGACAGCCCCGTGCGCCCCGAGAAGGCGGCGCCCGTCAAGGTGGCCGATCTCGACGAGGAGGAGGAGCTCGAGGAAGAGGACGAGGACATCGAGGAGGAGGAGCTCGACGAGGAGCTCGCCGACGAGGACGAGGACGAGGGGGTCGACGAGGAGGAGGCCGAGGACGACGAGGGCACCCCCGCCGCCAAGAAGCCGCGCAAGAAGCGCCGCAAGATCGAACCGGTGCCCGAGCTCGTCGACGAGGACACGCTGGTCATCGCGGAGGAGGAGGAGGACGTCGAGGACGAGCTGGTCGTCGAGGATGCCGATCTCATCGCGCCGGACGAGGATCTCGAGGACGACGTCCTGCCCATCGACGACGAGGACGAACGCTAGGCCGGGCGGGAGGCGGCCCTCGTGACTCTTGCGGAGCGCGCGAAGCTGGCCTAGTTTCCCTCCCTCATCGCCGGCCCCCCAATGCCGGCGCTTTCTGGATCGGGGCCATAGCTCAGTTGGGAGAGCGCTACAATGGCATTGTAGAGGTCAGGGGTTCGACTCCCCTTGGCTCCACCATCCGGACACGTCGACGCTCGCAAACCCTTCCCGAACATCCACGCAGGAACGCCCGGCGCCAAGGCCGGGCGGATCGCCGTGCGTGGACGGCGGGTGCATCGTCAGGGGTGGCGCACGGCCCGGAAGGCGATGCCTGACGGCGTGGTAAGTCCTCCGGAGCCGGAGGATCGCCTTCAGGGTGTCATCGGAACAAGATGGTGGGCGCGGGCAGGATCGAACTGCCGACCCCTACGATGTCAACGTAGTGCTCTCCCGCTGAGCTACGCGCCCTCACCGTGGGAAGTGGTCTTCTATCGGGATCGGCGGAGCGGCGCAACATCTTCGCGCGGGGGGCGCTCAGGCGGCGACCATCCGCTCGACTTCCTGCACGATCTGACGCAGATGCACCGCCTTCGAGAGGACGCGCGCATCCTTGGGGGCATCGTGGCGCCGGTTGAGCGCGACGGCGGCAAAGCCCGTGATGAAGATGATCTTGAGCTCGGGATGGAGCTCGGCGGCCCGGCGGGCGAGCTCGATCCCGTCCATCACCGGCATGACGATGTCGGTGAGCAGGAGGTCGAAGCGCTGGTGACCGAGGCAGTCGAGCGCCTGGTCGCCTTGCGCGAAGTCCGACACTTCATGTCCCGCCTTCTGCAGAATCCCCCGCAGGAAACGGCGCATGTCGTCATCATCCTCGGCGAGCAGTATCCTGGCCATGCGGTCGCCTCCTCCTACGCAACCGGGGCCCGCTGGCCCCTAACGGTACATGCACTCGGCTCTTGCATCCCAGACGTGCAAGGGGCACGCCAGAGCCTCTCTCGCGACGCTCTTTCCGGATAAGAACACACAAGACATGGCCTCGGGTGGCCCCTCTCCCCGTGACCCTAGGAAGGCGCTGGTAAACGGGCGGTAACCAGCCCCTTGGGTTTTCACCCGCCCTTCTGCTTGAAAGCACGGCACGGGCGACGGCACAATGCGAGTCGGACGCGCACGATGCGACCGCCCGGCGCCGCCCCCTGGCGGGCGCCGTGACAGAAACTCGGAGGAGACGGAACCGCCATGGCCACGCCATCGGCTGCAGCCAGGGCCGAGAGCACCGGGCCGGCCCCGCCCATCGCCCTGGTCCGGCCCGCCCTTCCGCGCGCTCCGCTGATTCTCGCCTCGCCCCATTCGGGCCGGGCCTATCCCTCCCGGTTCGTGGCCGCCTCCGCGCTCGACCCGCTCACGCTGCGCCGGTCGGAAGATGCCTATGTGGACGAGCTGTTCGCCTTCGCCCCGGCGCTCGGCGTGCCGCTCCTGTCGGCCCTCTTCCCCCGCGCCTATGTGGACGTGAACCGGGAGCGCTACGAGCTCGACCCGCACATGTTCGACACGCCCCTGCCGACCTTCGCCAATACGCGCTCCCTGCGCGTCGCGGGGGGCCTTGGGACGATCGCGCGCGTGGTGTCGGACGGCAAGGAGATCTACCGCCACAAGCTCCGCTTCGAGGAGGTCGAGGCTCGGCTCGCCGAATGCTACGAGCCCTATCACGACACGCTCGCCCTGCTAATCGCGGAGACGCGGGCCCGCTTCGGGGTCGCCCTCGTGCTCGACTGCCATTCCATGCCGTCCGTGGGCGGCCTTCTCGACGAGGATGCGGGCACGGCCCGCCCCGACATCGTGCTCGGCGACCGCTACGGCTCGTCCTGCGCCCCGGCCATCACCCGCTTCGTCGACGAGCAGCTGCGCGCGCTCGGCTTCCGGACCGCGCTCAACCTGCCCTATGCCGGCGGCTACACGACCGAGCATTACGGGCGGCCGGCCGACAATGTCAGCGTGCTGCAGATCGAGATCAATCGCGGCCTCTACATGGACGAGGCCCGGCTCGAGAAATCGGATGGCTTCGGCGCGCTTTCGGGACGCCTCGAGGAGCTGGTTCGCTGCCTCGTCCGCGCCAATCTCGAAGTCCTCGGATAGGCGCGCCGCAGCCGGAGGGTCAGCTGCGGGCGAGAAGGAAGCAGTAGGACGACGCCCCGCGCCGGCGGCGTCTGTCGTCGTAGTCGGGGAGATCGATCCGGTGGCTGCCCGCCAGGATCTTCAGGTCGAGCTGCCGGAACATGGCGAGGAGCTGGTCGGGCGAATAGTGATCGGCGATCGCGGGCGAATACCAGTCGTACATCTGTACATAGGTCGGCCGGATGCACATCACCCTGCGCCAGTAGCGGTCGACCTTCCTGCCGACGGCCCCCGCCTTCAGCACGAACCGGTTCGCGGCGGCCAGCCGCCGCGCGAAACGCCGTTTGCCGTCCTCGCTCATGACGGTCGTCCGCCGGCGGATGAAGGTGTCCACGGCCTCGTAGACCGCCGAGCCGGTTCCGTAGCAGTTCAGCGAGAGGCGGGCGCCCGGTTTCAGGATGCGTGACATCTCGCGCAGCTGACCCGGCCCGTCGCCGGTATGCTGCAGGACGCCGATGGAGAAGGTGTAGTCCACGACGCCGTCCCGGATCGGGAGCGAGAGGACGCTCGCCCGGATCGCGCAGGCATTGCCGATCCCCTTCCTTCGGAAATTCTCGTGGGCGACGAAGGCGGCGGCGCTCGCATCGACCGAGATCACGCGATCGGCATAGCGCGCGGCTTCGCGGGAGAAGCGGCCGTTTCCGCATCCCGCATCGAGCACGAGCGCGCCGAGGCGCGGCTTGGTCTCGCCGGCCGCGAGGAGGCCGGTCTTCATCAGGAAGTCCTTCTCACTGTCACTGGACAGCCCGCTGCGGACCTGGAGCTCCGCGTCCTTGTCGTCCGGCGCCTGATCGATCCAGCCCCAGCCCGAAAAGGAGGACCACTCGGTCCCGAACGTGTCCAGCGTCGCGGCCCGGGCGCCCCGTTCCATGTCGCCGATGAAATCGGGTACCCCGTCGACGATCGGATAGCGGCAGGCGGGATCGCGCGTGGAGACGAGCGTGCCGGCGAGAATATGGTCTCCCTCACGCCGCGCATCGCCGGCAAGCGCGAGCGGCGCGCCCGACCTTGGACATTGTAGATAGGGCAGTATCCATTCCTGCATGGCTCATCCCGCGCAAGGCAAAGCCGCACCGACTGCGAGCCTTGACTCGCGCGATGATCGCACATCGCGGCGACCGACTGCCAGCCCGGCGCAGACCGGCTTGCGCCGATGCCGCATCACGCCTGCGGCCGCCCGGCGGGGTTCGCCCCGTCCCCGTCCACGGCGCGCATCATCCAGCTGAGGACGAATGCGGCGGCCAGCGCGCCGCCGATCTGGGCGAGCATGAAGAACGGCACGTCCGCGGGGCGGATGCCGGAGAAGCTGTCGGTGACCGCGCGGGCGATGGTGACGGCGGGATTGGCGAAGCTGGTCGAGGCCGTGAACCAGTAGGCGGCCGCGATATAGGCGCCGACCGCGGCCGGCACGGCCGAGGGGCGGACCTTGAGACAGCCCAGTATGGTGGCGAGAAGCCCGAAGGTCGCCACCCCCTCCGACAGCCATTGGGCGCCGCCGGTGCGCGCATGCGCCGACAGCATCACGGGCGGCAGCTCGAACATGAGATGGGCGAGCACGGTCCCCGAGAGGCCGCCCGCCACCTGCGCCACGAGATAGGGCACGAAGGCGATCGCGGGAAAGCGCCGCAGGCAGACGAAGGCGAGCGTCACGGCCGGATTGAAATGCGCGCCCGAGACGGGTCCGAGCCAGGTGATCAGGACAAAGAGGATCGCACCGGTGGCCAGCGTGTTGGCGAGGAGGGCGATCGCTATGTTCCCGTCGGCGAGCCGCTCGCCCATGATGCCCGAGCCCACGACCGTGGCCACGAGGAAAAGCGTGCCGAGCGCTTCGGCGCCGAGGGCGCGTGCGGTGAGGTGCATGATGTCCGTCCGATCCGTTCGAGAGGCCGGCTAGCCGATCCGCCGGCCCGATGCGTCGACCACCGCCTCGCCATCCTCCTTCACGAAGGCGCCCCTTTGCGGGGCCGGCAGGATGTCGAGCACGGTCTCGGAGGGGCGGCAGAGCCGCGTGCCGAGCGGGGTGACGACGATGGGACGATTCATCAGGACCGGATGGGAGAGGATGGCCTCGATCAGTTCATCCTCCGTCCACTTCGGATCGTCGAGGTCGAGCTCCTCATAGGGCGTGCCCTTGCGGCGCAGGATCTCGCGCACGGTCAGTCCGCTGTCGGCGATCAGGCGCACGAGGGTCGTCCGGTCGGGCGGGGTCTTCAGATACTCGACGATGCGGGGCTCGATCCCCGCATTGCGGATGAGACCGAGCACGTTGCGCGAGGTTCCGCAGGCGGGATTGTGATAGATGGTGACGGACATACGCTACTCTTCCCCCATCTCGTCGAGCTTGCACTTGAGGGCCAGCTCGTCCAGCGCTTCGATCGGCAGGCTGACGAACGCCTCGAGGCGGCGATAGATCTGTCCGTAGACCTCGGCGAACTTCTGGCGGATCTCGGGCTCGCTGCCCGTGAAGGCCGCGGGATCCTCGAACCCCCAATGGGCGCTCATGGGCTGGCCGGGCCAGATCGGGCACACCTCGCCCGCGGCATCGTCGCAGACGGTGAAGACGAAATCCATGTGCGGGGCGCCGGGAGCTGCGAACTCGTCCCAGGATTTCGACCTGAGGCCCGAGACGTCGTAGCCGAGTGTGGCGAGGAGCTCGAGCGTGAAGCGGTTGACCTCGCCCTTGGGATGGCTGCCGGCCGAGAAGGCACGGAACCGGCCGCCACCGAGCCGCCCGAGAATGCACTCCGCGAGGACGGAGCGGGCCGAATTGCCCGTGCACAGAAATAGGACGTTGTAGACCCGGGACGGGGCCGATTTCTCGCCCCGTCCCCTGGCGAGCGCCGTCTCATCGCTCGCGAGTTGCGCATCGATCCGCCGCTTGCGGCGAAACAGTGTGCTGAACATCTTCCCCCCCCCCCCCCCCCCC
>JACAEB010000079.1 GCA_013389075.1 Alphaproteobacteria bacterium
CGGGCACCTCGAACGGCGGGTAGGGCCAGCCGAGCGCCTCCCGGGCGGCGGCGACCTCGCTCGCCCCGAGCGCGGAGCCATGGGTGGCCGAGCTTCCCTGCTTGTTGGGCGCGCCATAGCCGATGATGGTGCGGCAGGCGATGAGCGTGGGGCGGTCCGCGTCGCCGGCGCGCGCGAGGGCGCCCGCGATCGCCTCCGGATCATGGCCGTCGACGCGCTCGGTGCGCCAGCCCGAGGCCTCGAAGCGGGCGCAGATGTCGGTCGAATCCGAGAGCGAGAGCGGACCGTCGATGGTGATGCCGTTGTCGTCGAAGAGGACGGTCAGCCGGTCGAGGCCGAGATGGCCCGCAAGCCCCGCGGCCTCCTGGCTGATGCCTTCCATGAGATCGCCGTCGCTGGCGATCACATAGGTGCGGTGATCGACGAGCTCGGGTCCGAACAGCGTGCGCAAATGGGACTCGGCGATGGCCATGCCGACCGCATTGGCAAGTCCCTGGCCAAGCGGGCCCGTGGTCGTCTCGACGCCCGGCGTGTGCCCGTATTCGGGATGGCCCGGCGTGAGGCTGCCGAGCTGGCGGAAGCGGCGGAGCTCCTCGATCGTGACGCCTTGGTAACCAGTTAGATAAAGAAGTGCGTATAAAAGCATGGAGCCATGGCCGGCGGACAGGACGAGCCTGTCGCGATCGGCCCAGTCGGGCGCCGAGGAGTCGAATTTGAGGAAGCGGGTCGCCAGCACGGTAGCGACGTCGGCCATGCCCATGGGCATGCCCGGATGGCCGCTCGCGGCGGCCTCCACGGCATCCATCGACAGGGCGCGGATGGCGTTTGCCATGTCCCGGTGCGAGACGGGCAGGTCCTTTGTCATGGATTGGGCAATCTTTGTCGGTTTGTGCGGTCTCGCGCAGGTGTTTACTCGGCAAGGCTCCGCCTTGGCAAACCTTTTCGCCCCCTTTTCGGGCCCGCTCCCGGCGCGGGGCCTGGCACCCGTCGGCTTGACCCGTGGCGGGCCTCGTGCGAGGCCTCCCGCGCGGGGAGGCACGGGCGGGCGCGGACGCGCGAGCGAGGATACCGCATGAGTGCTCTTGACGATGCCATGGACCGCTTCAGCCAGGCGCTGGACCGCCTCGAGACCGCCCTCGGGCGCCGCCTGAAATCGGCCGAGGCGGGCGGCGATCTCGAGAAGGAGCTGTCCGCCCTGCGCGAGGACAGGGCCCGGCTCAAGCGCGAGCTCGAGGCCGCGCGCGCCGATTACGCGAAGCTCGAAAAGACGACCGATCAGGTCTCGGGCCGGCTCGACGGCACGATCAGCGAACTCAAATCCATGCTCGGCGGCGAATAGCGAACAGGGAGGCACGCCATGGCCCAGGTTTCGGTGAGCGTGAACGGCCGCTCCTACATCGTGGCCTGCGACGAGGGCGAGGACGAGCACCTCAAGGAGCTCGCGCGCTATCTCGACCGGCACGTCACCTCGCTCGCCGAGCAGGTGGGTCAGGTGGGCGACAGCCGCCTTCTCCTCATGGCGGGCCTGCTCGTGGCGGACGAGCTCTCGGATGCGCTGACCCGTCTCGACGAGCTCGAGCAGGAGATCCAGTCGCTCAAGGACGTGCGCTCGACCATCATCGAAAAGGCCAAAACCTCCGAGGCGCAGGTGGCCGAAGTGCTGGAAACAGCAGCCCGCCGTGTCGAAGACATTGCGGCGCGGCTCGAGGATGCCTAAATCTCCGCTTCGCGGTGCTGCCTGGTGCGTCCGGAGACCGATTCCCAGGGGCCGATACCAACCGTCTAGGGAGCTGTCCCTGGCCGGGACCCTTGGTCCCGGACACACGGCGCCCACCTGCTATGGCAGGTCCCGGCGGATTCATCCTCCAACGGCCAAGGCGGCCCGCACGAATTTTGCCGATGACCGGCGCTGAGACCGAGGCGAAACGGCGCCTGCGCGCCGAGGCACGGGGCCTGAGGGCCCGTCTCGCAGCGGCGCATCCGGAGGCGGGCGTCGAGCTCGTCCGCTTCGCCCCCGGCCTCCTCGCCGCCCTCGCGGCGCGGGGCCTGCCCGCCCGCATCGCGGGCTTTGCCGCCGTGCGCGACGAGATCGCCCCCGGGCACCTCCTCGCAGCCCTCGCCCGCGCGGGCGCGGACATCGCCCTCCCCGTTGCGGGGGCGGACGGAACGCTCGTCTTCCGCCGCCATGATCCGGGTACGGCGCTCGCCCCCGGCCGGTTCGGCATTCCCGAGCCGCCCGCCACGGACCCGCTTGTGCGGCCGGTGCTCGTGCTCGTGCCGCTCCTCGCCTTCGCGCCCGACGGGACGCGCCTTGGCTATGGCGGGGGCTATTACGACCGGGCGCTCGCGGGGCTGCGGGCCGAGGGTCCCGCGCTCGCGCTCGGCTGCGCCTATGCGGGTCAGGCCAGGGGCGCGCTGCCGCGAGAGGCCCATGACGTGCCCCTCGACGGCGTGCTCACCGAGCGCGGCTATGTGCCTCTCGGGGCAGACGGCGCGGCGCTTTCGGCCTATCTTCCCCCCGGCGGCGCGTGAAAGGACGGACCGGTGCGTATTCTTTTCCTTGGCGACATTGTGGGGCGATCGGGCCGGACGGGCGTGCTCGCCCATCTGCCGGCGCTGCGCGAGCGGCTCGACCCGCATGCCATCGTGGTGAACGGGGAGAATGCCGCCGGCGGCTTCGGCATCACCGCGCGCATCGCGGGGGAGCTGTTCGACGCGGGCGTCGACGTCATCACCACGGGCAACCACGCCTTCGACCAGCGCTGCTCGCTCTCCTGCTTCGCCGAGGAGCGGCGGCTCCTCCGTCCACTGAACTTTCCCGCCGGCACGCCGGGTCGCGGCCAGTGCCTCCACCTGCTCACCCATCCGGAGATGGAGGGGGCACGCCTTCTCGTCGTCAACGTGATGGGCCGTGTCTTCATGGAGCCGCTCGACGACCCCTTCGCAAGCGTCGAGGGCGCGCTCGGCGCCTGTCCGCTGGGCGAGGAGGCGGACGCGATCCTCATCGACATCCATGCCGAGGCCACCTCCGAGAAGATGGCCATGGGCCATTTCGCCGACGGGCGGGCGAGCCTCGTCATCGGCACCCATTCGCACGTGCCCACCGCCGACGCGCAGGTGCTGAGCGGGGGCACGGCCTACCAGACCGATGCGGGCGCCTGCGCCGACTATGATTCCGTGATCGGCATGGAGAAGGACGAGCCGCTCGCCCGCTTCACCCGCAAGATGCCGGGCGGGCGCTTCCAGCCGGCCGAAGGCGAGGCGAGCGTCTGCGGCGCCTTCGTCGAGACCGACGATGCGACGGGGCTCGCCCGCCGCATCGAGCCCGTCCGCATCGGCGGGCGCCTCACCCCGGCCCTGCCGGAGCGCTGAGGCTCAGGCTCAGGCGGCTCTGACCGCCTCGAGGAAGGACTGGAGGCCGCGCCGCAGCGTGTCGGCCTGCCGCGTCATCTCGTTGGCGGCCTCGAGCACCTGGCCTGCGGCCTGTCCCGTCTCGCCGGCCGCCTGCGTGACCCCGCCGATGGTGTCCGAGACGTTCCGTGTACCGCTCGCGGCCTGCTGCACGTTTTCGGCGATCTCGCTCGTCGCCGCGCCCTGTTCCTCGACCGCGCTTGCGACCGCGGTGGCGATCTCGCTGATCCGGCCGATGGTGGAGCCGATCCCCTGGATGGCGGTGACCGCGCCCTGCGTGCTCGACTGGATCCCCGCGATCTGCGCGCCGATCTCCTCGGTCGCCTTCGCCGTCTGGGTGGCAAGGCTCTTGACCTCGGCGGCGACGACGGCGAAGCCCTTGCCGGCCTCCCCGGCGCGCGCGGCCTCGATGGTCGCGTTGAGGGCGAGGAGATTGGTCTGCGCGGCGATGCTCGTGATGAGGTTGATCACCTCTCCGATCTTCTGTGCACCAACGGACAGGCCCTGTACGGTCTCGTCCGCCCGGCCCGCTTCCGCCACGGCCTCGCCGGCGATGGTCGTCGATTCCGCCATGCGCCGGCCGATCTCGGCGATGGAGGAGGAAAGCTCCTCCGCGGCGCCCGCGACGGTCTGCACATTGGCCGAGGCCTGCTCGGACGCGGCCGCGACAGTGTTCGCCTGGCGGCTCGTCTCCTCGGCGGTGGCCGACATGGCGGCGGCAGTGGCCTGCATCTCCTCGGCGGCGGCGGAGACCGCCTCGAGGACGGACGACACGTTGCGGTCGAAATCCGCGGTGATCCTGTCGATCATCCGCTTGCGCTCTTCCTTCTGACGCTCGGCCATGCGGTCGGCTTCGATCATCTTCTCCTTGAAGACGAGCACGGCCTTGGCCATTTCGCCGACCTCATCCTTGCGATCGGTCGCAGGTATCTCGACGGTCTTGTCACCATCCGCAAGGATACGCATGGTCCTCGTCATGGCTCCCACGGGGCGGGTGATGCTCCGGCTGAGGAGGATCGCGATTACGACGCCCAGAACGAGGGCAATGGCGGCCACGATCATTGCGACGCTCAGGGCTGCGTCGAGGCGGGCGTCTGTTCGGGGGCCCAGCGTGTCCTGTGCTCTCTTGGCTTCGGTGGCCATGTTCTGAAGGAGGCCTGCGACCTCCGGTCCGATCCGGTCCATCGTTCCCGAGATCAGCGTCCCGCGCTCTTCGATGAGACCGGCGAGGCGGGTGAGGCCCTCGGTGTAGATGTCGAGATCGGCAAGCGCGCGCTCGATGGCGGTCCCGTCCTGCGGATCAGCAAGCCGCGTGCGCAGTGCGGTGAGCGAGGCGTTCGCGGTGGCCAGCTCGGTCCGGGCTGCGGCCGTGCCGGATGCACCATCGTCGAGGGTCGCCTCGGCTGCGAGGCGCGCCCGCATCACGGCCTGCCGGGCCTCGGAGACGGCCTCAACCATCGAGGCGTCGCCGGCGTCTGCCGCATGGTCCAGAAGCTGGGCCAGCGGCTGATCGAGGCGGGGGCCGATCTCGGCGAGCCGGGCTTCTTCCTCGGCCTGGGTAGCGTGCAGCGACCGCACCTGCTCGAACGCCGTTGCATAGCTGTCGAGGCCGTCGATGACGGAGGCGAGGCTTTCCCGCGCGGGTCCGTCCTCGAACACGGCGAGCGCGGAACGCGCATCGTCTTCAGCCTTGGCGATGTCCGTTTCGACGGCGCGCGCATTCTCCTCGGTCGGATGAAGCAGATAGTTCTTGAAGGCGTAGCGCGCGAGCATCGTCTGCGCTTCGATCGTCGTCGATTCGGCCGTCTGCCGGGCGAGCTGCCGGTACTCATGAAACCCGGACTTTGCCGACAGAAGGCCGAGACAGCCTTCGATCGCCACGACCAGCAGCAGAACGATGACCACGGACATGCCGAGGGTCATTCGCGTCGAGATCTTCAGATTCGAGAGTGTCTTGAGACTGCCCATCCTGCCCTCCCTGCGACAGCCGGGCACTGCCCTCTCGTTGCTGATGGGGGCGGATGACCGGTGACGACGGTCGAGAGGTTAAGAAGAGATCAATTGCCAATCATTTAAAAAGGCGGGGCCCGAACGATTTTTTTCTACCCCCAGCTGTGTCGGGTTGTGCCCCGCTGCGAACGAAACGGGGCGGCCGAATGGCCGCCCCGCCCCCCGACCGGCTGGCTCAAGCCGTCAGATCTTCTTGATTTCCTCGAAGAAGCGCGTGCACTGGCCCGAGAGGCGGTTCGCCCGTTCGGAGAGCTCCTCGGCCGAGCCCTGCACCGCGTTCGCGGCCTCGCCCGTCTCGCGGGCGTTGCGCGAGAGTTCGGCGACATTGCCCGAGACGGTCTGCGTCCCGGTGGCCGCTTCCTGGACGTTGCGGCTGATCTCCGAGGTCGCCGCGCCCTGCTCCTCGATGGCGGCCGCGATGGTCGCGGCGATCTCGTTGATCTTGCCGATCGAGTTCGCGATGCCGCCGATCGCCTCGACGGCCTCGCCGGTCGCGCCCTGGATGGCGCTGATCTGGGCGGCGATGTCCTCGGTGGCCTTGGCGGTCTGGCTCGCGAGCGCCTTCACCTCGGAGGCGACGACGGCAAAGCCCTTGCCCGCCTCGCCCGCCCGCGCGGCCTCGATGGTCGCGTTGAGGGCAAGAAGGTTGGTCTGGCTCGCGATGGACTGGATCAGCTTCACGACGTCGCCGATCTTCTGCGAGGCTTCCGAGAGGCCGGAGACGACGCCATTGGTGCGGGCGGCCTCGTCGACGGCCGCCTGCGCCATGGCCGCCGACCGGCCCACCTGCGCCGCGATCTCGGAAATGGAGGCCGACAGCTCCTCCGAGGCCGAGGCGACGGTCTGCACATTGGTCGTGGCCTGTTCGGCGCCGGCGGCGGCCTCGTTGGCCTGGGATTCGCTGTCGGCGGCGGCGCGGGCCAACTGGCCGGCGGTGTCGCGCATGCGCGCCGCGGCCGTGTCGAGTTCGCTCACCAGCGTGCGCGCCTCACCCTCGAAGGCCGAGATGGCGTCGGCGATCCGTGTGGCGACGGTCCAGCTCAGAAGCGCGGAGACATAGTGTCCGTTGGCGTCGTGCAGCGCGCTGATCTGGAGGTCGAGCGTCTCGGGTCCGAGGCGGATGCGCGCGGTCCAGGGCAGGTTGCGCGGATCTGCGAGGATGCGGCGCTGGTGCTCGGGGTTCTTGTGAAAGATGTCGATGCACGAGCCCACGATCTCCTCGGCCCGGAAGCCCCTCGGCAGATGCTCGCCGAGCCGCTTCAGCGTGGAGATACTGGTGGCATTCGCATAGGTGATGGTGAGGGTGCGCGGATCGCACAGAAGGACGTTGGTCGGCAGGTGGTCGAGGATCGCCTCGAACCCGATCACCGGCCCCGCCGGCGAGGTCGAGGCGCTGGCCGCTTGCGAGCGGCTCCGCAGGCTCAGCATGGTTCTTCCCCCAGGAAAGTCAGGCGCCGCGGCTTCCTGCCGCGCGGACCGGATCTTTGCCGGAAAAGGGTTAACGGATGGTAACCGATGGTTGTGAAGCTCTGGAAGCACAACCAAAGCGGTTGCACCCGGCCCGGTCCAATGCGCGCGCCCGGCATGCCCGGACCCGCCGCGGCCGACCGATTGCGCGCGGCCCTGAGGCCGGCTATCGGATGGCGCTCACCCTTCGTCCAGCGAAAGTCACTCCCATGGCCGGCCACTCCAAATTCAAGAACATCATGCACAAGAAGGGCGCCGCCGACGCCCGCAGAGCCAAGGTGTTCACCAAGCTCGCGCGCGAGATCACCACCGCCGCCAAGCTCGGCACGCCCGACCCCGCCATGAATCCGCGCCTGCGCCTCGCCATCCAGGACGCCCGCGCCGAGAACATGCCCAAGGACGTGATCGAGCGGGCGATCCGGAAGGCGCTCGGGGGCGATGCCGAGAATTACGAGGCGATCCGCTATGAGGGGTTCGGCCCCGCCGGCGTGGGCATCATCGTCGAGGCGCTGACCGACAACCGCAACCGCACGGCGAGCGACGTGCGCTCTGCCTTCACCAAGGCCGGCGGCAATCTCGGCGAGACGGGGGCCGTCTCCTTCATGTTCGCGCGCGTCGGCGTCATCGCCTATCCGGTCGAGGCCGGCGATGCCGAGACCATGCTCGAGGCTGCCATCGAGGCGGGGGCGGACGAGTGCGAGACGGGCGAGGAGGCGCACACATTCGTCTGTTCGGTCGAATCGTTCAATGATGTGCGCGAGGCGCTCGAGGCGCGCTTCGGCGAGGCCGAGAGCGCCAAACTCGTCTGGCGGCCCCAGAACACGATCGAGGTCGGAGACGAGGAGGCGGCCGCCGCCCTCCTCAAGCTCCTCGGAGTCCTCGACGACAATGACGACGTCCAGAACGTCTATGCCAATTTCGAGATGTCCGACGCCCTCCTCGAGGCCGCGAGCGGCTGAGGCCGTGCGCATCATCGGCATCGATCCGGGCCTGCGCTTCACCGGCTGGGGCATCATCGAGCAGGCCGGCACCCGCCTCACCCATGTGGCCCATGGCGTCGTCACCGCGCCGCGCGAGGGCGCGCTCTCCGCCCGCCTCGCGGCGATCTTCGATGCCGTCGAGGCGGTCCTCGCCGAGCACACGCCCGGCGCCGCCGCCATCGAGGAGACCTTCGTGAACAGGGACGCCCGCGCGACGCTGAAGCTCGGCCAGGCCCGGGCCGCCGCCATGCTCGCCGCCGCGCGCGCCGGGCTCGAGGTAGCGGAATACGCGCCCAATCTCGTGAAGAAATCCGTGGTCGGACGGGGCCATGCCGACAAGGCGCAGATCCGCTTCATGGTGATGCGCCTCCTGCCCGGCTGCGCGCTCGACAGCGAGGACGCCGCCGACGCCCTCGCCGTCGCGATCACCCATGCCCATCATGCGGGCGGCCCCGCGCGCCTCGTGCGGGAGGCGGACCGATGAGCGCTCAGTGCCGGGACCCGCACCCCCGGCCCCTCTCCCGCGGGAGAGGGGCTTCTTTCCTGTCTGGCGGCTGCGCCGCCCTCCGTC
>JACAEB010000069.1 GCA_013389075.1 Alphaproteobacteria bacterium
CCCCTCTCCTCCCTTTGCGGACACGCCGCCAAGGGGGTGACCGAGGCCTCAGACCTTCGGCACCTGTTCGTCCACGGGCTCGTCCACATGGACGAGGTTGTCCTCGTGGCCCGAGCGGCTGATCCGGTAGAACAGCATGACGAACATCGAGATGACGCCGAAGGTCACGTAGATCGGCACATAGGCCAGGCCGAGATCGCGGATGATCTCGGGATCCACCTGCCCCGGCACGGTGCGCTCGGGGAAGCCGACGCCGGCGAGGACCATCCCCGTCACCGAGATGCCGATGCCCGACACCACCTTCATGGCGAAGGTGCGCGAGGCGAAGAACAGGCCCTCGGACCGGCGCTTTGTCCGCCGCTGACTGTCCTCCACGAGATCGGCGATCATGGACGAGACCATGGTGCCGAACAGCACCCAGAGCGTCACCTCGAAGGCCGAATGGGCGATCAGGATCGGCAGGAGGATCTCGCTGTCGTTCGCCGGGAAGAGGCCCATGAGGCGCAGGATGATCGGCAGGGGCTGCACGACCACGGCGATGAGACCGATCGCGATGGCCACATGCTTCTTCTCGCGCCCGACGGCGATCTTGGCGGCGATCACGAGCGCCAGCAGCGCCGAGAAGAAATGCGCGACCGTCATCCAGCGGATCTCGAGGGTCTGGAGCTCCCAGAAATAGACCTGGATGTAGTTGTAGAGCGCATTGTTGAAGCCGATCGCGATGTAGAAGAACACCGCCGAGACGAAGAGCGCGAGGAAGGACCGGTTGCCCAGCGTCTGGCCCAGCTCCTTCAGCGTCTGCCCGACCGTGAGATTGCGCCGCTCGGGGGGCTGCTTGAGGATCGGGATGTACTGGTGGGTGCCGAGCGAGGAGATGAGCACCGCACCGAGGATCATCAGCGAGGCGACGAGCCCGTAGGTGCGGAAGCCCTGCTCGTTGATCATGCCCGAGGGATCGGCCTCGGTGGGCGTCAGGAACACCGAATAGGCGAGCCAGGCCACGGTGAGCCCGCCCCACCAGCCGAAGAAGTAGCGATAGCTCATGATCGAGGTGCGCTGGTCGTAATCCCCCGTGAACTCCGAGACGAGCGCGGTGTTGGGGATCTCGAACAGGGTGATGAAGAAGCGCACGACGACGGACAGACCGAGCATGTAGAGGAACAGCCCGTCCACCCCCGCCGTTTCGACGCTCACCAGCGGATTCCACAGGAAGAAATAGGAGATCGCCACCGGCAGGGCCGCCGCATACATGAAGGGATGCCGCCGGCCCCATTTGGTGCGCAGATTGTCGGAGATGTAGCCGATCAGCGGATCGGAAATGGCATCGGAAATCAGGGTCAGCAGGAGCGCGAGCGCGGCGAGCTGCGCCGGCAGGCCGAGCACCTGATTGTAATAGAGCATAAGGAAATAGTTGAAGCCGTTGTCCTTGACCCCATAGGCGACGTAGCCGAGGCCATAGAGGAACTTCGTCTTCCGGTCGATCTTGCGGTGGGCGAAAGTCTCTTCGGCGCCCTTGATGGTCGTCATCGCCCTGTCGTCCTCCTCGCGTTTCCCCAACCCGATCGTCTGACGCGACCGGGCTTTTCCTCGTCGGCGCGTCCTGCTCTAACGGACGGCGCGCGAATGCACTGCGCCGACCGCCGAAACTTCATGCCATTTCGGAACTCGCCCCCGGCGACCCGCCGCTCGCGGAGCGATGCATCTCCGCGGCAGGGTGCGAGGGGCCATGTCTCTTCCCGGGACGCAGGATCGCCGAAGGCGGCGGTCCTGTCGAGCCCGTCCGGGGGCGGGGCGTGCGGGCGAGTTGACGGGGCGCTCGCCCGCCCCGAAGATTCCCCCATGACGCAGAGGCTCTCGAGAACCGGCGGCGGAGGGGGTGGGGCGGGCACCGTCGCGCTCGGGCTCGCCCTTGTGCTCGCGGGCCTCTCGCTCGGCGGCTTTGGCCGCTTCGTCACCCTCATTCCCGCCGCCCCTCCCTCCGCCCTGCCCAGGGCGGACGCCATCGTGATGCTCACCGGCGGCGACAAGCGCCTCGATCTCGCCATCGCGCTCCTCGAGACCTCGCATGGCGAGCGCCTCCTCATTTCGGGCGTCAACCCGCAGGCGAGCCGGGCCGATCTCGCCGCCCTCGTGACGCCGGACCGGGCCGACCGCTTCGCCTGCTGCGTCGATCTCGACTACGTGTCCACCTCCACCCGCACCAATGCGGAGCAAACCGCCCGCTGGGCGCGGGCGCACGGCTACGATTCGCTCCTTGTGGTGACGACCGACTTCCACATGCCGCGCAGCCTCGCCGAGCTGGGCCACGCACTGCCCGAGGTGACGCTCCTGCCCGCCCCGGCCTTCCCCGACCCGGCCGACCGGGAGGCCGGCCCCGCGCGGCTGCGCCTTCTCGTCCTCGAATTCGGCAAATATGCCGCGAGCCTCGTGCGGATGCGCCTGTCATGACGGCCCTGCGCCCGGCCCTCTTCATGAGCTTCGTCGCCCTCCTCACCCTCCTCATGGGCATCGTCTTTGCGCCGACGCTGCTCATGGGCCGGCGTCACGCGCAAGGCGGGCTGAGGCTCTGGTCGCGCCTCGTGCTCCTGGGCCTGCGGGCGATCTGCGGGGTGCGCCACGAGATCCGCGGGCTCGACCGTCTGCCCGCGGGACCCGTGCTGATCGCCTCCAAGCACATGTCCATGTGGGACACGGTGATCTTCCCGTGCCTCCTCTCCGATCCCGCCTTCATCCTCAAGAAGGAGCTGATGGCGATCCCCATCTATGGCTGGTATGCGGGCAAGCTCGGCATGATCCCCATCGACCGGGCCGGCCACATGAGCGCGCTCAAGGCCATGGTGCGGGAGGCGCGCGGACGGGTGGCCGAGGGACGGTCCATCGTCATCTTTCCCGAGGGCACGCGCGTGCCGCCCGGCGCGCCCGCCGACATCAAGCCGGGCGTCGTGGCGCTCTATCGCGAGCTCGGGATCCCGTGCGTTCCGGTGGCGCTGACCTCGGGCCTCCACTGGTCGGCCGACAGCCGGCGCTTCACCCCCGGCACCATCCGCCTGTCCTTCGGCGCGCCGATCGCCCCGGGCCTTGCCCGCAAGCCCTTCACCGAGGCGCTGGCGGACGCGCTCGACACGGGCACGTCGGCCCTCCTCGCCGAGGCGGGCCACGCCCCGGCCACGGCGGCGGCGCCCCGGCCGAAGGCGGTGGCGGAAGCGGACGGATCACAGTAAAACCGCCCTCCCGCGACACGGAGCGGCCGGTCCTCTTTTTCCGCTTGCGCGCGAGGACCGGCTGGAACAAAATCAGAACAGACTGGAACGGACAGGCCCCTCATGCCGCATACCACCGCCATCGGCCAGCAGATCTGGGACATGAAATACCGCCTCAAGGCGGCGGACGGCTCGCCGCTCGACGCCGATGTCGAGGCGAGCTGGACGCGCGTCGCGACCGCCGTCGCGCAGGCCGAGCCCGCCGCGGCGCGGGCGCGGCATGCCGAGGCCTTCGCCGAGGCGCTGCGCGATTTCCACTTCCTGCCGGCCGGGCGCATCCTCGCCGGGGCGGGCACGGCGCGCCGGGTCACCCTGTTCAACTGCTTCGTCATGGGCCGGATCGAGGACGATCTCGGCGCCATCTTCACCCATCTGCGCGAGGCCGCCCTGACCATGCAGCAGGGCGGGGGCATCGGCTATGACTTCTCCACCCTGCGTCCGCGCGGCGCGCCCGTGCGCGGGGTGGGGGCGGACGCCTCGGGGCCGGTCTCCTTCATGGATGTGTGGGACGCCATGTGCCGCACCATCATGTCGGCCGGGGCCCGGCGCGGGGCGATGATGGCGACGCTGGCCTGCTACCATCCCGACATCGAGGCCTTCATCGACGCCAAGCGCACGCCCGACCGGCTGCGCAACTTCAACCTCTCCGTGCTCGTCACGGACGCCTTCATGGAGGCGGTGAAGGCGGACGCGCCCTGGGATCTCTCCTTCGAGGGGACGGTCTATCGCACCGTGAAGGCCCGCGACCTCTGGGACCGCATCATGCGGGCGACCTACGACTATGCCGAGCCGGGCGTGATCTTCATCGACCGCATCAACCGGCTCAACAATCTGCGCTATGCCGAGACCATCTCGGCCACCAATCCGTGCGGGGAACAGCCGCTGCCGCCCTATGGCGCATGCCTCCTCGGCTCGATCAATCTCGCCCGCCTCGTGCTCGACCCGTTCACCCCGCAGGCCCGGCTCGACACCGGGGCGCTCGAGGCCCTCACGCGCACCGCCGTCCGCTTCATGGACGATGTGATCGACATCTCGAATTTCCCGCTGCCCGCCCAGGCCGAGGAGGCGCGCGCCAAGCGGCGCATCGGCCTCGGGGTGACGGGGCTCGCCGACGCGCTCATCCTCTGCCGGACCGCCTATGGCTCGGCGCGCTCGCTCGCCCTCGTCCATGACTGGCTCGGCCGGCTCGAGCGCGCGGCCTATCTGGCGAGCGCCGATCTCGCCGCCGAGAAGGGCTCCTTCCCGCTCTTCGACACGGCGGCCTTCCTCGCCGGCGAGGGGCCCGCGCGCCTGCCCGCCGAGGTGACGGCGGCCATCGCGGAGAAGGGCCTGCGCAACGCGCTCCTCACCTCCATCGCGCCCACCGGGACGATCTCGCTCTTCGCCGACAATGTGTCGAGCGGCATCGAGCCCGTCTTCAGCTATGCCTATCGCCGCCGCGTGCTCCTGCCCGACGGCACGCGCCGCGAGGAGGAGGTCGAGGATTACGCCCACGCCCTCTTCCGGCAGATGCACGGGCCCGATGCGCCGCTGCCGGACTATTTCTGCAACGCCATGACGCTGCCGCCTGAGGCCCATCTCGCCGTGCAGGCGGCGGCCCAGGCCCATGTCGACAGCTCCATCTCGAAGACCATCAACCTGCCCGCCTCGATCGGCTTCGACGCCTTCAAGTCCGTCTATCTCGAAGCCTATGCGCTCGGCTGCAAGGGCTGCACGACCTACCGGCCCAACGCGGTCACGGGCGCCGTGCTCGAAACCCTCGCCCCCGGGACGCCGCCCGTGGCGCCCGCCGCCCCGGCCGAGCCGCGCACGCTCGCCCGCACCGAGCGGGGCGGCATCGTCTACATGGCCGAGCCGCTCGAGCGGCCCCTCGTCCTGCCCGGCCAGACCTACAAGCTGCGCTGGCCCGACAGCGATCACGCGCTCTACATCACGCTCAACGACATCGAGCAGGACGGCCGCCGCCGGCCCTTCGAGATCTTCATCAATTCCAAGAACATGGAGCACTACGCCTGGACGGTGGCGCTGACGCGGATGGTGAGCGCGGTGTTCCGGCGGGGGGGCGATGTCTCCTTCGTGGTGGAGGAGCTCAAGGCCGTGTTCGACCCGCGCGGCGGCGCCTGGATGGGCGGGCGCTACGTGCCCTCGCTCCTCGCCGCGATCGGCGGGGTGATCGAGGAGCATCTCATCGCCATCGGCTTTCTCTCCGAGGAGGGCGAGGGCGGGATCGCCGAGACGGGCGGGCCTTCGCGCGCGGCGGCGCGGGCCGCCGTGTACGGAGAGACGGTGACGGGGGAGGACGATCCGCCGGGCGAGCGCGCCCTCGGTTTCGGTCTCTCGCGCGACGGGACACGCCCCTGCCCCCGCTGCGGCCAGCCCTCGCTGCGCCGGGTGGAGGGCTGCGACACCTGTCCCGAATGCGGCTATTCGCGCTGCGGCTGAGGCGGCGGCCCGCCCTCGATCAGCGCCTCGACGGCGACGCGCAGCGCGCGCAGCTCCGCCGAGAGATCCCCCGCGGCCTCGAGATGGTCGAGCGTGAGGCGCATATAGTCGAGATTGGCCCCCGAGGCGCCCACCCCGTCCGCGATCAGCCGGGCCTGTTGCGGGAGCGGGAGCCGGCCCGCATATTGCGGATGATGCCGATCCACCACATAGGCCAGCGCAAGGACCCGCCGTCCCGCCCCGCCCCCGGGCGACTCGAGCTCTATAGGAACGCGCGCCTCGCGATAGACATCGGTGACGAGCTCGCGCGCGCGCAGATAGGCGAGCGTCTCGGCGAGCGTCTCCGGCGCCAGGCGGTAGGCGAGGCCCCGGCAGGCCCCGCCGCGGTCGAGCCCCAGAACGAGGCCGGGCGCCTCCCGCGTGCCCCGGTGGTGCCAGCTCAGGATGCAGAAGGCCCGGTGATAGCCCGCAAGGCGCGCGGGCACGGCCTCGACCGGCGAGAAGCCCGGGCTCCACATCAAGGATCCGTAGGCGAACAGCCAGTGTTCCTCCGTCACCCTCCCCTTGCCCCCCTGCTCCGGGAGCTCCCGTGAAACGCCTCTTTCCATTCCTGCCCCTCGCGGCCTTCCTCCTGCTGATCGCGCTCTACAGCCTGATCTGGACCAAGACGGCGCGCATCGCGAGCGCCGAGCTCGGTGCCTTCCTCGCCTCGATGGACCATGCGGGCCAGTCGCTGAGCGTGCGGCAACCGTCCGCACACGGCTACCCGTTCCGCCTGCAATACGAGCTCGGGCCGGTGCGAATGGAGGGCGGACTCATCGGCCCCGCAAGCCTCGCCATTCCCGACCTTCGCGTCAATCTCCTGCCCTATTCGACGGAGCACCGGATCTTCACCGCCCCCTCGGGGCTGACGCTCGAGGGCGGCACGCCCTTCCGTGCACGGACGGCGAGGGCGAGCCTCGTCGACGAGGACGGCCTGCCCGCCCGCCTTTCGGTCGACATGGAAGAGGTGCGCCTCGGGGAGGCGCGGGCGGCGCGGGCGATCGTCCACCTGTTCGGCCTCCATCAGGCGGCGCCGAGCCTGCATCTGCGGCTCGTCGAGACGGCGCTCCCCGACGGGACGGCCCTGCCTCAGATCGAGGCCTGGCTCGGCCCGCAGAGCCCGGGGCTGTCGGGCGGACCCGGCGGCGCGGGCCTTCTGCGCCTGCCGGGCGAGGATCAGCCGCGGGACTATCGTCTGCAGGCGGAGGAGGCGGACGGGCTCGGCCGGCCGACCGTGGGCGCGGCCGCCGACGGCTCGGTCCTCGCGCCCGCGCTCGGGACGGCCATCGAGCGCATGCTCCAAGGCCCGTCTGGAGGCCCCCTCATCCTTGAAGAAGGGCAGCTCGTACGGGTGGTACTGCACTACACCCTGGGGCCCCAGTCCCTGGACGGCTGCTACCAGGTCTCAGAC
>JACAEB010000005.1 GCA_013389075.1 Alphaproteobacteria bacterium
CGCGGGCGGCGGGGGCGGGCGGGGCCCGCTCGGCGCGGCCTGCGCGGGTGAGGAAGGCATCGATGCGGGCATTGGCCTCCGCCGCGAGGCCGCCGGGCAGCGCGTTGAAGCCGTGCACGCCGCCCGGGAAGACCGCGAGCTCGGCGGGCCGCCCCGCCGCGATCCAGCGCGCATGAAGGAAGAGCGAATCATCGAGCAGCGGATCGAGCGTGCCCACGCTGATCAGTGCCTCGGGCATGTCGCGCAGATCGGCGTAGAGGGGCGAGATGGCGGGGGAGCGCAGCGCCACGGGACGGATCTTGTCGGGGGGCAGGAAGTTGCCCACGAACCAGGCGAGGATGTCGGTGCTGAGGATCAGGTTGCGAGCGCCCCAGTTGCGCACGCTGGGCGTGCCGGCGAGATCATACATGCCATAGACGAGATTGGCCCCCGAAAAGGGCTTGAGCCGATGCGCATCGCGCAGGCGCAGAAGCGTGAGGAGGGCGAGATGGGCCCCCGCCGACTCCCCGCCGATCAGGAGGCGGTCCGTGCCGAATTCGGCCCGTGCCCGCCGCGCGAGCCACAGCGCCGCCGCCTCGCAATCCTCCGGTGCGGCCGGATAGGGATGTTCCGGCGCGAGGCGGTAATCGACGCTGACCACCGCCAGCGCGTTGGATTTCGACAGGCGCTCGAGCATCGGGTCCTGGCCGTCGGCGCCGCCGAGCATCCAGCCCCCGCCATGGATGTGGAGATAGACACCCTCGATCCGGTCGGGCCGGAAGACGCGCAGCCTGAGCGCGCCCGAGGGTCCCTCGATCGTGCGCCACTGGGCGCTCGCGCAGAGCGGCGGCTTGGGGAAGATGCCCCGTCCCGCCGCGCGCTCGGCCCGGATGTCCTCGGGCCGTCGTGTGTTGACGGGCGGAGCCGTGGCGATCAGAGCCTCGAGCCGCTCGACCATGGCCCGACTTTCGGCGGACACGCGGGCCGGGGTGAACAGCTCTGGCGTCAGGGGTTCGGGCGCAGCGTGATCGCGCGTCCCGTCGGCATCGGTCATCGGGCGGATCCGGTGAAAGGAGAGGGGCGGCCGAGTCGCGGGGGATGTTGCCATCGGCGCGCGCCGATCACAAACTTGGGAGTGGAGGGGTCCAGAACGAGACCTTCATCCCCATTCTTTATAGGGTGAAGCCCGACGGGAGCAGCCCCGGATGCAGGAGATGCCGGCCATGCCGCAGATACTCGAAAGCGTCGCCACCGTGGACCCGGTCTGGGCACAGATCCGCGCCGAAGCGGCGGCGGACGCGGCGCGCGAGCCCATCCTCGCAAGCCACCTCCACGCGACGCTGCTGCGACACGAGCGCTTCGAGGAGGCCCTGAGCTACCACCTCGCCCGCAAGCTCGGCTCGGAGGAGGTGGGGCCGATGCTCCTGCGCGAGGTGTTCGACGAGGTGCTCGCGGCCGATCCGTCCATCGGCGAGGCGGTGCGGGCCGATCTCGTGGCGGTGCTCGACCGCGACCCCGCCTGCCGCTCCTATGCCCAGGCCTTCCTCTACTTCAAGGGGTTCATGGCGCTTCAGGCCCACCGGGTCGGCCACTGGCTGTGGCGGTCGGGCCGCGAGCCGATCGCGCTCTATCTGCAGAGCCGCATCACCCAGCTCTTCGCCGTCGATGTGCATCCCAATGCGCGCATCGGGCGCGGGGTGATGATGGACCACGCCACCGGCATCGTGATCGGCGAGACGGCGGTGGTGGAGGACAATGTCTCGATGCTGCACGGCGTGACGCTGGGCGGCACCGGCAAGACGGGGGGCGACCGCCATCCCAAGGTCCGGCGCGATGTGCTCATCGGCGCCGGCGCCAAGATCCTCGGCAATCTCGAGGTGGGCGAGGGCTCGCGCGTGGCCGCCGGCAGCGTGGTGCTGAAGGACGTGCCGCCCCGCTGCACCGTGGCGGGCGTGCCGGCGCGCGTCGTGGGCTGCGCGGGCTGCGACCATCCGGCCATGTCGATGAACCACCGGCTCGAGGATGGCGAGCCCTTCGACTATCAGATCTAGGGCCGCGCGGACGGGTTCAGGCGTTGGCGGCGAAGAGCTCGAGCGTCCGCGCGCGGGCGAGCGCCGCGCAGCCGGCGTCGTAATCGGTCCGCCGGTCGGAATTGAAACCGTGCCCCGCCGGATAGATGTAGACCGGCACGGAGGGATGGGCGGCCTTCACCTTCTCCACCCCCTGAAGCGGGATGGAGGCGTCGCGCTCGCCGAAATGCAAGATGACGGGGCAGAGCGGGCGCTCGTCGGCATGCTCGGGAATGAGCCGGCCGTAATAGGCGCTCGCGGCGGCGATCCCCTCGATCCGGCAGGCGGCAAGCCAGCTCATCGAGCCGCCATAGCAGTAGCCGGTGACGTAGACGGGCCCCTTCCGGCGCAAGAGAGCGACGCAGCGGGCGATGTCGGCGAGGGAGGTGTCGACCGGGTGCGCGGTCGCGAGCTTTTTCGCGCGGTCAATGTCCTCCGGCGTGTAGTCCGCCCGGAAATCGGGATGCTCGCGATCATAGAGGGAGGGGGCGATGACCTCGAACCCGTCGGCGGCGAAGCCGTCGCAGAGCTCGCGAATGTGATCGGTGACCCCGAAGATCTCCTGGATGAGCACGAGCCCTCCCCGGCGCGGTCCCTCGGGCTCCACATGATAGGCGGAGATGGACACTCCATCCCCGCCCGCAAACGCGATCATCCGTCCGCGCAGGCTCATGCGCTCAGCACTTGCCCTCTTCGCGGCAGCCCTTGTAGGCCC
>JACAEB010000056.1 GCA_013389075.1 Alphaproteobacteria bacterium
GCGGTGGCGGATGGCAAGGCGGGTGCGGCCGCCCTCATAGGGCCAGACGGCTTCAAGGCCGACGCCCTGTCCCGTCTGCGCGATCGCGCCTGTGCCCGCGCCTGCGCTCTCCTCGCGCGGGCCCGACAGGGTGAGCGTCGCGGGAACGAGGGTGCCAAGGCCCAGAGGCTCGGCGGCGAGGCGGCGGGCGGGCAGGGTAAGGTCGAGCGTGTCGCGGGCGGTCAGGAAGGCGCCGGCGGGGGTCTCGCGATGCTCCTCGCCCCGGGCAAAGGCGACCGCCATGCCCTTGCGGGCCGCGCGCAGGCGCGAAAGGGCCGTCTGCCGCGCCTCGAACCGGTCCGTGCGCTGAAGAGCCTCGAACTCGACGCCCCCCGTGGCGAGCGTCGCGCCGAGCTCGCTCCGCGTTCCATCCGTAAACGGAAGATCAGCGGCGAGCGCCGCCGTATCGGTGCCCGCCTCGATGCTCTTGTGGGCGAAGCGCGAGACGAGCCTCAGCCCCTCGCGCTCGACGAGCCGCAGCCGTCCCGAATGCCAGTGGGCGGTCCCGCCCGAGCCGGGGGTCTCGCCGATCTCGGGGGGAACGAGGCCGAGCCGGTGAACGAGCTGATCCTCGCGCGAGAGCGCCTCGCCGCCCGTGAGGCCGAGCCCGCTTTCGATCGAGAACCGGCCGTCGGCGCTCGCAAGGCCCATCGTGACGCGGCCCGCCCTGCGGTCGGTCACGCCCACCGTGTCGGCGAAGGCGAGGGGGTCGAGCCGGCCGGTCCGGGTCTGGCTCTGGCGGAAGAGGCGCGTCGCGAGGGTGAGGCGCGTGTCCGCCGGAGCGGCGAGGCCAAGCCGCCCGGTCTCCTCGCTGCGGAAGAAGGAAGCGGTGGCGTCGGTGAGGAGGCGGGCGGGCGCGGCGGACTCCGGGGTCGCGGGCAGAAGGGCCTTGCCGAGCGTCGCCGACGTCCGCTCGACCTCGGGTCCCGGACGGGGCTCGCCGGCCGTGGCCGGGGCGGCGAGGAAGGCCCACAGCATCAGTGCGCCAGCGGCTGCGCGCTCGCCTCGCCGATCTTTCCGGTTGGGGCTTTCCCGTGCCGACACCCGCTTGCCCCCGGCCGTCCTGTCCACAATCGTCCCCATGACGGATCGGACATGTTTGGGGCATCAATGGGGCGAGCGGGGCGTCAAAGACCGAATTCCGCCAGAAGCGCCTGCGGCGTGACCCCGGCCGCGCGCAGATCCGCAAGGCTCGTGCCGCCCGTGCGCTTGGCAAGGCGCGCGCCGGCGGCGTCGCGGATCAGGCGGTGGTGCTGCCAGCGCGGCACGGGTAGGCCGAGCAGGGCGAGGAGGAGGCGATGGAGGTGCGTCGAGGCGAACAGATCCTCGCCCCGCGTGACGAGGCTGACCCCCTGCAGCGCGTCGTCGACGGTCACCGCGATGTGATAGCTCGCCCCGCCATCCTTGCGGGCGAGCACCACATCGCCGAGCGCCCCGGGCAGAGCCTGGATGCGCCCGTGCTCGCCGGCGGGGCCGCGCCCCCTCTCCTCGAAGACGAGGGGGCCCCGCACGGCCTCGAGCGCCCGCGCCATGTCGAGCCGGAGCGCGAAGGGCTCGCCCCCGGCGCGGCGCGCCGCCCGCTCCGCCGCCGGGAGGGCCCGGCAGATGCCGGGATAGAGCGGGCCGTCGGGACCTTGAGGGGCATCGGCGCTGCGGGCGATCTCGGCGGCGATCTCGCTCCGTGTACAGAAGCAGGGATAGAGAAGGCCCGCCGCCTCGAGCCGGGCGATCGCCGCGTCGTAATCGGCCCGGTGCTCGGACTGCCGGCGCACGGGGCGCTCCCAGTCGAGGCCGAGCCAGGCGAGATCCTCGAAGATCGCGGCCTCGAATTCGGTCCGGGCCCGGCCCGCGTCGATATCCTCGATGCGCAGGAGAAAGCGCCCGCCCGTTTCGGCCGCCGCCCGCGCGGCGAAGAGGGCCGCGAAGGCATGGCCCGCATGGAGCCGGCCCGTCGGGCTCGGCGCGAAGCGGGTTGTCTCGCCTCCGCCGGACATGGCAGGCTCCATCGCCATCTGACAGCGTCCCTCCGCCGATCCCCTCGCGCCATGGAGCCCCGCCGATGCCCGCCGGTCAATCCGTTCTCGATGGTCCGCGCCTCGCCCCCGCCTCGGGCGGCCGGCCCGACCGGCTCGTCGTGTTCCTGCACGGCTACGGCGCGGACGGCCAGGACCTGATCGGGCTCGGCGCCCAATGGGCGCGGGTGATGCCGTCGGCGGCCTTCCTTGCGCCCAACGCGCCCGAGCGCTGCGCCATGTCACCCATGGGCTATCAATGGTGGGGCATCGCGCGCCGCAGTCCGGACGAGGCGGAGGCGGGCGTCCTGGCCGCCGCCCCCTTGCTCGATGCCTTCCTCGATGCCGAACTGACGCGGGCGGGCCTGCCGCCCGAGGCGCTGGCGCTCGTGGGCTTCAGCCAGGGCACGATGATGGCGCTGCATGTGGGGCTGAGGCGCCGCGCGGGGCCGGCCGCCATTCTCGGCTATTCGGGGGCGCTCGTCGCCCCGGCCCGGCTCGCCGCCGAGCTCACGGCCCGTCCGCCCGTCTTTCTCGTCCATGGCGACCAGGACGAGGTGATCCCGCCGGCAGCGACCCAGCTCGCCGCCGCCGAGCTCGGCCGGGCGGGGCTCTCCGTGCAATGGCACATCTCGCAAGGGATCGGCCACGGCATCGCGCCGGACGGGCTCGCGCTCGGCGCCCGCTTCCTCAAGGACGCCTTCGCGGCGGCGCTCGCCCGGCAGGCCGGGGGATGACCCTCCTCAAGCGAGGAAGGTCGCGAACTCGTCCACCGGCGCACGCTCCGTGTGCAGACGGTTCACCGGCGCGGCCGTGTCGGCATAGCCGAGCGCCATGCCGCAGAACACCCGATGATCCTCGGGAAGGCCCACGAAGCGCGCCACCGTCTCGTGCCAGATGCCCCAGGCCTCCTGCGCGCAAGTGTCGAGCCCCTCGGCGCGCGCCATCAGCATCACGCTCTGCATGAACATGCCGAGATCGACGAATTGCGGAATGCCGCAGCAGCGATGGGTCGAAAAGAAGAGGCCGACCGGCGCGTCGAAGAGGATGAAGTTCCGCATGAGCTGCACGGCGCGGGCCATCTTGTCCTCGCGCGCGATGCCGGCGAGGGCATAGAGGTCGTAGCCGACCTTGCGCCGCCGCTCGCGGAACACCTCCGGCATCTCCTTGGGATATTCGTCGTACCAGGAGCCTTCCCCGAAGGGTGTCGCGCGCGCCTTCTCGGCGATGTGTGCCATCAGCCGGTCCCGCGCCGCCCCGCTCACCACATGCACGACCCAGGGCTGGAGATTGCCGCCCGAAGGCGCGCGCGCGGCCGCCTCGAGCATGCGCCGGATCGCGGCCTCAGGGACCGGGTCCGGCCGGAACGCCCGGATCGAGCGGCGGGTCGCGAGTGCCTCGTCAAGCTCCATCTGTCCTGTCCTCTCTCGACACATCGGATGGTCCGCAGCCTCGGGTCGGGACCTCCTCCCGTCAAGGCCGGGACCTTCCGTCCCCGGCTCACTTGCTATAGAGTGCAGGCCGTCAGAAAAAGCGGGCGAGGCGCGGCCTATACTGATGGTCTTCTGGCGGGGCGAAGTAGAGGCGGGCGCTCCCGGCCCCGCGGGAAGGTGACAGTGGCATGAGCGAGATTTCGAGCGTCCTCGTCACCGGCGGTGCGGGCTATATCGGCAGCCATGCGGTTCTCGCACTTCTCGAGCGCGGATACCGGGTCAGCGTCATCGACAGTCTGGTGACCGGCTTCCGCTGGGCCGTGGCGCCGGAGGCGCGTTTCCACGAGGGCGACATCGCCGACGAGGCGCTGGTCGCGCGCATCCTCAAGACCGACGAGGTGGGCGCGATCCTGCATTTCGCGGGTTCCGTGGTGGTGCCGGAATCGGTCACCGATCCGCTCAAATATTACGGCAACAACACCGCCAAAAGCCGCAGCCTCATCGAGAGCGCGCTGAAGGGCGGGGTGCGCCACTTCATCTTCTCCTCGACGGCCGCGACCTACGGCACTCCGGAGGGAAGCCTCATCGGAGAGGACACGCCCCAGCGCCCCATCAACCCCTACGGCATGTCCAAGCTGATGACGGAGATCATGCTGAAGGACGTGGCGGCGGTCCATCCGCTCAACTATTGCGCCCTGCGCTATTTCAACGTGGCCGGCGCCGATCCGCGCTGCCGCACGGGGCAGGCGACGGCGGGCGCCACGCATCTCATCAAGGTGGCGGGAGAGGCAGCGCTCGGGCGGCGGGCGGGGGTGTCGGTCTTCGGCACGGATTATCCGACCCCGGACGGCACGGGCGTGCGCGATTATATCCATGTGTGGGATCTGGCGCGGGCCCATGTGGCCGCGCTCGACTGGCTCATCGCCCATCCGGACGAGTCGCTGCGGCTCAATTGCGGCTATGGGCGCGGCTACTCGGTGCTCGAGGTGCTCGACATGGTGGACCGCGTCGCCGGCACGCGCATCACACGCCGGCTCGAGGGGCGGCGGCCGGGCGATCCGCCCGCGCTGATCGCCGACAATGCGCGCATCCTCGCCACGCTGGACTGGCGGCCCGAGCTCGACGATCTTCAGACGATCGTGACCCACGCCCTCGCCTGGGAGCGCGAACTCGCCCGCCGCACCAATCAGAGCTGAAAGGAGGGCTGACCGGCCGGGCCGGCGCGCCGACGCTCCGCCCGCGGAGGGATGGCGTCAGTAGGCGCCCTTCGAGAACAGGACGGCCGGAATGGTGCGGAGCAGGATCGCGATGTCCCGCCGCAGCGACCAGTTCATCACATAGCGCGCATCGAGCCGGACGCGTTCGTCATAGGTGCGGTGGTTCCGCCCGCTGACCTGCCAGAGGCCGGTGATGCCCGGCCGCGTGGCGGCGTAATAGGCGAAATAGCGCCCGTATTTCGGCACTTCCGACGCGGTGATGGGGCGCGGCCCCACAATGCTCATCTCGCCCCGGAGGATGTTGAAGAGCTGGGGCAGCTCGTCGAGGCTCGACTTGCGCAGGAAGCGGCCGAAGGGGGTGATGCGCGGATCGTTGCGCAGCTTCTGGTCGCGCTGCCACTCGGCCGCGACCTCGGGATCGGTCTCGAGCAGGTGGTTCAGACGCTCCTCGGCATCCTTCACCATGGTGCGGAACTTGTAGCAGGTGAAGGTGCGTCCGCCCTGGCCGTAGCGCGTCTGGCGGAACAGGGCCTGCCCGCCATCCTGCATCCGGATGACGAGATAGATGCCGAGGAGGAGCGGGGCGACGAAGAGGAGGACCGGGATGACGATGGCGAGATCGAGCGCGCGCTTGCGCCAGCTCATCAGGCCCCCGGAGCGGCGCCCGGCGGAGAGGGAGGGAATGGCCGCGCCGCCGAGATCGTAGAGGCTTCCGGCAGCGATGTCGGGACTTGTGGCGCCCGCCGTGAACGTCTCGCGCTTGAACGACACATTCATTTGCCCACCCCGCAGCGGCCGGAGAATTAACCAAGTCAGTCGGCATTGTAGGAGGGGGATGCTGCAACGCAACTAAAAAAAAGTGCAATGCAGCAATCGTCACACTCCCGACGAAAGTTTCCGATGGGGCCGGAACCTTCGGGCCCCGGACGCATTGGCGGACGCGCCCACGCCGTCCGGACGAGACCCTTGGACGCGCTCGCCGGATGGGCTCGCCGCGCTCCGCTCTCCGTCCACATCGCATTCCGGAAGATCCCTCCGGCACACCGCGTCCTCGACGGGCGGCCTTGCGACGATCCGAATGGGAAGCCTTGTGGAAAACCTGTGAGAAAGCTGTTGGCGGGGGCGTCCGACGACGTCCGTCAGCGGAGAGTGAACCAAAGGATCAGGCCGAGCGCAATCCAGAAGCCCCCGCACATTAACACGATGAATGCGAGGGTCCGGCCCGCCGACCATTTGCCCGAGGCCCGTCCGGCCTGTCCGCCCACGGAGGGTGACCACTGGCGGGCGGGGGAGGGGGAGCTCGGTTCGTCGTGTCCGACGGGGCCCGCGGACCCGCCGAGATCCAAGACCATCCGCGCCTCGCGCCGGGGTCGGCGCCGAGCGGAAACGGATCGGTCGGGGGCGGAGGGTTTCGCCATGTCCTCTCTTCCGGGCCTTGGTCCGGACCGGCCTCGCCGCCGTCCGGAAGGGTCACCCCACCACAGGAATCTTAACGAAAAGATACGTTGCCGAAAGGTTCGTCCGCCTCCGCCCCACCCCGTCCGGACGGCCTTCCCATCGGAAAACGGGGGCGAGGGCGGAGGATCCGATTCGTTTGCCATCGCGCGCCGATTCCCTGCCGGAGCCGATTGGTCTAGGGTCGCCGCGCCGGCACGGGTGCCGACGAAGGGGGAAGAGGGCGTGCACGCGGAACAGGTCATCTTCAATGGCCGATTCTACCAGGCCGTGCCAACGGGCGTGCATCGCGTGGCCGAGGAGATGCTGCGGGCGATCGACCGTCTGCGGCAGGAGGATCCCGAGCTGCGGCACCGGCCGATGCGGGTCGAGGCCCCGCCCGTTCTGCGGCGCGCGCCGGATCTGGCAACCATTCCGGTCCACCGGTCCGGGCGCCTTGGCGGCCAGGCGTGGGAACAGCTCGAGCTGCCGCGCGCGGCGGGGGACGGGCTCCTCGTCAATCTGTGCAATCTCGCCCCGCTGGTCTCCCGCCGCAGCGTCACGCTGATCCATGACGCGCAGGTCTTTGCGAGCCCCGGCTCCTATGGCGCGGCGTTCCGGGCCTGGTACCGGCTCGCCCAGCCTCTGCTCGGGCGGCGGCAGGCGAAGATCCTCACCGTCTCGGCCTTCTCCGCCGAGGCCCTCGCCCGCTTCGGGGTGGCGCCACGGGCGCGGATCGAGGTCGTGCACAACGGCGTCGATCATCTGCGGCGGATTCCGGCCGATCCGGCGCTCGCGGTCCGGCTCGGCCTTGCACCGGGCGCCTATGCGGTGGCGCTCGCCAACACGCAGAGCCACAAGAATGTCGGCCTTCTGATGCGGGCCTTCGCCGATCCGCGCCTGTCCGGCGTGGCGCTGGTCCTCTTCGGCGGGGCCGATCGCGCGGCGTTCGAGGCGGCGGGCCATGCCGTGCCCCCCAATGCGGTCTTCGCGGGCCGGGCGAGCGATGCCGAGCTGCGGGGCCTCCTCGAGGCGGCACGCTGCCTCCTCTTTCCGTCCACGACGGAGGGGTTCGGCCTGCCGCCGCTCGAGGCGATGGATCTGGGCTGCCCCGCGGTGGTCGCGCCCTGCGGCGCGCTGCCCGAAGTGTGCGGCCCGGCGGCGACGACGGCGCCCGCGGATGATCCGGCGGCCTGGGCGGAGGCGGTGCGCGCGCGCGGCGAGCCAGGGGTCCGCGCCCGCTGGAGCGAGGCGGGACGGGCCCGGGCGGCCGGCTTCACCTGGGAGGCGGCGGCCCGCCGGCTCCTGTCGATACTCGACGCGTTGCCGCCGCCGGCCGAAAAGGTCCCGTCAGCCGGCTGAGCGTAGCCGCGGGGGCGTGTTGTCCTGGATGCCGTCCGCGGCGCGCCCGGCCACCCGGCGCGCGATCTCGCCATAGATCTCGGTGTCGAGCGCGCACATCTCCTCGATCCGTGCCCGGACGGCCGGGTCGAGCCTGTCGCCCGCCGCCTTGCGCACGGCGCCCGCATTGCGCCGGGGCAGGCGCAGGCTGAGCCCGAGCGCCGCCTTGCAATCTCGCGCGAAGGCGGGCTCGTCCTCGATGAGCCCGACCACCGCGAACCGCGACAGGGTGTCGAGCGCGCGCGGCACGGCCTCGGCGCCCAGGCCGGGCGCGTGCCAGGGCAGCTCGCCGAAGAAATGGCACAGGAGGCGCGTCTCGCTGCGCCCGCGCGGGGAATCGAGAAACGCTTCCCAGGAGAGGCTGTTGAGCCGCGGATCGAAGTAATAGTGCGAGATGACACGGTCGACGGGTTCGCGCAGCAAGGTGACGAATTTGTAATCGGCCCCGAACCGGTCGAGAAACGTCCGGTCCACCGGCACATGGCCCTGGATGAAATGGGTGTCGCGCTCGGCATGATAGGCAAGGAGCCTCTGCTTGAAGCGCATCCACTCCGCACCGTCGAGATCGGCGCAGGCCTTGCGGCTCGCATCCTCGTCCAGCTTGAAATAGGAGAGCGGGTAGGCGGCGCGCAGCGCATGCGAAAGCGACGTGCCGCCCGATTTGGGCACGTGGATGAACATCACCTTGCGGCGGTAGATCCTGTTCTTGAAGGCGCGCCAGCGAGCCGACAATCCGGAGAGGTCGACGGAATTCACGAGGACAGAACTCACGTGGGCGGTCTCCCGGAGAGGCAGCGCGAGGATCCCCTGAAGGAGGCCAGAGCGCGGCCTCGTCCGTCAACCCTCATTCGGCGGGCGCCGTAGCGGCGGTCACGTTTCCCGCGTCTGGACATCAAGGCGAGGGCGGAGAATAGTTCCGCTGGCCGCGCGGGGAAGCGCCGCGGGGCCGCACCTCCCGGGGGCAGGCATGCGCATCTTCGTGATCGTGGCGACCAAGGGCCGGCCGGTCGAAACGGCACGGCTCCTCGATCATCTCGACCGCCAGAGCGCGCGGCCCGAGCTGACGCTGGTCGTGGGCGCGGGACCTGAGGACGTGGAAGGGCTCGCCGATCACCTCGCCGTGCGCGAGGGGCGGTGCGGGATCGCGCTGTCGCCGGAAGCGGGCAGCTCCATCCAGCGCAACGTCGCGCTCGACCGCCTCACATCCATGGGGCTGCTCGCTGAGGAGGATGCGATGGTCGCCTTCTTCGACGACGATTATCGGCCTGCGGAGGATTGGCTCGAGCGGACGCGGGGCCTGTTCGAGGCGCATCCCGACATCGTCGCCATCACCGGCCGCATGCTCGCCGACGGCGTGAAGGGGCCGGGCCTCGACGAGGCGGAGGCCGAGGCCTATCTCGCGGGGGCGCGCGCGCCCCTGCCGCACTGGGCCTCGGGCGAGGCGATGCGCGAGGTGTCGGCCATGTATGGCTGCAACATGGCGTTCCGCGCCGTGGTCGCGCGTACCTGCCGGTTCGACGAGGCGCTGCCTCTCTATGGCTGGCAGGAAGACCGCGACTTCACGCAGAGGGCGCGCGCCCATGGCCGCACCGTCTACGCGCCCGGACCCTCCGGCGTGCACATGGGCGTCAAGCGCGGGCGGACGAGCGGGCTGCGCTTCGGCTATTCGCAGATCGCCAATCCGCTCTATCTCTGGCGCAAGGGCACGATGCAGGCGCGCGAGGCGCTGCGCTTCGTCGCCCGGGCGCTCGCCGCCAATGCGGCGCGCAGCCTCACGCGCAACGCGCTGTTCGACTATCGCGGCCGGCTCGCCGGCAATGTGCGGGCGCTCGGCGACCTGCTCCTCGGGCGTTGCGATCCGCGCCGCATCGTCGATCTTTGAACGGAGGATCATGCGGTGAGTCCCACCTCGCCGGTGAGCGACACGCGGGCGCTGCGTCCCGCCTTCGACCTCCTCGCCCGCCGGCTGAAGACGGCGGCGGCGGGGCGGCGCATCGCGCTGATGCAGAACCACGGCAATCTGGGCGATGCGCTCATCCATTACGGCACGCTGCGCTTTCTCGAGGACTACGGATTCTCCGCACGGACCTTCGACATGGGACGGCGGGCCGACAAGCTCGCCTGTCTCGCCCTCGGGGCCGTCCAGCCGCTCGCCGGCCGCTGGCTCTTCGTCTATGGCGGGAGCGGTGCCTGGTCCGACCGGACCATACTGGGGCATGACAATGTGCACCGGCAGCTCCGCGTGACGCGCGCGCTCTTCGTGATGCCCTCGACCTTCCAGCGCTTCGGCCTGCCGGACGGCATCCCCGCCTTCGCGCGCGACCGGGCCGAGAGCCTGAAGGTCGCTCCGCAGGCGGAGTTCTGCCACGACATGGCCTTCTATCTCGCTCTCCTTGAGCCCGCGCGCGTGCTGCCGGGGCGGACGCCGCCCGACCGGCGGCTCGGCCTTTTCTTCCGGACCGACAACGAGCAGGCCGAGCCGCGCCTCGCCGCCCTGCCGGGCAATGACGACGTGAGCGCGGACGGGCTCCATAGCGATGACGTCCATGCCTTCCTGCGCCGGATCGACCGCTGCGCGGCCATCGCCACCGACCGCCTGCATGTCGCTATAGCCGGCCTCATCCTCGGCAAGAGGGTGAGGCTCGTCGAGAACAACTACTTCAAGATCCGCGCCGTGCACGAGGCGAGCATCGCGGGCATCTTCCCCGGCATCGAGCTCCTCACGCCGGAGGCGGCGCTTGCCCTCCTGCCCGACCTCATCGAGGAGGCGGGATCGTGAGCGCGCCGATCCTCTCGCTCGTCGTCTCGACGCTCGGACGGGACCTCGCGCTGGGCGGTCTCCTCGACAGCCTCGAGGCTCAGAGCTGCCGTGACTTCGAGGTCGTCGTCGTCGATCAGAACACGGACGACCGGCTCGGTCCGGTCCTGTCCGCCGGTGCCTGGACCTTCCCGCTGCGGCGCATCCGCCGCCCGGGAGAGCGCGGGCTGAGCCGGGGGCGCAATGTCGGCTGGCGGGCGAGCGGGGGCGGCATCCTCCTCTTTCCCGACGATGATTGCTGGTATCCGCCGGATTTTCTCGCACGAGGGCTCGCGCTACTCGAGGAGAGCGGGGCGGACATCGTCTCGGGGCGGGCCGCCGACGAGACGGGGCGCAGCATCAACGGCCGCTATGCCCCGCAGGCCACGGACATCACGAGGCGGAACGTCTGGATCACGCAGATCGAATGGGTCGCCTTCTTCCGCAGGGCGGTGCTCGAGGCCGTGAACGGCTATGACGAGACGATCGGCGTCGGCGCGGCGAGCCCCTGGCAGTCCTGCGAGGGGCCGGACATCGTGCTGCGGGCGCTCGCGGCGGGCTTCCGGGGGCGGTTCGACCCCGCGCTTTTCGGGCACCATGCCGAGCTCGACACGCGGGAGCCCGACGCCGCCATGCGGCGCAAGGGCCGGGCCTATGCGCGCGGCATGGGCTATGTGCTTCGCCGGCACGGCTATCCGCCGGGGGAAGCCGCCTACTGGTGCGCGCGCTCGCTCGCCAATATGGGACGTGCCCTGATCGAGGGCAGCCCGCGCCGGACGGGTTATTTCGCCGAGCTCGCGCTCGGGCGGGCGGAAGGCTGGCTCAAGCGGACGCTGCCCTGAGCGCTCGGGTGGCGCCGGCGGCGGCGCGCACGGGGCCGAGCGCGCCCGCGTCGAACCGGGTGTCGTAGCCGAGGAGGCGGAAATCCTCCGCATAGAGATGCTGCACGAGGGCGATGGCCTCGGGGGTCATGTCCTGCGCGAGGCTGGCGTCCTTCTCGCGGGTCGGATTGGCGACGAGCCCCGGATTGTCGATGCCGAAGCGCGCGCAGAGCCCGTCCATTTCCGCATCGAAGTGCTCGTAGTAGCAGAGCTGGTCGACGAGCAGCCGGCCTCGGCGATCGCAGAGGAAATGGGTGTGCGGCATGAAATGGAGATAGCCGAGCACCGTATCGCGGAAGGCCGCATCCTCTCCCATACGCCGGACGAAGCCCGCAAAGCTCCCGACCGGGCCCAGCACCTCCCGAGCGAATTGCGCGTCGAACCGGGGCATGCCGCCCGCGTTCAGGAAATAGAAGGCCGAGTGGAAGCGGTCGAAGGGGTTGCGCACGAAGGCGAAGAAATGGAGCCGGCGGGCGAGCGCCGGATTGGCCCGATGATAGAGGCGGGCGGTCGCATGGCCGCCGAGCTCATGCGAGGCGCTGCCATAGATCGTCCGTGTGACGGTGTTTCCGGCGGCCTTGGGCACGTGGATGAAGACCGCGCCTCGCTCGAGATAGGGCGGGTGGAAGGTCAGCCGCAGGCCGAGACGGCGCAGGAGGCCCGTCTGGTCGTCGAACCGCAGCGCGAAGGCCCGGCCGAGCCGTCCAAGATCGCGGCCTCCCGTCAGATCGCTCAGGCTCACCTGCGCCTCTCCCTCTGCGTCCCGACCCGCGAGGGCGGATCAGGCTTCGACCCGGGGCCGTCCCCGCAGCCCCGCGAGAATATCAAGCAGGAGATCGCGCCGGAAAACATAGATCAAGACGCCATAGGCCGCAGCCCCCCCGGCGACCTCGCAGACGAGCCGCGCGAGGCCCGCATGGGGCGGGGCGAGGGCGCCGAGTTCGGCGGCCGCAAGTCCGCCCGCCGCCACGCCCGCCGCGAGCACGCCGATGCCGGCGGCGACCATCAGAAGCGAGGAGACGAGCGTCTCCACCCTGAGGCCCGCCGTCCGGATGTAGAGGATCACCATGATGGGCGAGGCGATGAGCGCGCGCAGGAGGAAGGCGAAGGCCGCATAGCCGATGCCGAAGCCCGCCAGCGCGGCGAGCGAGGCGAGGGTCAGCACGGAGAGCGCCCCCTGAAGCCGTGGCAGAAGCTTCACGCGGCCGAGATGGCTCAGCACCGGCTCGGAGATGAGGAAGGGCGTCATCAGGAGATGGCTCACCGCGATGATGGAGGTGACCATGGCCGTCGCCTCCCAGCCCGCGCCGAGGAGCACGGGCACGAGCGCGGGCGCGGTCATGGCAAGACCCGCATAGACGGGCGTCGCCATCAGGAGGCCGCGCGCGATGTAGGTGTTGGTCAGTGCCGCCGTCGCCTCCTGCGCGCGCGCCGGATCGGGGTCGTCCGTCCGCGCCTTCGCGAAGGAGGCCCAGGCGAGCATGTTCATCGCCTCCGAGACGAGCTCCTGCACCGCGCCCGCGATCCTGAGGCCGGTGCGGAAATAGCCCACGCCCGCGGGACCGAGGAACAGCGCGATGATGAAGTCCGCGCCATAGGTGTTGGCGAAATTGACGAGCCGCGAGGCCAGGATGTTCGTCGAGAAGGAGAGGATCTGCGGCAGCCGGGCGCGCTCCCACAGGAGCAGGGGGCGCCAGCGATCGACCAGCGCCATGCCCGCAAAGCAGGTGACCGCCAGCGCGAGGCGGGCAAGGACGAGCGAGAGTATTCCGTAGCCTGACAAAAGGGCGGCCACCCCGACGATCATCCCCGCCGTATCGCCGGCGATGGCGATCTGCGAGGAGCGGTCGACCCGCCCCCGGTGCACGAGCCGCGCCTCGAAGATCATGGTCGCGCCGCCGAGCAGCAGCGTCGCGGTGAGGAGGAACAGCGCCCAGGCATAGACCGGATCGACGCCGCCGAGGCCGAGACCGATCGCCCCCAGCGCCCCCGCGAGGGCACAGAGCGCACCCGCGATCACGGAGCACCAGAAGGCCATGTCCGCGGCGCCGGGCTCGTGCGCGGTGGCCAGCACGTATTCGCGCCAGCCCGCGCGCCCCAGCCGGCGAATGAACTCCGCGATCGCCGCCACGAGGAGGTACGAGCCGAGCGCCTCCGCGCCGAGGATCCGCCCGGCGACGATCAGCAGGACCATGCCGCTGAGCTGGGCCGTCACGCGCGAGCCGACGATCCAGGCTGCTCCGCGCGCCGAGTTCAACGCTCGGACCTTCTCGGATGGGGGACAGGCAGGCGGGGTCGGCGCGCAAGCGGCGAAGAGGCGCAACGCTCGGGCCTTGACATGAAACGCTCCCCCGGAGGGACCCTCCGGCCCGATGGAACGGGCCGGTCCGATGGGACAGGGCCGGCCCGAACGGGCGGCGGGCTGTTGCTGTCGGTGCGGTCGCCGCATATAAGCAGTGCAACACGGAGGGCGCAAGGGGACGCCATGCGGGCCAGCATCTGCATCTGCACCCATGACCGGTCCGCCGATGCGCGCGAGTGTCTCGAGGCGCTGCTGCCGCAGGTCGCGGGCCCGACCGGCGCCGCGGTCGAGGTCATTCTGGTCGACAGCGCCTCGTCCGGGGGCCATGCCACAGCGCTCGCCGCCCTCGCGGAGGCCAGTCCCGGCCTCACATTCCTGCGTCTGTCAGAGCCCGGCCTATCGCGCGCGCGCAATGCGGCCATCCGGGTGGCGCGCGGCGACTGGGTCGCCTTTCTCGACGACGATGCGGTGCCGTTCCCCGATTATGTCGCGGCGCTCCTCGCCGTGACGGGGCGCGTGCCGGAGGATGTGGCCGTGCTCGGCGGCCGTCTCGTCGGCCGCTTTCCGGACGGACGGACCCCCGGCCATATCGGCCCGCGCTGGTCCATGTTCCTCTCGCTCATCGACCGCGACGCCGATGGTCCCTGTACGGAGGGCATGAGCCTCTTTGGGGCCAATCTCGCCTATCGGCGCGCGGCGCTGCCGCCGGACCGGCCCTTCCGCGAGGATCTCGGGCGCACCGGCACATCGCTTCTGAGCGGGGAGGAGCTCGAGCTGCATCACCGCCTCGCCGCGGCGGGCCATGGCAGCTGGTATTGCGGCTCCATGGGAGCCTTTCACAAGGTCTCGGCCGAGCGCCTCACCCGCGACTGGGTCCGCCGGCGCGCCTACTGGGGCGGGGTGACGGAGGTCGCGATGGAGCGCATCAAGGGCAATGGCCGGCCGCGCCATCTCAATCCGGTCAAGCTCGCGGCCTCGCTGCCCGTCCTTCTCGCCGGCTCGCTTCTCGCCGACCCCGGCGCCGACCGCTTCATCCGCCTGTGGTACGCGCTGGGCGCGCTGCGAGCCGGCCGTCACCTCGCGGCGGGGTGAGGGGCGCCGCCGCCGCGACGGGAACGCCCATGCGGGCGCTGGCGGTGGCGATGGCGGCATAGGTCAGGAGGGCGAGCCCCGGATCGGGCGTCGTCGCCGACAGGAACTGCGCGGTGAAGAGGCTCAGCGCCCCGGTGCTCGCGGCGCGGCGCAGCATGCGCATCTCGGGCGACAAGAGGCCCGGCGGACGCCTCAGGAAGGCGAACCACACGAAGGCCGCGTAACAGACCGTACCCGGAAGACCCACATTCGACAGGAGCACCGGCATGAGGCCGTTCGAGCGCAACGAGCCGAGCCCCGCGCCGAGCCCGTAGGTCTCGACGAACGCCTTGAGGCCCCAGGCGGCCCAGGCCCCGCGCTCGATGCCCGAGCGGCTCTCCGCCTTGTTGAAGATGAGCTCGTCGAGGAGCCCGTCCGCCGCGGCGCCGAGCGGGGTGAGGAGGAGGAGGAGCGTGATCAGCGCGAGCACGGCGAGGCCGCCGAGGATGGCCGTGAGGAGCCGCGACACGCGGACGCCCGAGGCGAGCGCCTCGACCAGCGTCCGTGCAAGGAGGACGGCGGTGACCACGGTGAGGCTGACATAGGCGGTCGACGACAGGGCCATGATGGCGCCCGCCCCGCTCCCGAGCGCGAGGAGCCCCAGGCGCGGGTCGCGCCGGTCGAGCCAGGCCGATGCGAAATAGGCGTAGAGCGCGGCCGTGTAGCCGCCGAAGGCCGAGGCCTCGGGGAAGCCGCCGATGATCCGGCTCACGCCCTGGATCGCGTGCTCGGACAGGATCGCATAGTTCGCCGTGCGCAGGATGCCGAGCAGCCCGTCGAGCGAGAGCGAGTCGAGCGCGGCGAGGGCGAGATTGATGCAGGCCGCGACCGTCAGCATGCGGTGGACGGGGCCGGGCCCGCGCAGCCGGGCGAGCCAGACGAGCGCGAGGAAATAGGCGGTGCCGAGCAGCAGATAGGCGCTCTGCGAGAAGTTGGACGGGTTCGCCTCGATCGGGACGAGGACCGAGCGGATCCCCTGGATGGGATAGACGCCGCCCTCGACGTCCCGCGCCATGGAGAAGACGAGGAAGGCGTGGTGGAAGATCTGCGGCATCAGGATGGAGGCGAGCGTGCCATAGGCCGCAAAGCCGACGAGCGCGAGGGCGGCCGGCGGCAGGCTCATCATCATGTGCCGGTCCGGCCCCGAGAGATGCCGCGCGAGGAGGAGGCCGATCGTGACGGCCGCCACCGTGTTGGCGGCCAGAAGGCTGAGCCCGCCCACGGCGGGCAGGTTGAACACGGCGGTGGCGCCGAAGGGCATGCACAGCACGACCATGAGCAGCCCGTCGGAGGGCCGCCGGTAGGCGACTGCCGCCCAGAGCGCGAGGACGAGGAGGCCGATCAGCGTGATCTGCATGGCGGGGCGCCCTCCGGGGTCACGCTGAGGACGCGCCGGGCCCGACGCGGGCGCCCGGCTGACAGGCACCGCGGAAAGCGCTAAACCCGCACGGCGTTTGTGTTCCGCCCCGGGAGGGGCGCCCCGGCGAGGGCGGCAGATGAAGACGGCGATCGTTCATTACTGGCTCTACCACATGCGGGGCGGCGAGAAGGTGCTCGAGGCGCTGTGCGAGCTTTATCCGGATGCGGACATCTACACCCATTAC
>JACAEB010000080.1 GCA_013389075.1 Alphaproteobacteria bacterium
GAACCTTCGTGATCGCCGCCGTCAGGGACGTCTTCCCATGGTCCACGTGACCAATCGTCCCAATGTTGCAGTGCGGCTTCGTACGCTCAAACTTCTCTTTAGCCATCTTCGTCTCTCCGTGGTCTGACGACGGACCTCAAGATGCCCGCGCGAGGGGCCTCAGGCAAACTTCGCGATCACTTCGTCGGCGACCTGCTGGGGCACCTGTTCGTAGTGATCGAACTGCATGGTGTATTGCGCGCGCCCCTGGCTCATGGAGCGGAGCGTGCTGACATAGCCGAACATGTTGGCGAGGGGAACCATCGCGTTCACCACATTCGCGTTCCCGCGCCGGTCCTGACCCTGGACCTGCCCGCGCCGCGAGGTGAGGTCACCGATGACCGACCCCGTATACTCCTCCGGCGTCACCACTTCCACCTTCATGATCGGCTCGAGCAGCCTCGCGCCGGCCTTGGGCGCTGCTTCGCGGAAGGCCGCGCGCGCGGCGATTTCGAAGGCGAGCACAGACGAGTCCACGTCGTGGTACGCGCCATCGATGAGACGCACACGGAAGTCGATCACGGGGAAGCCCGCGATCACGCCATTGTCGGCGACGCTCTTGAGACCCTTCTCGACGCCAGGAACATATTCCCGCGGCACCGAGCCGCCGACGATCTCGGACACGAACTCAAAGCCGGTGCCGGGCTCGGCGGGCTCGAAGATGAGCTTCACGCGGGCGTACTGGCCCGAGCCGCCGGACTGCTTCTTGTGGGTGTAGTCGATCTCGGCCGTCCGCGTCAGCGTCTCGCGATAGGCCACCTGCGGCTGGCCGACATTCGCGTCCACCTTGAACTCGCGGCGCAGCCTGTCGATGATGATCTCGAGGTGCAGCTCGCCCATGCCCTTGATGACCGTCTGGCCGCTCTCGTGATCGACGCTGACGCGGAAGGAGGGATCCTCCTGAGCCAGACGATTGAGCGCAAGGCCGAGCTTTTCCTGGTCGGCCTTGGACTTGGGCTCGACGGCCTGCTCGATGACGGGCTCGGGGAATTCCATCCGCTCGAGGACGACCTGCCGGTTCGGATCGCAAAGCGTGTCGCCGGTCGTGGTTTCCTTGAGGCCGGCGAGCGCGATGATGTCGCCCGCCCGGGCCTCCTTCACGTCTTCCCGGTGGTTGGCGTGCATCTCGAGCATCCGGCCGATCCGCTCGCGCTTGTCCTTCACCGTGTTCTGCACCTGGGTGCCGGACTCGAGGACGCCGGAATAGATGCGCACGAACGTCAGCGAGCCGACGAACGGGTCGTTCATGATCTTGAAGGCGAGGCCGGAGAACGGCAGCTCGTCGGAGGAGCGCACCGTGACCTCCTGCTCGTTCTTGGCATCGATTCCGCGAATGTCGGGCACGTCGAGCGGCGAGGGAAGATAGTCGACCACCGCGTCGAGCAGGGGCTGGACGCCCTTGTTCTTGAAGGCCGAGCCGCAGAGCACGGGGATGAAGGCGAGCGTGCACACGCCCTTGCGGATCAGTGCCTTCAGCGTCTCTTCGTCCGGCTCCTGACCTTCGAGATAGGCCACCATCGCCGCCTCGTCGACCTCGACGGCGGTCTCGATCAGCTTCTCGCGATATTCCTTGGCGCGATCGAGGAGGTCGGCCGGAATGTCGATGTAGTCGTATTCCGCGCCGAGCGTCTCGTCCTTCCAGACGATGCCGCGCATCTTCACGAGGTCGATGACGCCCTTGAAGTCGGACTCGGCGCCGATGGGCAGCTGCATGCAGACCGCCTTGGCCGCGAGGCGGTCATAGATCGAATTGACCGACATGTAGAAGTCGGCCCCGATCTTGTCCATCTTGTTCACGAAGCAGATCCGCGGAACCTTGTACTTGTCCGCCTGCCGCCAGACCGTCTCGGTCTGGGGTTCCACGCCCTGGTTGCCGTCGAGCACCGCGACCGCGCCGTCGAGCACGCGCAGCGAGCGCTCCACCTCGATGGTGAAGTCCACGTGGCCGGGCGTGTCGATGATGTTGATGCGCTTCTGCTTCCAGAAGCAGGTGGTGGCGGCCGAGGTGATGGTGATCCCCCGCTCCTGCTCCTGCTCCATCCAGTCCATGGTCGCGGCGCCCTCATGGACCTCGCCGATCTTATGGCTGCGGCCCGTGTAATAGAGGATGCGCTCGGTCGTCGTCGTCTTTCCGGCGTCGATATGCGCCATGATACCGATGTTCCGGTAGTCCGAGAGCGGCGTCGTGCGGGCCATGACTGAGATCCTCGTTCCTCGCTGCATCCGCCTGGCGGATGCGAGGGAAAGCTCCGTTTACCAACGATAATGGCTGAAGGCGCGGTTCGCCTCGGCCATCTTGTGCGTGTCGTCGCGCTTCTTCACCGCGGCGCCGCGATTGTTCGCCGCATCGAGCAGCTCGCCGGAGAGACGACCCACCATGGTCGTCTCGTTGCGGCTGCGCGCGGCCGTGATGAGCCAGCGTATGGCCAGCGCGCGCCGGCGCTCGGGGCGCACTTCCATCGGCACCTGATAGGTGGCGCCGCCGACCCGGCGCGAGCGCACCTCGATCGAGGGCATCACATTGTCGAGCGCGGCGTGGAACATCTTGATCGGGTCCTGGCCGGACTTCTTCTCGATCGCGTCGAAGGCGCCGTAGACGATGCCTTCGGCCACCGACTTCTTGCCCTCGTACATCAGCGAGTTCATGAACTTCGACACCACGATGTCCCCGAACCGCGGATCGGGAACCACTTCGCGCTGCTCTGCCCTGTGCCGCCTCGACATCGTCCTGCCTCACTCGTTCTCGTTCGTTCGCCTGCCTGCCGCCCGCGCCGTCACTTCGGCCGCTTGGCGCCATACTTGGAGCGGCGCTGCTTGCGGTCCTTCACGCCCTGCGTATCCATCACGCCGCGGAGGATGTGGTAGCGCACGCCCGGAAGGTCCTTCACCCGGCCGCCCCGGATGAGCACGACGGAGTGCTCCTGAAGGTTGTGACCCTCGCCCGGGATGTAGCCGATCACTTCGTAGCCGGAGGTCAGGCGCACCTTCGCCACCTTCCGCAGCGCCGAGTTCGGCTTCTTCGGTGTGGTCGTATAGACGCGCGTGCACACGCCGCGCCGCTGCGGACAGGCCTCGAGGGCCGGCACCTTGTTGCGCTTCACCTTCGGGGTGCGCGGCTTGCGGCTGAGCTGCTGAATTGTCGGCATACGCCGTCCTCTCCACTCTTCGTCTCTCTGTCCCAGGAACCGGCCCTGGCCCGTCCATCGGCAGTGCGGGGAAGCTTTCCGCGCACGAGCAAAACCGCGACGCCGCCCTGGGCTACACGCCCTCGGGAGGCCTCACGCTTTCGACGCTTTGCGGGTGCCTGACGGGCACCCGGCGAGACCGGAATCTCTGGCAGCGTCTAGGTTTCGGCTCAACAACCTACAGCCTGCCGCAAATGAGGCGCGGACCATATCCGCACACAGGCTTGCGGTCAAGCGGGGAACCCACCGTTTTCGCCCCCCTCGCGCCGCCTTGCGGACGGGCGGGGGCGCGGACGCGGCCGGCGGGTCGAGGGCCCGCCCGCGGGCCGTCGAACAACCGGCGCGGGCGAGGATCTCGCC
>JACAEB010000018.1 GCA_013389075.1 Alphaproteobacteria bacterium
AGCCCGCGCTGCGCCGGCTGCTCGCCCGCGCCGCCGACGGCCTCGCCGCCCAGGGCAAGCTGCTCGGGACGCTCAGCCACATGGGCACGCTCGCGCGCGGCTATGCGCTGGTGCGCGGCAGCGATGGACGCCTCATCTCCCATGCCGTCGACGTCGCGCCGGGCGAGGATGTGGCGCTCGTCTTCGCCGATGCCATGGTGGGGGCCCGCATCACCACGCCGCCGACCGCACCGGGACGGCCCCGCCGGGCGCTGCGCCAGCCGCGCCATGGCGAGCAGGGCACGCTGTTCTGAGGCCGGGCACCGCCCCGCCTTCTCTCCCCCCGCGGGCTGGGGTATAGGAAGTCCATGACCAGCTTGCCAAAGGCGCCGGGCCGACTTGCCCGGCTCGACTATTTCAGCGGCGACTATGTGATTGCCGAACCCGGCGATCACGTGCTCTGCGCCGTGACCGGGGCGGTCATTCCGCTCCCGGCCCTGCGCTATTGGAACGCGGATCGTCAGGAGGCCTATGCCTCCGCCGAGATCGCGCTGCGCCGCCACGAGGAGATCAACGCCGGAGGGACACGCGCATGACGCCGACGGTCTCGAAGTCACGCCGGAGCCGCCTCTGCCTTGCGCCCTGTCTCGCCCTCGGCCTTGCCGCCGGGGTCGCGGGCAGCCCGGCCGGCGCGGCCGACACCCTTCCGCCGAGCGGCCAGCCGGCCGCCGGGCCCGAGGCCGAGGCCTCCTTCTTCCTTCTCAAGGGCAAGCCCGTCCAGGGCGGGCTGATGCGCGGGGCCGCGCCCGTGGGCGCCACCGTGACGCTCGACGGCTTTGCGATCCCCACGACCCAGGACGGCAATTTCGTCTTCGGCTTCGACCGCGACTTCGCGGGCAGCGCGACGCTGGACGTGACGCTCGCGGACGGCCGCACCCAGAGCCGCGTCCTGGCGGTCGAACCGCGCGATTACGACATCCAGCGGATCGACGGTCTGCCGCCCGCCATGGTGACCCCGCCCGACGCCGAGACGCTCGCCCGCATCCAGCGCGAATCCGCGATCAAGGCCGCGGCGCGCCCCAAGGACAGCCCGCTCACGGCCTTCACCGAAAGCTTCGTCTGGCCCGTGCTCGGACCCATCACCGGCACCTATGGCAGCCAGCGCATCCTGAACGGCGAGCCGCGCCGGCCGCATTACGGCGTCGACATCGCCGCCCCGCGCGGCACGCCCGTCAAGGCGCCGGCGGGCGGCGTCGTCACCCTCGCCGAGCCGGACATGTATTATGAGGGTGGGCTCATCTTCGTCGATCACGGCCACGGGCTGATCGGCGTGTTCATGCATCTCGACGAGGTGACCGTTGCGGTCGGCGACCGGATCACCCAGGGCGATGTCATCGGCAAGGTGGGCAGCGCGGGCCGTTCGACCGGCGCCCATCTCGACTGGCGCATGTACTGGCGCGCCGCCCATATCGATCCGACGCTGCTCGTGCCGCCCATGGAGGACGTGCTCGCCGCGGCGGATTCGGCCGCGCCGGACGCGCCGGACGCGCCGATCGCGCAATAGGCGGATTTATCCGAAATCGGAGGAAGGGCGGGCGGTCATCCCGCCGTCCACGGATCACCAGTCGTTGAGACCGTAGAATTCCTCGAAGCCCGCCTTCTCGGCCCAGAGCGTCCACTGTTCGCGCAGGCGCTTGGTGAGCTCGGGGCTCGTCTGGCCCTGGCCGAGGCCGAGAATATGGAGCTCGTCGCAGCCCTGATAGAGAGCCTCCTCGGGCTCGGGCAGCGTCGCCCCCTGGCGGACCATGCGGGCATATTCGCTGTCCTCGATCCCGTCGGTGACGAGGATCATCACCACCTCATGGCTGCGGCAGTCCACCCGCTCGGCCATGTTCTCGAGAAAGGCGAGGATGTTGGTGTTGTTCTGGGCGGTGAGGCGGCCCGCCGCCACGAGCTTGGGGATGCCGGCGATGATCTCGCGCGTGATGACGCTCACCGCATCCGCGGGCTGACGGGTCGAAATCACATAGTCCTGACGCAGATTGCGGTCGGAGGTGTTGTAGCTGCCGAAGCTGCGCAGGGTCACCTGCGACTTGAGTTCGGCGTCGATCACATAGTCCTCGACATAATCGGCGACCTTGCGGGCATAGGCGTCGTCGTCGACGAGCGGATTGCTCTTGGAGAGGTCGAGCCCCACCACGACATGGACGGGCTTGGCGGACGCCGTGGCGGGCAGGAGGGAGAGGGCCAGCGCGGCCAGGGTCGCGGCCAAGCTCAGAGGGGCGGCTCCGCCCCGGCCCTTCGTCACATCTCTCGTCCTCATCCCATCACCCCCGATTTTTCCTGACCCCGCGAGACGCCCCGTCTCCCTCAGGTCCCCGTGCCCCTGTCCCGAGGCCAGAACGGCGTCACATTATCGTCGTCGGCAATCGGGTCCGCGTCCTGCGCATCGGTTGCGCCGGTCTGGTCCTCGCGCACCCGCTCCTCGCGGACGAGCTCGCGCACGCGCTCCACCGACCAGTCCCCGCTTTCATGCATGAGGTCATGCACGACACGGCCGAGCTCGGCCGACATGGCCCGGCGCAGATCCTCGATGCCGGCGGGGCGGGTGAGCACAGCCTCATTTCCGTCCGCGTCGACCGCACCCGGCACGTCCATCCGTATGCGGACGCTGGCGAGTTCCTTGGGGACCTGCGGCCTGAACTCGGCGAGGCCGGCCGCGAAATCCTCCTGATAGCGCGCCACATAGGCCCGCAGGAGATTCCACCGACCCTGCGCGCTCGCCATGTAGGAGGCGACCTCCTCCTCGACGAGCCGCTTGGACCACAGAAGGGGCAGGCGCTCGAGCCCGCGCGAATCGCCGTCCGCCGGCGGGCTGCCGATGATGGCCGCGAAGGCGTTGAGGAGGAAGTGGAGCGCGAAGGCGCCCACCCCGGCCACGAGGAAGAAGATGAGCGAGAGCGTCGCGAGGAAGACCGTCGTCTCGGCGCTCGCCACGCGGTTCTGGACGCTGGCCGCGCGCGCCGCCTCGTCCTCGCTGACATCGGCGGTGCCGGACTCAAGGCCGAGCTCGGCGAGCGCATCGTCGACGCTCAGCGTCTCCTTGCCGATCTCGACACCCCCGAAGCTCGCGCCCGCGGGCAGCGAGTCCGAGGAGATGAGGAGGCCGAGCCCGATGGAGACGAGGATCACGAGGGCGAAGAGGATGCCGGCGAAGGCCATGCGCCCGGCCCGGCCCCAGTAGCGCATGAAGAAATGGAGCGCGAGGACCGCGAACACGACCTGCGCCGATTTCCAGAAGACCGTGGACTGATCGAAAATGCCGTCCTCAAGGCTCTTGGGGATTTCGCCGAATTCGTCCGACAGGACCTTGGTCCAGAATTCGTTGACGATGGCGTAGTCGACCGTCAGCGCCAGCATCAGAACGGCCGCGCTCACGATCAGCGGCACGAGATTCTGGAGGCGCACGAGCCAGTACTTGTTCGCGGGCGGAAGACGGCTGTCGAGGTCCTTGCGGTAGCCCTGAAGGCTGACGACCTTCAGGGCAATGTCGTTGTTCGTATGGGCGATGAAGCCTTCGATCTGGCTGCGGTCGGGGATGAGGCCGAGCTTGCCGGCCCGCACCGCCTCCTCGTTCTTCGCCGGCATGAGATATTGCTTGGCCACCTCTCCGCGCTCGAACAGATCGTTCAGGTCGCGAAAGGCCGTGCGCTGATCGCGGGACACGCGCTCGGACATGCGTTTTGAAAATTCGGTCTCACCTGCGGCCATTGCGACCTCCTCGCCGTCCATCCCAGCGCTTGCGCGCGATACGGGATCCGCCCCGTGGCGACTCTGTTCTCCGATACGCGAGGGCTGAGAGCCACTTGCGGACGAAACACGACTGGCCTGAGTCTAGTCCACGATCGGGTGGCCAGCGTGTGACGATTGACCACGATTGCCCCGGAGTCAGGCCTCATTAAGCATATTGCCCGGCGAAACACCCGATCAAGCGGAGAATGCGGCGATTGGCCTTGCCGGGGGGGTCAATCTATATGCTGCGTTCAGGCAGTGTTCAGACAACACCGGTCAGGCCGGAGGCCGGCCATTGAATGACCATGTCCGCGCCACACTGGCGCCGCAATCACCGGCCCCCCGAAGGAGAAGCGCCATGCTCTTTCTCGTCTTCGTCTTCCTCAGCATAGCGGCCGTCATCGGCGTGCTGGGCCTTGGCCTCTATGGTCTGGCGACCGGCGGGGAGTTCAACCGCAAATATGCAAACAAGCTGATGCAGGCGCGCGTCGCCCTGCAGGCGGTCGCCATTGCCGTGATCATGCTCACCCTCTACTTCGTGCAGAAGGGCTGAGGACCGGCAGGCGGGGGAGCGAGCGCATGGTCACGATCAACAAGGTCTACACCCGCACGGGCGATGCGGGCACGACGGCGCTCGGAACGGGCGAGCGCCTCAGCAAGGACTCCGTGCGGGTCGAGGCCTATGGCTCCGTCGACGAGCTCAACGCCGTGCTCGGCCTCGCCCGGCTCGAGACGGACGGCGCGCTCGGCGACACGCTCGGCCGCATCCAGAACGATCTCTTCGATCTCGGCGGCGATCTCTGCATCCCCGAGGGCACGAAGCTCGATTTCGAGCCGCTGCGGGTCACCGAGGGCCAGGTGAGCTGGCTCGAGAGCGAGATCGACCGGCTCAATGCCGATCTGGCGCCGCTGACCTCCTTCATCCTGCCCGGCGGCAGCCGCGCCTCCGCGCTCCTCCATCATGCCCGCACCGTCGCACGGCGGGCCGAGCGGCGCATGGTGACGCTGGCCGCCGGCGAAAGCGTCGGCGCCCCGGCGCTCAAATACATCAACCGCCTGTCCGATTTCCTCTTCGTGGCGGCGCGCCACGCCAACCGCGCCTCGGGGGATGTGCTCTGGGTGCCCGGCGCGGGCCGAAAGGGCTGATCCGGCCCCGCAGGGCGCGCCTGCGCCCTTGCCAGCACCGCCCCTCTCGTTCATCCTTAACCAATTGGACGCCCGACAGCTGGCAGGGGCCGGCGGGCCGGGCGATCGTCCTTGTGGGGTGGGACCATGGGTGCTTCGAGGGGTGGATTTCCGGGCCGTGTCGCCGCTGCGCTGGCTCTGGCTCTGACCGGCCTTGCGCTGATCGCCGGGCCGGCGGCGGCCGAGGACAAGATCTACGCGCGGATTTCCGCCACCGAGGTGCAGCGCCTGCTCACGCTCGCGGGCGTCGAGAGCGTCACCGCCACCGACCCCTCCGGCAATCCGATCGTCTACGCCCAGGCCGGCGACACGAAATTCGTGGTGCGGACCTTCGACTGCGCGGCCGAGAACGGCGAGACCGCCTGCCAGCGGCTGCAATACCGCGCCGGCTTCGACCTCGGCCACACGCCCTCCCAGGCCTCGATGAACGCCTTCAACCAGACCTGGGTGTTCGGCAAGGCCTATGTGACCGACAACGGGCTTGCGGCCATCGAATATCCGATCAACCTCACCTTGGGCGTGACCGAGGCCAATCTCGTGCACAATTTCGTGCTCTGGGTGGCCATTCTCGAGGAGTTCATCGCCCATATCTCGGGCGAGGTGACCTCCTGACCGGGGCGCGCCGGGCCGGCACCGGCGCCGCCGCCGCGTAAGGCTGCGCCTGACATGCAATTCTGCGGGGCGCGGGCGATCAGGGCCGACCGGTGACGGCGGCGCGCGCGTTGACGCGTCCTGCCCCAGTTAGTACGGTCCCGACCTCGCCGGCCCCGAGCGGCCGGCCCCTATCCCGATAGGCAGCCAACGGAAGTCTCTGATGTCGCCGGGCGGCACGCCCCCCGCGACCGAGGCGGAGAACAGCCCATGAAAGTCCTCGTCCCCGTCAAGCGCGTGGTCGACTACAATGTGAAGGTCCGCGTGAAGTCGGACGGCTCCGGCGTCGAGCTCGCCAACGTCAAGATGTCGATGAACCCCTTCGACGAGATCGCCGTCGAGGAGGCCGTGCGCCTCAAGGAGGCCGGCACGGCGAGCGAGGTGATCGTCGTCTCCGTCGGCCCGCAGCAGGCGCAGGAGACGCTGCGCACCGCCCTCGCCATGGGCGCCGATCGCGGCATCCTCGTGAAGACCGATTCTCCCGTCGAGCCGCTCGCCGTCGCCAAGATCCTCAAGGGCGTGGTGGAGGCGGAAGGCCCGCAGCTCGTCATCCTCGGCAAGCAGGCGATCGACGACGACTGCAATCAGACGGGGCAGATGCTCGCCGCCCTGCTCGGCTGGCCGCAGGGCACCTTCGCCTTCAAGCTCGCCCCCGCCGCGGACAAGCTGACCGTGACGCGGGAGATCGATGGCGGCCTTCAGACCCTCGAGCTGAAGCTGCCGGCCGTCATCACCACCGACCTGCGCCTCAACGAGCCGCGCTACGCCTCGCTGCCCAACATCATGAAGGCCAAGAAGAAGCCCATCGACGAGAAGAGCCCCGACGCGTTCGGCGTCGACCTCACCCCGCGCCTCCAGGTGCTGAAGGTGAGCGAGCCGCCGACGCGCAAGGCCGGCATCAAGGTGGACAGCGTCGCCGCCCTCGTCGACAAGCTGAAGAACGAAGCAGGAGTGATCTGATGGCCGCGCTCGTCATCGCCGAACACAGCAATTCCGACCTCAAGGACGCGACCGGCAAGGCCGTGACCGCCGCCGCCGCCCTGGGCGGGGACGTCCATGTGCTCGTCGCCGGCAAGGGCTGCGGCCCGGCCGCCGAGGCCGCCGCCACGCTCGCGGGCGTCTCGAAGGTGATCCGCGTCGACGCCGATCCGTATGCGAACCGGTTGGCCGAGCCGCTCGCGGCGCTGATCGTCAGCCTTGCGGACGGTTATGACGCGATCCTCGCCCCCTCCACCACCACCGGCAAGAACGTGATGCCGCGCGTGGCCGCGCTGCTCGACGTGATGCAGATCTCGGACATCGTCTCGGTGGACGGGCCCGACACCTTCACCCGCCCCATCTATGCGGGCAACGCCATGGTGCAGGTGAAGTCGCGCGACGCCAAGAAGGTGATCACCGTGCGGACGGCGTCCTTCGCCGCCGCCGGCAAGGGCGGGGCGGCCGCGATCGTGGACGGCACGCCCGCCCAGGATCCGGGCCTGTCGAGCTTTCTGCGCGAGGATCTCGCCAAATCGGACCGGCCCGAGCTCACCTCGGCCAAGATCATCGTCTCCGGCGGGCGCGCCATCGGCTCGAAGGAGAATTTCCAGATCATCGAGAAGGTGGCCGACCGGCTCGGCGCGGCCGTGGGCGCCTCGCGCGCGGCGGTGGATTCGGGCTATGCGCCGAACGACTGGCAGGTCGGGCAGACCGGCAAGGTCGTGGCCCCCGAGCTCTACATCGCCGTGGGCATTTCCGGCGCCATCCAGCATCTGGCCGGCATGAAGGACAGCAAGGTCATCGTGGCGATCAACAAGGACGAGGAAGCGCCGATCTTCCAGGTCGCCGATTACGGCCTCGTCGCCGACCTCTTCCAGGCCGTGCCCGAGCTCGAGCAGGAACTGGCCAAGGCCGGCCTCTGACCGCTCGCCGGCCTGACGCAGGGCGGGACATCCCCGCCCCTCGCGACACCGGAAGCCTGATGGCGCGCGCCGTCGGGGCGCCCGGGAGGCTCGCCCTCCCCGCGCCTCGGGACGGCGGCGTTCGGGTCGCGGCCCTTGATTGCTGCGCTGCGCTCGCGGGGACGGCCGCCGGGAGGCGGTCCGGCCCGGCACAGGCGCGGGACTTGCATCCGGTCACCGTGTCTTTACCCTTTGATGCAAATTTGCTGCATTGCACTATCCGCGCCGAGGCGTAATAGTGTTGTCACATAATCGGCAGGGAAGCTCGCATGGAACTCCAACGGATCGGCGTCGTCGGCGCAGGGCAGATGGGCAATGGCATCGCCCATGTCTGCGCGCTCGCCGGCTATGAGGTGACACTGGTCGACCTCTCCCGCGACCAGCTCGAGCGCGCGATCGAGACGATCGAAGGCAATCTCGCGCGCCAGGCCTCGCGCGGACGCATTTCCGAGGCCGAGCGCGGCGCGGCGGTGGCCCGCATCAAGACCGGCACGGATTATGGCGTGCTGTCCGGCGCCGGTCTCGTCATCGAGGCCGTCACCGAGGACGAACGGGTCAAGCGGCAGGTCTATGAGCAGCTCTGCCCCAGGCTGACCCCCGGCAGCTTCATCGCCACCAACACCTCCTCCATCTCCGTGACGCGCCTTGCCGCCGCGACCGACCGGCCCGAGCGCTTCATCGGCCTGCACTTCATGAATCCCGTGCCGGTGATGACCCTCGTCGAGCTGATCCGGGGCATCGCCACCTCCGACGAGACCTACGAGATGGCGCAGGCGCTCGTGAAGCGCATCGGCAAGGTGGCCGCCAATTCGGAGGACTTCCCGGCCTTCATCGTGAACCGGATCCTCCTGCCCATGATCAACGAGGCCGTCTACACCCTTTATGAGGGCGTGGGCACGGTCGAGGCGATCGACACCGCCATGAAGCTCGGCGCGAACCATCCGATGGGCCCCCTCCAGCTCGCCGACTTCATCGGGCTCGACACCTGCCTCTCGATCATGCAGGTCCTCTATGAGGGCCTTGCGGATTCGAAGTACCGCCCCTGCCCGCTCCTCGTGAAATATGTCGAGGCGGGCTGGCTCGGCCGCAAGACCGAGCGCGGCTTCTACGATTATCGCGGCGAGACGCCCGTCCCCACGCGCTGAGCCCGGTCTCCCGGCCCGCCCCTCGAAAGGCGACAGGATGAACGCTCCGTCCACGGACGACAGCATCGCCGCGGCGCCCCGGAGCGCCTTCGCCTTCCTCCACCCCCTGCGCGTGCGCTGGTCGGAGGTCGACCCGCAGGGGATCGTCTTCAATCCCAACTATCTCGTCTATTTCGACGTCGCGGCCACCGAGTACTGGCGTGCGCTCGGCTACGCCTATCCGGAGGGGTTCACGCGCGATGGCGTCGACACCTTCGCCAAGGTGGCGCGGGCGGAGTTTCACGCCTCGGCGAAATTCGACGACGCGCTCGACATCGGGGTCCGCACCGCCCGCCTCGGCCGCACGAGCCTGCGCCTTCTCTTCGGCGTGTTCCGGGGCGAGGACCTCCTCGTCGATGGCGAGATCGTCTATGTGACGGCCGATCCCGCCGCCCAGCGCCCCGTGCCGATCCCTCATCGTCTGCGTACGGCGATCCTCGCCCATGAGAGGGTCCGGCCCGAGGGCGCCTGAGCGGGCGCGATGGCGCGCCCGATCTAGGCGCCGGTCGTCCCGCCCGCCTGCGCCGGCGCGGGGAGCTTCTTCTTCCGCTTCTTCTTCTTGCGCGGATCGAACCCCCAGCGATTGTGCGCCCAGAGCCATTCGCCGGGCCGCTCGCGGATGCGCTCCTCGAGATAGGCGTTCATCTTCGTCAGTGCCGTGAACATGTCGGTCATCTCGTCGCCGCTGCGCTCGATCTCGAGCCGGGGCGAGACCACCATGCGAAAGCGCGGGCCGGGGTGGCGCTCGCAATGCACGAGGAACACGGGAAAGTCGTACTTCACCATGATGGCCGCCGCGGCCGGCGTCGTCAGCGCGGGATGGCCGAAGAAGGGTACGGGCACCCCGCCCTGGCCGAGCTTCTGGTCGACGAGGATCGGGATGTAGAGCCGCTTCTTCACGAGGCGGAGCAACTGCCGCGCGCCGTCCAGGCCCTTCGGCACCTGCACGGGCATCACATGGCGTTCGCGCTGGCGCACGATCCAGCGGTTGACGTGCGGATTGTTGATGGCCCGGTAGATGACCCCGCCCTCATAGCCGCGCTGGGTGGCCGCCATCGGCATCACCTCCCAGTTGGCGAAATGGGCCGAGACGAGCAGCCCCCCGGGCCGCACCGCATGCACGGCGTCGACATGCTCCGCACCCACCACCTCGACGCGGCCGCCGGGCTCGTAGCAGCGGAATTTCTCCAGATGCGGATATTCGGCGAGGACGCGGCCGAGATTGTCCCACATGGTGGTGAGGATGGCGTCGATCTCGCCCCGTCCCTTCTCGGGAAACGCGGCCGTGAGGTTGATCCGGGCGAGCGTGTGCTCATGGGTGAGCGGGCCGATCGCCCGTCCGAGCCAGCCGCCGAGCGCCGAGGCCGCGGGAAGCCCCAGGAGACGGAAGAGGCCCATGAGCGCGAAGAAGCCGCCCGCCTCGGCGAGATCGGCGAGGCGGCGCGGAAGCGGGCGCACGGGTGAGGATCTGGCCATGGGTCCCTTCGGGCGGGGTCAGCGCTGCGGCTGATGCGGTTTTAGGGTCTCTGGCCGGGGATGCAAGCCATGGTCCATCGCGGCGCCGGAAAGCCGGTCGAGGAGCGCCTCGACCGGGCCCTCCTCCTCCAGCTCCACGGTCACCTCGAGCACGTCGACCCTCGCCCGCCAGGCGGGGCTGAGGCGCACCGCGTCCTTGGCCGTGGTCACGAGCACCGCGCCCGCCGCCTCCGCAGCGCTCGCAAGCCGCGAGAGAAAGCCCTCGCCCGGCACGGCGTGATCGGCGAGCGCATGGGCCCCGGCGAGCCGCGCCCCGAGCCCGGTCAGGGTGGAGAAGAACTTCGCCGGCCGGCCGATCCCCGCGAACGCCACCACGGCCCGGCCGCGAAAGCGCACGGCATCGGGCGCCGGCGCAAGGCGCGCCCGCACCACCGGCCCCGGCCAGCCCGCAAGGATGCGCGGGCCCGGCCCCTCCCCCATCAGGATCACGAGATCGGCCCGCGCGAGCCCCCGCCCGGGCGCCTCGCGCAACGGCCCAGCCGGAAAGACCCGCCCGTTGCCGAGCCCCGCCTCGGCATCGATGACGAGCACGCAGGCCGTCTTGGCGAGGGCGGGGTTCTGGAAGCCGTCATCCATGATGAGACAGTCGATGCCGAGCCCCGGCGCGAGCCCGGCCCCCGCCACGCGGTCGCGGGCGAGGATGGTGGGGGCGCTGGCGGCAAGCAGCAGCGGCTCGTCCCCCACCTCCCGTGCTCCGTGAACGGATGGATCGACCGCGAGGGGACCCTCGAGCCTGCCGCCATAGCCGCGCGTGAGAAAGCCGGGCTTCCGCCCGCGCGCCCGCAGGCGGTCGGCGAGGGCAAGCGCGAGCGGGGTCTTGCCCGTCCCGCCGAGCGTCAGATTGCCAACGCAGAGGACCGGAACGGGCGCGGACGCGGGGGTCGCACGGGCCCAGCGGGCGGCGCCCGCCCCGTCATAGAGATGGCCGAGGGGCGAGAGCGCCGCACCGAGCGCCCGGTCGAGCGCGCTGCGCCCCTGCCAGAAGCCGGGTGGGGCGAGTTTCATCCCGCCCCCCTTCCGCCCCGCTGCTCCGTGGGCAGATGATGGTCCACCTCGGCGAGTACGCCCGCGAGCACCGCCTGCCCTTCGGCAGCGAGACGGCGCGCCGCCGCCGAAGGCTCCACCCCGGCGGCGGGCGCGGGCGTTTCGAGATGCCGGGCGAGCGCGGCCGCCAGCGCCGCCTCGTCGGCCACCATCTCGGCGAGCCCGTCCGCCTCGAGGCGCGCGCAGATCTCGGCGAAACTCTCCATCAGCGGGCCGTAGAGAACCGGACGGCCGAGAAGCGCCGGCTCGAGCGGATTGTGCCCGCCCACCGGGACGAAGCTGCCGCCCATCATCACCGCGGCCGCAAGGCGGATGAAGAGACCCACCTCGCCCAGCGTGTCGGCAAGATAGATCTCCGTCGACGGACGGAGCGGCTCGCCCGCGCTGCGGCGGGCGAGCTCGAAGCCCGTGCCCCGCAGGGTCTCCGCGAGCGCGCCGCCGCGCTCGGGGTGACGGGGGAGGATGATCGTGAGAAGCCCCGGCCGCGTGGCGGCAAGGCGCCGCCCCACCCGCGCGACCAGCGCCTCCTCGCCCTCATGGGTGCTGGCGGCGAGCCAGACGGGACGGCCCGCGAGCGCGGCCCTCAGCTACACGAGCGCCGTTTCGTCCGCCTGCAGAGGATTTGCCGCGAGCTTGAGGTTGCCGAGGTGCCGGGCCGGCCGGCCGGCGAGCCGCGTCAGGGTCTGTGCCGTCGCCGCGTCGACCGCCAGCATGGCGGCGAAGGTGGAGAGCAGCGCCCGCGCCGCCCTCGGCCGCCGCGCCCAGCCCTCGCGCGAGCGCCCGGACAGGCGGGCATTGACGAGCAGCGCCGGAACGCTCCGCTTGCGGAGCGCCTCCAGCGCATTGGGCCAGAGCTCGGATTCGAGCCAGATGGCGAGATCGGGCCGCCAGTGATCGAGAAAGCCGCTCACCGCCCCCGGCGTGTCGATGGGCGCATACTGATGGAAGGCCGGCGCTCGCAGCCGCCCCTCCATCACCCGCGCCCCGGTCACGGTCTGCGTGGTCAGGAGCACCGCGAGATCGGGCCAATGCCGGACCAGCGCCGCGATCAGGGGCTGCACGGCGAGCGCCTCGCCCACGCTCGCGCCATGGATCCAGACGAGCCGGCCGGCGGGCCGGGGGCGAACGGGCCGGCCGAGCCGTTCGGCCATGCGCGCCGGCTCCTCTTTGCCGCGCGCCGCGCGGGCCCGCAGGAGCGCCGGCGCGAGCGGCGCAAGGCAGCTCGACAGGGCCCGATAGGCGGTGAGGAGCGTGCTCGGCGTGGCCTCAGGCATCGGCCAGGACTTCCGCCGTCTGGGGCGAGATCTGCGGCCCGCCCACATGGGAATCGGCCTGCCTCGTCACGGCGTTGAGCGCCGCCTCGAGTTCGGCCCGGAACCGCGCGATCTCGGCTTCATCCGCATCCGGAGAGAGCGTCATCGGCTGGCCCCATATGAACACGCCGCGCGCGAAGGGCAAGGGCACGAAGAAGCGGTCCCAGGTGCGCAGGATGAGGCTCGGCCGGGCCGAGCAGGCCGCCGGAATGATCGGCACGCCCGCGAGCCGGGCCAGCGCCACGACGCCCTCCGAGGCGCGCATGCGCGGCCCGCGCGGACCATCGGGCGTGATGCCCACCGAGGCCCCCGAACGCAGCGCGCGCGTCATGGCGAGGAGCGCGCCCTGCCCGCCCTTCGCCCGCCGCTTGCGGGCCTTGCGCGTCGAGCCGGCGATCACCCCGAGCGAGAAGGAGCGAACGGTCCGGGCGATGAGCTGGCCGTCCCTGTGCTGGGAGATGAGCATGTGGAACGGCACGCCCTTGCGCCAGATGGTGGGCATCATCAGGAGGCGCCCGTGCCAGAAGGCGAGGATGAAGGGCCGACCCTCCGCCCAGAGACTTTCCGCCGCCGCCCCGTTCACCACGGTCCAGCGCCCGGTGAAGCGCACGAGGCGGATGTACAAGGCGATGAGCGCCGCCGCGACGCTCTGTACCCTGTCGTTCTGCCCGACCCGCTTGATGAGGCTCTGCCGCCGCGCCATGGCCGTCCGTCACGCCTCGCTCGGCACCGGGGGCGTCTGGGCGCCCCCGGCGAACTGCGTGTGAAAGAGCCGGGCATAGAGGCCGCCGCGGGACAGAAGCTCCGCATGCCGTCCCTCTTCCACCACGCGGCCATCCTGCATCACGAAGATGACGTCCGCATCCATGACGGTGGAGAGGCGGTGGGCGATGACGAGGCTGGTGCGTCCCTCCATCAGCCGGGCGAGGGCGGTCTGCACGGCGCGTTCGGATTCGGTGTCGAGCGCGGAGGTCGCCTCGTCGAGAAGGAGGATCGGCGCCCCGCGCACCATGGCGCGCGCGATGGCGATGCGCTGGCGCTGGCCGCCCGACAGGCGCATGCCGTGTTCCCCGACGCGCGTGTCGAAGCCGTCCGGCAGCGCGCGGATGAAATCCTCGGCATGGGCGTTGCGCGCGGCCTCGAGCACCTCGGCCGTGCTGGCGCCCTCCTTGCCATAGGCGATGTTGGCCGAGATCGTGTCGTCGAAGAGGAAGGACTCCTGCGTGACCAGCGCGAGATGGCTGCGCAGGCTCGCAAAGCTCAGCTCGCGGACGTCGACCCCGTCGATCAGCACGCGCCCCTCGCTCGCCTCGTAGAAGCGGGGGATGAGATTGAGCACGGTGGTCTTGCCGGCCCCGCTCGGGCCCACGAGGGCCGCCTTCTGGCCCGGCGCCACCCGGAGCGAGAGGTTGCGCAGGGCGGGCGTGCCGTCGGCATAGGCGAAGCTGACCTTGTCGAACACGATCTCCCCGCGGACCGTCTCGATCGCGCGCGCCCCGGGCGCCTCGACGATGGAGGGCGGCTCGTCGAGGATCGCGAAGACCCGCTGGGCGGCGGTCATGCCCTCGGTCAGCACGAGCTGCATGCGCGAGAGCGACTTGAGCGGGGGGTAGGCGCGCATGGCCGCCGCGATCGCCACGACGAGTTCGCCGGCCGTCAGCGCGTCGTTCATGGCGAGCCAGCCGCCATAGACGATGATGGCCGGCACGGTCAGCGAGGACAGCGCCTCGGTGACCGGGCCGATGATCTGCTGCACGCGCTGGGCCCGGGCCTCGAGCCGCTGGCGGCGGCGGATGGCGACATCCATCCGCGCGATCTCGCGCCCCTCCTGCCCGTAGGCCTTCACGATGCGGATGCCGTCGAGCGATTCCATCATGATCGAGGTCATGGTGCCCGCCTCGACGAGGCGGTTCCGCGTCAGCTTCCTGAGACGCTTGCCGAGCTGGCGCAGCACGCCGACGAGCAGCGGCAGGACGATGGTGGCGATCAGCGCGATCTGCCAGTTGGTGAGGAACAGCACCAGGATGAGGCTCGCCGCCGTGACGCCGTTCTTGAAGATCTCGGTCACCGCCGTCGAGACGGACCTCCTGACGACATTGGTGTCGTTGAGGAAGCTCGAGGTGAGCCGGCCCGAATGGATGGAACCGAGCCGGGCGAGATCGAACTGGACGATGTGGGCATAAAGGCGCGACTGCATCTCGGCGACGATCCGCTCGCCGATGTTCACGACGAGCACGATATGGCCCCAGGTGGCGGCGGCGAGGATGAGGAAGCTGATGGCCGCGAGCCCCGCGATCCAGAGGATGGCGGCGAAGGAGGCCTCCCCGCCCCCCGCGCCCGGCGCCACCCGGTCGAGCCCCGGCACGAGGCGCGACATGCCCGAACTCGTCTCGCCCGGAAACATGTTCTCGATGGCGGGCCCGAGCAGCAGCGTCGTGTAGGTGGTGGTGGCCGCGACCACGAGCATGAGCCCGATGGCGAGGGCGAAGAGCGGGGCGTGCGGGCGCATGTACTCGCGCCAGAGGCGCCGGTAGGTCGAGGCGGTCGCCCCGGCCCCGGCCCTGTGCGTGCCCATGACGATTTGTGTAAGCGTGTCAGTCACTTGCGCTTCGCCTCCGGCGGCAAAGACGGGACGTTAGAGCAAAGCGGCCGGAAGGTGAAGCAAGCGGGCGGCCGGCCTCCAGGCTCAGGCCCGGGCCTCATGGCCCGTCTTGGGGTCGAGCAGCTTGTGCAGCGGCACGATGAAATAGCGCATCTCCGCATTGTCCACGGCGCGCTGGGAGACGCCCCGCCAGGCCGCGAGCGCCGCCTCGTAGCTCGCGAACACGCCGACGAGGTCGACCCGCCCGAGATCCTCGAACACGATCGCGCCCGACAGATCCTTGAGCTCGCCGCCGAAGACGAGATGCAGATGCTGGCTCATGCCTCTCCCGGTCCTGCCACCGTCATGCCGTCCACCCGCAATGTGGGGACGTTCACCGCATAGCGGAAGTCGAGATCGTTCGCGGCCGTGAGGGCGCGGAACATGTCCTTGAGATTGCCGGCGATGGTGACCTCGTTGACCGGATAGGCGAGCTCGCCCTCCTCGATCCAGAGCCCCGCCGCGCCCCGGCTGTAATCGCCGGTGACGCCGTTGACGCCCATGCCGATGAGATCGGTGACGTAGAGCCCCGCCTCGATGTCGGCGATGAGCTCGGACGGCGTGCAGGCCCCCGCCGCGAGATGGACATTGCTCGCCCCCGGGCCTGGCGGGCCGCCGGTTCCCCGCGTGGCATGGCCGGTGGTGGCGAGCCCGAGCTGGCGGGCGCTCGCCGAATCGAGAAGCCAGGTCCTGAGGATCCCGTCCTCGACCAGCGCCATCCGCGCCGTCGCCACGCCCTCGCCGTCGAAGGGCCGCGAGCCGAGGCCGCGCGGCCGGTGCGGATCGTCGATCACGGTGAGGCCCCCGGCCAGCACCGCCTCGCCCATCCGGTTCTTGAGAAAGCTCGTCCCCCGCGCCACGGCGGAGCCGGCGATGGCCCCCAGGAGATGGCCGACGAGGCTGCGCCCGACGCGCGGATCGAAGATCACGGGCACCCGCGCGGTGCGGATGCGGCGCGGCCGCAGCCGCCGCAGCGCCCGCTCGGCCGCCGCCCGCCCCACCGTCTCGGGCGCGGCGAGATCGGCGGCGTGGCAGGCGAGCGAGCTCTCATAGTCCCGCTCCATCGCCTCCCCCTCGCCCGCGAGCACGGTGCACGCGATCGAATGGTGGGAGGCGGAATAGCTGCCGGAAAAGCCATGGCTCGTGGCGAGATAGGCGACCGAGCGCCCCCAGGAGGCCGATCCGCCCTGGCTGTTGACGATGCCGGGGATCGACAGCGCGCTCGCCTCGGCCTCCCGCGCCGCCGCGAGAAGACGCTCCGCGCTCGGCTCGTCCCCGTCGTCGAGATCGAGCGCCGGCAGGACCCGCGCCAGGCGCTCGGGATCGGCGAGCCCGCAATAGCGGTCCTCCGGCGTCACGCGGGCCATGGCGAGGGCGCGCTCGGCGAGGCCGTCGAGACCCCCGGGCGACCAGTCGTTGGACGAGACGAAGGCCTGCCGCCGCCCCAGAAACACGCGCAGGCCGAGATCGCGGCCCTCGGAGCGCTCGAGATCCTCGATCTCGCCCATCCGGTAGGCGGCCGAGAGCGAGCTGCCCTCGAAGGCCACCGCATCGGCGGCATCGGCGCCGCGCGCCCTCGCCCGTTCGATCGCATGCGCCACGGCATCGGCCCCCGGCAGGCGCGCCTCTCGCCTGCCGGCGGATGCCGGGCCGGTGTGCGGAGCGCGGGCGGGCTCGATCGGCGGGGGCAGGGTCACGCGGCTGGGCTCCTCGCATCGGAGAGGGGGACGGGCGCCCGCCTTCCGGGCGGGGCCCACGGACGGATCCGCGCCCGATCGTCACGACGCGGCGACACCGGCGCGATGGCGATCCCGGCGCAATTCCCGAATCCGCCCGCGCCCGCTACTCTAGCCCCCGCAGGACGGGGAGAAAAAGGGCGGGCGGGGACAAGATGACGCGATGGGGTCATGAAAAGGCCGTGCGGGCGCTCGGGGCGGGCCTCCTCTGGGCGGCCGTCGCCGGATGCGCCGGCATCCACGGAAGCTATGAGAGCCAGCGGGCGCGCTACGAGCTGCCCGCCCCGGCCCCGGACCGGGTGACGGTGTGCCATGGCTATGGCTGCGTCTTTCGGGCCGAGGTGAGCCTGAGCCCGGAGGACCGGGCGGAGATCGCCGCGCTCTTCACCCCCGCGCCCGCCGACGCCGCCGCGGAGCGCGCCGCGATCACCCGCGCCATCGCCCGGTTCGAGGAGACGATCGGGCCCCGGAGCGGCACGGCGAACGATGCGCCGGGCACCTTCGGCTCCCTCGGCATGCGGGGCCAGCAGGACTGCGTCGACGAGATGCTGAACACGGCCGCCTACCTCACCCTGCTCGAGGAATGGGGCCTGCTGAGCTTTCACACGCCCTACAGGCGCGTCACGGCCACCTTCTTCGAACAGGGCTTCTGGCCGCACACGGCGGCAACCCTGCGCGAGCGGGCGAGCGGGGCCGAATATGTGGTCGACAGCTGGGTGTACGCCAACGGCGCCCCGCCCATCATCGCCCCCATCGATGCCTGGCGCGACAACAGCTATCGCACGCTCGCCACACGGTGAGCCGTCCGCCCGCGTCGAAGGCGCGAATCAGGGGTGCGCCTGCGCTCTCGCATGCACACGGATGTCCTGACAGGGGGCTGCGGCGGGATTTCCACAGCTTTCTGACAATTTGCACAGGTTGTATGGGGTCGCGGACGCCGCAAACCGCTCACGGAGATTTTGTGAGCGATATCACTTGACTAGATGCGGCGGCCCGCGCCCTGGACGTGCCTGTAGGCTGACAATTCCCCACGAACTCACAGGTTCCAGTTGCGCGAGGTTAAAAATTTGTGATGCCGTCATGCTTTGATTTGCACTCGGGCTCTGGCTCGACCTATTGATGTCGCCAGGTGACGTCCCATGGAGCGGCGTCTTGTGGCGCCCTCTCGATGTTCATGCGTCTGAGGAATAAATGGCCAAGCAAATCTACGTTAACGATTCAGCCTCGCTCGACGCCGCGCTTGCTGGCGCTACGGGCGGAGAAACCATCATCCTCGCAGCGGGCAACTACGGACAGCTTTCCCTGTACAATGCCCATTATTCCGCACAGGTCACGATTCAGGGAGACGCGGCCGGCGGAGCAGTGTTCCAGCGCGCCTTTCTCGACGGCGTGTCCAATCTGACCTTCTCCAATGTCGACTTCTCCTGGACGCAGGCGCCCACCCTGTCGCGCAACGACATGGTCCGCGTGCAAAACGCCCAGAACGTCACGTTCGACAAGGTTCTCTTCGAGGGAGATGCCTCGGCCTCGGCCGCCTATTACGGGCGCGGTCTCGCCATCACCGATTCCGATGACGTGACCATTCAGGACTGCGACTTCCGCTACCTGTGGAAAGGCATGAACGCCCTGCGCAGCACCGATGTCGCCATCGAGCGGACCGAGTTCACCGAGCTGCGCTCGGACGGGGTGAACATCGCCAACTCCCACAGGGTGCTGGTGAACGAAAACTATTTCCACGACTACCGGCCGATTCCCGGCGATCACCCGGACTTCATCCAGGCCTGGACGAACGGCCTTGCCACGGGGGCGAGCGACGTCATCGTCAGCAACAATGTGATGATCGAGGGCCCCGGCAGCACCTCCCAGGGCATCTTCATCACCAGCCAGAACTCGGTCGGCTTCAAGAACATCTCGATCCTGAACAACCTCTATTACGGCTCGTCCGTCAACGGCATCCGTGTCAACCAGACCGACGGGGTCAACATTTCGGGCAATTCGGTCCTCTCCGTGCCCGACAAGCGGTTCACGGCGAAGATCCTCGTCGACTATTCGAACAACGTGACCGTGGCCGACAATGTCGCCACCGGCATCGTCGGCTCGAGCCTGCCCTCCAACGCGGCCCTCGACAACACGATCCTGAGCTGGACGGGCGGCATCGGCACCGTCTCCTACGCCCAGGCCCTCGCCAACGGCTATGCGGGCAGCACGGCCACGCTGCGCGACCTCCTCCCCCCGTCGGGGAGCACGGCGACCGCCGATGACGGGTTCAAGCCCACCTCGTTCATCGTCAACAACTATCTGAACGGGACCAATCCGAACCCGAACCCGAACCCCAATCCGAATCCGAACCCCAATCCGCCGCCCGATCCGGACCCGGAAGTGCCCCCGCCGCCGCCTCCTCCGCCTCCGCCCCCTCCCCCGCCTCCGCCCCCCCCTCCCGGCGGGACGGACGACGCCTATTTCCCGGGCATCGAGCTCGTGCTCACGCGGCCCGACCTCGACGACGCCCAGACGGGCGGCAGCGGGCCGGACAGCCTGACGGGCACCACCGGCGACGACGTCATCATCGGCTTCGGCGGCCACGACACGCTGAAGGGCAGCGCGGGCGATGACTGGCTCGAGGTCACGGCCGGCCAGAATGCGCTCTTCGGCGGCAAGGGCGCGGACACGCTGATCGGCGGGGTCGGCGACGACAAGCTCTTCGGCGGCGACGACGACGACATCCTGGCCGATCTCGGCGGCGGCAGTTCCTCCGCCTTCCGCGGGCAGGATGGCGACGACCTGATCATCGCCGGTGCCGGCAACGACCATCTGAGAGGCGACAACGGAAACGACCTCTTCTATTTCCAGGATGGCGACGGCGACAACACGATCTACGACTTCGACCGGTTCGGCGACGACACGCTGATCCTTCACATCAATGGTGTGAACAGCTTCGAGGACGCCATCGCCGCGATGGACAAGGTGGGCAACAACCTCGTCTTCGACTTCGGCACGACCACGATCACGCTCAAGGACAGCTGGCTGTCCGCGCTCGAGCAGGGCGATATCGTGATCATGTAGGGTGGCGCGCTCCGGGCCGTCAGGCTGCGGAGCGTCCGCTTTCGGACGGATCGACACCCGCCTCGGAGAGAAGCGCCTTCAGCGCCTCGATCCGGGCGGGCCCGCCTTCGCCGCCGAGACTTGCGGCGAAATCGCTCTGGCGCATCAGGCGCCGCACGAGCACCCGCGCCTGCGACGACACCTCGCCGCTCGTGAGGACACCGCGCGCGAAGAGGCGCAGCAGCGCCACCGCCTTGTCATAGCTCGCGCCGGGTCTGCGCAGGATCGTCTCGAACAGATTGGCGCGCGTGACGAGCTGGAGGGCGAGCCCGTCCAGCGCCTCGGCCATCAGACGCTTGTCGCGCTCGTCGAACCCCGCCTCGCGCGCGGCCCGCTCGAGCTCGGCGAGCCGCGAGAGCCGGCGCAGCACGGGCGCCGACCCGTCGATCAGCGCGCTCTCGGTCGAGTGGGCGGTGATGACGGGCAGGATGTAGCCCGCGAGGGCCCGCTTGTTCTCCGCGCCGATGACGTTCTCCTCGAGCGCGATCAGCCGCTCGATCCGCTGGTCCGGCCGGTCGAAGCCGGCGATGTAGTCGTTGATGATCTCGGCGGTGACGAGGCGCTTGGAGCGCACGGCGAAGGCCTCGGTGATCTCCTCGATCGAGAGGAACTTGCCCTGGCCCATCACCATCTTCGTCGCGAGCCGGCGCGACATGTCGAGCTCGCCCTCGAGCGAGCTCGGCGAGAGCCGGCGCACGCCCTTGAGATCGCCCATGATGCGCTGGGCGAGCGCCGATTTCGCATTGGGCAGCCGGTCCGCCTTGAAGGCGGCCGCGAGGCTGACGACGCCGGGATGAACACCGTCCGTACCCGGCTTGATCGAGCCGAGGAACAGGTCGGCCATGAAGAGCAGCGCGTCGCCGAGCTCCTCGTGCTGGCCGATGAGCTCCGAAAGCGCGGCCGAGCCCGACACCATCTCCGCCACGAAATGGTCGACGACCTCGAGGCAGAGCGCGTTCGCCGCCTTGTCTTTCGGCGCCCGCTCCACGAAGGTGAGGAGCTGGGCGAGCTTGTCCTTGAAGGTCTTCTTGCCCGCCAGCGCCTCGGCGATGGCGGCCCCGAGGAGGTAGTCCGGGTCCGGCTTGTCCAGGATCTCGCGGACGACGGCGCCGATATCGTCCTTCTGGATCTTCGGAAAGCGCCGCGCGCGCGCGTCCTGATAGATCCGCTCGATGGCCCGTGCGACGAGATCGTTCAGCTTACGGACGATCTCCTGCACGGGCTGGCGCGTCGAGCCCGCATGGGCGACCGCCACCTTCTGGATCGCATGCTGGAGCACGGTGCCCGTCGCCTCGAGCTTCTCGATGGCATCGGCCCGGTGCAGGAGCTCGATCGTGGTGAGCTTCCAGCAGCCGAGCTGCTCCTTGAGAAGGCGCGTGATCGTCTTGCGCGCGTGCAGCGAGTAGAGGTCCTGGGGGCGGAAGCAGGGAAGCTCGGCCTTCACCTCGACGCTCTCGCGCAGCCGCGGGATCTCGCCCAGCTCCTTGATGGTCAGCGACTGGAACTCGCCCGTCGCGGTGTCGAAGGCTTCCTTGGTGACGCGCACGGCGAGGGCCTCGCCGGCCTCCATGACCTGCGTCGCGCGCTCGAGCGCGGCCATGCGGTTCGCCGCCGCCTCGAGGAGCTGCCAGCCGCCGCTGCGGGAGCGGCAGACGAACAGCTCGTAATGAACGTCATTGCTCATTGGCGCCCGCAGATCCCAGAGCCCCTCGCCGAGAGGGGGCCGCGGGCCTCCCCCGCCCGAAGCCATGGATCGGACGAGAGTGGCAGAGGCGCCGTTAAGAGAGCATGAAATGGCCCCCCTCCGCCCCTTCGGGGCACCTCGCCCCGCCTTGCGGGGGGAGGGAGAGACGATAGAGCCATGGCCGCGCCGCGCCCTTTCCTCCCCCGCCCGCGGGGGAGGTGC
>JACAEB010000113.1 GCA_013389075.1 Alphaproteobacteria bacterium
CCATTGCCCGCCGGGGCCTTCGCGGCCTTGCCGGCGGCGGGTCTGCCCTTGCCGCCTTCCTCGATGCGGGCGAGCAGCGCGCCCACCTCGACCGTCTCGCCCGGCTTGACGACGATCTCGGAGATGACCCCGCTCACCGGGGACGGCACTTCCTGAGCGACCTTGTCGGTCTCGAGCTCCACCAGCGTCTGGTCGGCCCGCACCTCGTCGCCCACCTTGATCTGCCATTGGCCGACCGTCGCCTCGGTGACGGATTCGCCCATAGTCGGCACACGGATTTCCACGGCCATGCTCGTTTCGTCCTCTCCTCGTGCCGCCCGTCAGACGGCGAAGGCCTCGTCGATGAAGGCGGCACGCTCCGCCAGATGCTTGGACATGAGCCCGGTCGCCGTCGCCGCGGCGGGGGGCCGCCCGGCATAGGCAAAGCGCGGGACCTTCGCCTCGATCTTGCCGAGCACCCATTCGAGATTGGGCTCGATATAGCTCCACGACCCCATGTTGCGCGGCTCTTCCTGAACCCAGACCATGTCGGCGTTGGGGAAGCGGGCGAGCTCGGTCATCAGCGACTTCGCGGGGAACGGATAGAGCTGCTCGACACGCAGGATGGTGACGTCGGTGATGCCCCGGCTCTCGCGTTCCTCGAGAAGGTCGAAATAGACCTTGCCCGAGCACAGCAGCACGCGGCGGATCTCCGCATCGGGCTTCAGCGCCACCGTCGAGCCCGGATAGATCTGCGCATCATCCCACAGCACGCGGTGGAACGAGGACCCAGGGCCCATCTCCGTCAGGCGCGAGACGCAGCGCTTGTGCCGCAGGAGCGATTTCGGCGTCATCAGGATGAGCGGCTTGCGGAAGTTCCGGTGGATCTGGCGCCGCAGGATGTGAAAATAGTTCGCCGGCGTCGTGCAGTTGGCGACCTGGAGATTGTCTTCGGCGCAGAGCTGGAGGAAGCGCTCGAGCCGGGCGGAGGAATGCTCCGGACCCTGACCTTCGTAGCCGTGGGGCAGAAGCAGGACGAGGCCCGACATGCGGAGCCATTTGCGCTCGGCCGAGGCGATGAACTGGTCGATGATGATCTGCGCGCCGTTGGCGAAGTCGCCGAACTGGGCTTCCCAGAGGGTGAGCGCGTTGGGCTCGGCGAGCGAATAGCCGTATTCGAAGCCGAGGACCGCGAGTTCGGAGAGGCTCGAATCCACCACCTCGAAGCGGGCCTGGTCGGGCGCGAGGGCGTTCAGCGGATGGAAGCGCTCCTCCGTCCGCTGATCGACGATGGCGGCATGGCGCTGGCTGAAGGTGCCCCGGCTCACATCCTGGCCCGACAGGCGCACCGGATAGCCCTCGACGAGGAGCGAGCCGAAGGCGAGCGCCTCGGCGGTCGCCCAGTCGATCCCCTCGCCCGACTCGATCGTGTCGCGCCGCCCCTTGAGGATGCGCGTGAGCGTGCGGTGCGGGGTCACGCCGTCCGGAACGGTCGTGAGCGTGTCGCCGATGGCGCGCAGGCGCTCGAGATCGACCGCCGTCTCGCCGCGCCGGTCGCCCTCCTGGGCGACGGTGAGATGGGCCCATTTGCCGTCGAGCCAGTCGGCCTTGTTGGGCCGGTAGCTGTTGGCCGCCTCGAACTCCGCCTCGAGCCGCTGATGGAAGTCGTTCTTCATCGCCTCCACCTCCTCGGCGGTGACGAGCCCTTCGTCGATCAGCTTCTTTGCGTAGATTTCGAGCGTGGTCGGATGATCCTTGATCCGCTGGTACATCAGCGGCTGGGTGAAGGAAGGCTCGTCCCCCTCATTGTGCCCGTAGCGCCGGTAGCAGAAGAGGTCGATGACGACGTCCTTCTGGAACTTCTGGCGGAACTCGGTCGCGACCTTGGCGGCATAGACCACGGCCTCGGGGTCGTCCCCGTTCACGTGGAAGATGGGGGCCTGCACCATCAGCGCCACATCGGACGGGTACGGAGACGAGCGCGCGTGACGGGGGCTCGTCGTGAAGCCGATCTGGTTGTTCACGATGATGTGGATCGTGCCGCCCGTCCGGTGGCCGCGCAGGCCCGACAGGCCGAGACATTCGGCGACGACGCCCTGGCCGGCGAAGGCCGCGTCCCCGTGCAGAAGGACGGGCAGCACCGTGCCGCGGTCGGGAAGGTCCTCCCGCGCTCCGCCATTGGCGAGGTGGATCTGGTACTGCTTGGCCCGCGCCTTGCCGAGCACGACGGGGTTCACGGCCTCGAGATGGGAGGGGTTGGCGGTGAGCGAGAGATGCACCCGGTTGCCGTCGAACTCGCGGTCGGACGAGGCGCCGAGGTGATATTTCACATCGCCCGACCCTTCGACCTGCTCGGGCGCGGCCGCCCCGCCCTTGAACTCGTGGAAGAGCGCGCGGAAGGGCTTCGACATCACGTTGGTGAGGACGTTGAGCCGGCCCCTGTGGGGCATGCCGAGCACGATCTCGCGCACGCCGAAGCTGCCGCCCCGCTTGATGATCTGCTCGAGGGCGGGAATCAGGGCCTCGGCGCCGTCGAGCCCGAAGCGCTTCGTGCCCGTATATTTGAGCTGGAGGAACTTCTCGAGCCCCTCCCCCTCGACGAGCTTGTTGAGGATGGCCTTGCGCCCTTCCGGCGTGAAGCTGATCTCCTTGTCCGGGCCCTCGATCCGCTCCTGGATCCAGCCCTTCTGCTCGGCATCGGTGATGTGCATGAACTCGACGCCGAGGGTCGAGCAATAGGTGCGGAAGAGGATCTCGAGCATCTGCCGGGGCGTCGCGGTCTCGAGCCCCAGCACGTGATCGATGTAGATCTCGCGGTCCATGTCGGCTTCGGTGAAGCCGTAGGCGGCCGAATCGAGCTCGGGGTGCCGCTTGGGCGGCTCGAGGCCGAGCGGATCGAGATTGGCGGCCAGATGCCCCCGGACGCGGTAGGCGCGGATCATCATGATCGCCCGGATGGAGTCGATCGTCTCGGCCCGCACGCGCGCCGGATCGGGCGCGCTTGCCGGCTGCGTGGAACGGCCCTTCTCCGGCTTGCGCAGGATGGGCGCGGGCTGCCCGGGATCGAGCGCGGCCACGAGTTCGCCATTGGCCTCGATGGGCCAGCCCGGCTGGTGCCAGCTCGCCCCGCGCGCCTCGCGGCGCACCGCGTCGATGCCATCGCCCAGCTCCTCGAAGAAGGTCCGCCAGCTCGGATCGACCGAGGCCGGATTTTCCGCCCACTTCCGATAGAGCTCCTCGAGGAAGATCTGGTTCCCCCCGTAGAGGAAGGAGGTGGCGTCGAAGATGTCGTTGAGGTGGGCCGGAGCCGCCTGCTGGGGTTTTGACATTGCGCGTCGCGTGGCCTTCGAGAGCGGGACTGCCGGACCCGTCGGGGTGAGGGCTGCTCCGACCAGCTGGGCTGGCCGTGTCAGCGGACCCGTCGGGGCCTTGGGCGGATCAGTACGCGTCTACACATAGTATGTGTCGGGCAGATGCCAAACCGGCGTGCGGCCGCTTTCCGCGCCGCCGGCGCGCCGGTCAGGCCCCGAGCGCCGCGCGCAGGGCCTTTCCGAGCCCCGCCGGGCTGTCGGCGACGCGGATGCCGGCCGAGCGCATGGCTTCGATCTTGTCGCCCGCGCCGCCCTTGCCGCCCGAGATGATGGCGCCCGCATGCCCCATCCGCCGCCCCGGAGGCGCGGTGACGCCCGCGATGAAGCCTGCGGTCGGCTTCTTGACCTTGTTCGCCTTGAGGAAGTCCGCCGCGTCCTCCTCGGCCGAGCCGCCGATCTCGCCGATCATGATGATCGATTCGGTGGCGGGGTCGGCGAGGAACATCTCGAGGATGTCGATGAATTCGGTGCCCTTCACCGGGTCGCCGCCGATCCCCACGGCCGTGGTCTGGCCAAGGCCCGCCGCCGTGGTCTGGGCCACCGCCTCATAGGTCAGCGTGCCCGAGCGCGAGACGATGCCCACCGACCCCTTCTTGAAGATGTGGCCCGGCATGATGCCGATCTTGCAGGCCTCGGGGGTGAGGACGCCCGGGCAGTTGGGTCCGATGAGGCGCGTCTTCGAGCCGTCGAGGGCCCGCCGCACCTTCACCATGTCGAGCACCGGAATGCCCTCGGTGATGCAGACGACGAGCGGCACCTCGGCATCGATCGCCTCGAGGATGGCGTCGGCGGCGAAGGGCGGGGGGACATAGATGGCCGAGGCGTCCGCGCCGGTCGCGGCCCGCGCCTCCGCCACCGTGTCGAAGACGGGCAGGCCGAGATGGGTGGAGCCGCCCTTGCCCGGCGAGACCCCGCCCACGACCCTGGTGCCGTAGGCGATGGCCTGCTCGGAATGGAACGTGCCCTGATTGCCGGTGAAGCCCTGGGCAATCACCTTGGTCGTCCGGTCGATCAGAATGGCCATCTGTGGGCTCCAGCGGATGTGTCGTGACGGGCGCGGGTCCGGGCCTTCAGCCCGCCTTCACCGCCCGCGTGATCTTGTCGGCCGCGTCGGCGAGGTCGTTGGCGGGAATGATGGCAAGGCCCGATTCGGCGAGCATCTTCTTGCCGAGCTCGACATTGGTGCCCTCGAGCCGCACCACGAGCGGCACCGAGATGCCGAGTTCCCGCGCCGCGGCGATCACGCCCTCCGCGATGATGTCGCAGCGCATGATGCCGCCGAAGATGTTCACGAGGATCCCCTTCACATTGGGATCGGTGAGGATGATCTTGCAGGCGGCCGTGACCTTCTCCCGCGTGGCGCCCCCGCCCACGTCGAGGAAGTTGGCGGGCTCGGCGCCGTAGAGCTTGATGATGTCCATGGTGGCCATGGCGAGGCCCGCGCCATTGACCATGCAGCCGATGCTGCCGTCGAGCTTCACATAGGAGAGGTCGTATTTCGACGCCTCGATCTCCATCGGATCTTCTTCGGTGAGATCGCGCAGCGCCACGATGTCGGGGTGGCGGTAGAGCGCGTTCGAATCGAAATTGATCTTGGCGTCGAGGCACAGAAGCGCCCCCTCCTCGGTCACCACGAGGGGGTTGATCTCGAGAAGGCTCATGTCCTTGGCCGTGAAGGCCCTGTAGAGCCCGTCGATCAGCGAGACGCACTGCTTGACCTGATCGCCCCGGAGCGCGAGCGCGGCGTCGACACGCCGGCCCACATAGCCGCTCATCCCGGCGGCGGGGTCGACATGGATGGTGTGGATCTTCTCCGGCGTCTTCGCCGCGACCGCCTCGATGTCCATGCCCCCCTCGGTGGAGGCGATGAAGGCGATGCGGCCATTGGTGCGGTCGACGAGGGCGGAGAGATAGAGTTCGCGCGCGATCCTCGAGCCGGCCTCGACATAGAGGCGGTGCACGACCTTGCCCTCGGGGCCGGTCTGATGGGTGACGAGGGTCGAGCCCAGAAGACGCGTCGCCTCCTTGCGCACGTCCGCGATGGACTTCACCACCTTCACCCCGCCGGCCTTCCCCCGGCCGCCGGCATGGATCTGCGCCTTGACGACCCAGACCGGGCCGCCCAGCTGCTCGGCGGCCTTGACGGCCTCCTCCACGGTGAAGGCGGGCAGGCCGTGGGCCACGGGCACGCCGAATTCCTTCAGCACCGCCTTGGCCTGATATTCATGAATGTTCATGGGGCAGACGCTTTCGAATGGCGCGTGTCGGAGGGACGGACCGGACGAGCGGCAGGCGGGCGCGGCGTCCCCGACCACCCGGCGCTTCGACCACCGGCCTGACGGGGCCCCTTGGACCGGGCCCACTGCGTCTTAAACCTGCGCGCGGGGGAGCGCAACCCGACCGTGCCGACCGGGGCCGGCCGCATAGGTCGTATGCGCATGATGCCGGGCAGCCCGGTCAGAAGCCCGCCGGATGCTCCGCGAGAAACGCCGCCTCCTCCGCCGTCGTGGCCCGTCCCAGAACGGGATTGCGGTGCGGGAAGCGCCCGAACCGGTCGATGACGATCTTGTGACGGCGGGCGAAACCGAGCTGATCCTCCCGGCCGAGCCCCTCGAAGAGGCGGACGCACTCGGCCTGCAGCGCCCGATCCTCCGCATGCATCAGCGGCATGTAGAGCATGCCGCGCTCGCGCGGAGAGAGCGCCCGGTCCCGCCCCGCCTCGATGGCGCCCCGCGCGACCGCCACGGCCATCCCGTCGGTCGCGAAGGCGCGGGGGCTGTCGCGGAAGAGATTGCGCGGAAACTGGTCGAGAAGGAGGACGAGGGCGAGCGCTCCCCGCGGGTCCTCGGCCCAGCCATCGAGCGCGCCGGTCGCGGCCGCGTCATGCGCCGCGCCGAAGCGCCGGGCGATCTCGGCATCGAGCGCGCCGTCCTGCACCCACCACTGGCTTTCGTCGAGCTCCTCGAACCAGAAGGCGAGGAGGGCCTCGCTTGAGACATCCGTCATGATCGCGGCACCTGTCCATGTTCGTCGGCCTCGCGGGAGACACGCCCGCTCCCACAAGTCCGGAACCGCCGATTTGTGCCGCTCGATGGCGATCGGCGACGCGGATCGGGCCCGCCCGCGCCGGTCCGCTCAGAATCCGACTGTCAGGCTGATCGCGCCGAACTGGTGCTCGTCCTCCTGCGTCTCGAACTCCTCGGTCCGCAGGACCATGGTGTAGCTGAGCGCGATGCGCTGCCATTCGAGAACGAGCCCGCCCTGCAGTTCGCCGACGAGCGGCCGCCGCTCGAGCTCCACGGGCGAGTCGCGGAAGGCGTTGCCGTCGAGGAACACCGAATAGGCGACCGCGCGGCCATAGGCGCCGGCAAAGACGTACCAGCGAAAGGCCTCGCTCGGCTCGAGAACGGAGGCGGCGGCCGGGCTCGGCCGCACGCGCGGGGGACCGAAATCGCCGTCGACATCCGAGCCGGCGCGGAAAGCGGCCCCGGCCCGCGCCTCGGTCGAGATCGTGCCGAGCGAAAGGCCGACGCTCGGCGTCAGGTCGAGATCGAGGCCGAACAGGCGCCGCTCGGTGTTGGCGCCGAAGAGCTGCCGGGCCCGCCAGATCCGGTCGTAGGAGACGAGAAAGCCCGGCTCGTCCTTGAGCTGATTGTCCCAGCCCTTCGGGTCGACCCCGTTGATCAATTCGTGAAACCCGCTCTGCACCTCCTCGCCGAGCGCCGACGGCCCCACGATGCCGACCTCCAGCGAGAGGATGTCGGCATGGGACGTGCGGTCCGCCGTGAGCGCGCCGCCGAGATAGAGCCAGCCCGCATAGGGGTGCTGATCGGGCAGACGCTCTTCGGCCTCGATGTCGGCGGGGGTGAAGATCGACTGGCCGAGGCTGAGGCTCGCGAAGATCCGCGCATCCGGGTCGCCGAAGAGGCGCCGGCCGAGCGCGCGCGCCCGCCCCGGCGTGCTGCCGACCGTCCAGCTGTAGGTGGCCTTGAGCCCGTTGGTGAAATTGCGGTCCGTCGAGGCCGCGGTGAAGACATCGTTCTCGACGAGGAGCGCGAGGGAGTCGGCCCGCGCGGCCGGTGCGGCGGAGGCCGCCAGGGCGAGGCCGAGCGCAAGGACGGGCGCGAGCCCCGGCCCGCCGGGGCGATGCCGTGTACGGAGGGCAGCGCCCGCGCGCCCCCGTGCCCGGGTTTCCCCCGCTCCCTCGCCCGTCCGCTCGCGCAAGCCCGCCCGCCCCCCTTTCCCC
>JACAEB010000006.1 GCA_013389075.1 Alphaproteobacteria bacterium
GCGCACCGAAACAGAGGGGCTCCCATGAAAAAGATCCTGCTCGGCACGTCGGCGCTCGTCGCCGCCGCTGCCTTCTCGGCGCCGGCATCGGCCGCCGAGAAGATCAAGCTGTCGCTTGACGGCTATGCCACGTTCGGCGCTGCCTATGTCGACTCCGACATCCAGGACAGCCGCGACATCACCTTCGGCTCGGACGCCGAAGTCCATTTCAAGGGTGACACCACGCTCGACAACGGTCTCAAGGTCGGCTTCAAGGCCGAACTCGAGCTCGAGAAAGACACCGGCGACGCGGACTTCACGGGCGCGGTGTCCAAGACCACGGCGGACGTGATCGACGAAGTCTACATGTATGTGTCGGGTGGCTTCGGCGAGATCCAGTTCGGTCAGAACGACGGCGTCGCCGACCAGTTCCAGGTCTATGCGCCCTGGGTGTTCGTCGAACATGGCGCCAACGACTACGACATGTCGGCCGCCGGCCAGGCCGCTGATGTGAGCGTCCTGTCGATCCTCGACGAATCGGACGACTACACGAAGATCACCTACATGTCCCCGCGCGTCGGTGGCTTCCAGTTTGGCGCCTCCTACACGCCCGAAGGCGAGAAGAACCGCACCGGCTACAACAACATCCTCGACAATTACGACCGGGATGGTGATGGCCTCGAGAGCATCTTCGAAGCCGCTGTCAATTACGAACGGTCCTGGAACGACGTCGATTTCGCAGCGTCGGCCACCTACCTGACTGCCGATGTGATCGACACCTTCGGCTTCGACTCCTCGCCCGGTGATTTCGACGGCTTCTCGCTCGGCAGCCAGCTCTGCTATGCCGGCTTCTGCTTCGGCGGGTCCTATACCGAGCGTGAGACGGACGAGAGCGGCGTGAATACCGAGCGTCACGACTGGGATCTCGGCGCGACCTATGAGATCGGTCCCTGGATCCTCGGTGTGAACTACGGCAGCTACTCCGGCGCCACGAAGCCCGATCCGATGGGCGTCATCTCTGATCCGGATGCGGAACAGATCGTCGGCGGTGTGGCCTACAAGCTCGGACCGGGCATCCAGATCGGTCTCGGCTATGAGCAGGCCAACAACGACGAGACCGACGAAGAAGCGTCGGCCGTGTTCACCGAATTCGCGATCGACTTCTGATCGGACAATCGGCTCACGGATGAAGGGCGGGCTTCGGCTCGCCCTTTTTCTTTGCGGCCGGGCACCTTGCATCCGCCGCTCACGGAAAAAAAGCGGCAGGCGCGAAGCTTCGCGCGGGTGCCGGTCCTGGCCCCATGGTCTCATGCCGGGCCGGATCCGGCGTCGACGCCTCAGCGCCCGTCTGGTGGGGGTTGGGACGGCGCCAGGAGCGCGCCGATCACGCCCGCTCCGGCAAATCCAAGGGCGGCCAGTCTCCGGGCGCGGGCAGGGTCCACCCCGCCGAGCGCAAGGACACGACCGCCCGCCAGCCGCATGAGCGCAGCGGCGCGATGAAGCCCGAGACCCTCCGCCCCCGGATGAGAGGCCGTGGCGAAGACCGGCGACAGAAAGATGGCGTCGACACGGGCCGCGCGCGCCCTCCGCAGCTCCGTCCCGGTATGGGCGCTCGCGGTGACGAGGCGAAGACCGCGCGCGTCGCTCCGCCTCCAGTCGCCCATCCGCCACCCCGGCAGATGCACGCCGTCCGCACCCACCCGGCGCGCGAGCTCCGGATCGCCGGCGACGAGAAACGGGATGCCCCGCGCGCGGCAGCGCCGCGCCAACCCCTCCGCCAGACATGCGCGATCCCGCCGCTCATAGTCGCGCAGCACGAATCCCACTCCCCCCGGCAGCGCCTCCGCCACGGCAATCGGGTCCCCGACGCGCGCCCCGTCCGAGAAGAAAAAGAGCACGGGAAGCCGGCCTCCGCCGGCCGGAAAGGCCCGCATCAGGCGGCCCGCCCGCAGGCGCGTGCCGTCCGCCTTGCTCCCGCCCGCCGGCCTCGCCATTCTCCGCCCCATGACCGAACCCGTTCCCTCCGCCGCCGAGACCCTTGCCGCCTGGCGCGCTCTGACCGACCGGCTCGAGGGGGCGTCCAGCCGGGCCGGGCGATCCTCCCCTGCGCGGCTCATCGCCGTCACCAAGACGGTCCCCGCCGACCGCATCGCGCCACTTCTCGAGGCGGGCCAGGTGGAGTTTGGCGAAAACCGCGTCCAGGAGGCAAAGGCCAAATGGCCCGAGCTCCGCGCCCTCGCCCCGGTGTGCCGCCTTCATCTCATCGGTCCCCTGCAGACCAACAAGGTCCGCGACGCCTGCGCCCTTTTCGACGTGATCCAGACTCTGGACAGGCCGCGCCTCGGCGAGGCGCTTCGGGCCGAGATCGATCGAGCCGGCCGGGCTCCGGAGCTGCTCGTTCAGGTCAATACGGGGGAGGAGCCCCAGAAGGCCGGGATTCTCCCCGCCGAGACGGACCGCTTTCTCGACGACATGCGCGGGCGCCTCGGCCTCACCGTCGCGGGCCTCATGTGCATCCCGCCCGCCGCGGCACCCCCCGGGCCGCATTTCGCGCTGCTGGCGAAGATGGCCGCGCGCAACGGACTGCCCGTCCTCAGCATGGGAATGAGCGCCGATTTCGAAACGGCGATCGCCCTTGGCGCCACCCATGTCCGCATTGGAAGCGCCCTCTTCGGCGCGCGGCCGGCTCCCGATCCGGCCCCGCCGGGGGACGAACCGCGCCCCGCCGCCCCCTCCGCAGGCTGAGACGATCCCTCGCGCAACGCGGCCCTGACGCCGAGGCGCACATTGCCTTCCGCCTCCGTCATTGTCACTCTGCCGGGAGAATGTTCAGGCAGCCGCATTATCCATGACCCGCTCTCCCGCCTCCGGCGATCGAAGCCTCGTCACACGAACCCTGCTCCTCGAAACCGCCGAGCGCCTCTTCGCCGAGTCCGGCATCGATTCCGTCTCGATGCGGCAGATCGCAGCCACGGCCGGCCAGCGCAACAACTACGCGACCCAGTACCATTTCGGCACCAAGGAGGATCTCATCCGGGCGCTGTTCGAGCTGCGCCTTCAGCCGATCGAGGCCCGCCGCGCGGCGCTGCTCGCCGACATCGAGACGCGTCAGGAGACAGGAAACGTCCGCCTCCTGATCGAGGCCGCCTTCCGTCCCGCCGCGGAGACACTCCTCTCGGCGGACGGGCCGTGCCACTACCTGCGCTTCCTCGCGCGGGCGACGGTCCAGTTTCCCTTGAGCTATTTCGAGCGGGGGAGTGGGGCCGCGCCCGCTTATGCGCGCATCGTGGAGCATCTCAACGCCTGCCTCCCGGGGCTCACCCCGCGCGCCCGGCGCCAGCGGATCGGCTGGTCCGCCCTGATCGCCAATCAGGTCCTTGCCCAGCTCGAGGGCGCCCTCGCCGGCCTGCCGCTCGACGAGCGAAAGGCAAAGCTCGATCCGGCTTTCGCCAATCTGTGCGACTTCTGCACCGGCGGCCTCCTCGGTCCGCCCCGGCCCTGAGCCCGCGGTGCCCCCTTGATCGCCGCTCGACGGCGCGCTATGAATTAAGTCATCCGCCTGATTTGAAGGCGCGGCCTGGAAGGGAGGAAAACCATGTCCCTCGATCGCGCAGCCATAGCGACCACGCGCTTCGGACTCGGCGCCCGGCCGGGCGAGATCGACGCGGCAAGCGCCGATCCGAAGGCCTGGCTCCTCGCTCAGCTCGACGGGCCCTATGTGCCGCCGGCCGCCTTCGACGGCTTCGCCTCCACAGCCGCGCACAGGGAGAATTATTTCTACCGGTATGCGGAAATCGGCTACGGCCTGCAGCAGGCCCAGAAGGCCGCCGAGGCGCGCGGCGACACGGCCGAGGCCGAGCGCCTCGCCCAGGCCATCAGCCGCAGCCTCGCCGGCTATGTCACCTGGGTCGCCGAGAACCTGATGATCGAATATGGCGCCCGGACGAATGTGGCGCTGACGACCGACGCGTCCTTCCGTGAACGGCTGGTGCGCTTCTGGTCCAATCACCTCGTCGTGCCCGCCATCAAGCAGCAAAGCTCCGTCATCGCCGGCGCCTACGAGCGCGAGGTCATCCGGCCGCATGTCGCAGGCCGCTTTGCCGACATGCTGAAGGCCTCCGCGCAGAACCCGGCCATGCTCGTCTTCCTCGACAACCACGTGTCCATCGGCCCCAATTCCGTCTACGGACGGCAATCGGGAAAGGGGCTCAACGAGAATCTCGCGCGCGAGATCCTCGAGCTGCACACGATGGGGGTCGAAGGCGGCTACACGCAGGACGATGTCATCGCCCTCGCCAAGGGAATCACCGGCTGGTCCACCTGGCCGGTGTTCGAGGAGATCGGCAGGCTCAGCGCGGGCGCGAAATCGCGCGGCGAGCCGCCCGGAAGCTTCATCTTCTATGCGGACTGGCAAGAGCCGGGCGCACAGACCCTCCTTGGGCGGACATATGCGCATACCGGCCTTGCGCGCGGAGAGGCCATGCTGGACGATCTCGCGCACCGGCCGGAGACGGCGCGCTACCTCGCCTTCAAGCTGGCCCGCCACTTCTCGGCCGATGATCCCGATCCGGCCCTCGTGCGCCGCCTTGCCGACGTCTATCTTGCTCACGACACGGATCTTGGCGAGATGACCCGCGCGCTCGTCGAGACCGAGGAGGTCTGGGCGCAGGCGGGATCGAAGCTCAAGCAGCCGGACGATTACGCCATTTCCTGCCTTCGCTCCCTCGGGGTCGACTTCGGACCGATCCCGCCGATGAAGCTCTACAATTTCGAGACCTATGCCTGGCGCGACAGCCTCTGGGCGTGGCTCGCCAAGGACACGTTCAACCTTCTGCCCGACAAGAGCCCGGACCTCTGGACCGAGCCCTATCAGCGGCTCGGCTATTCGATCGCCGCGCTCTACCGCGACGTCGCCGCGATGGGCCAGAGCCCGCTCAACGCCCCCGGACCTCAAGGCTGGTACGACCGCTGGAGCGACTGGTCGGGGGCGGACAGCATGCTGAAGCGGGTCGAATGGTCTCTCGCCCTTGCGACCCGGCACCAGGACAAGGTGGAAGATGCCCGCAGCTTCCTCGAAGGCACGCTCGGCGCTCTCGCGTCGAGCGGCCTGAAGACCGAGGTCGGCCGGGCGGCGACACGCGATCAGGGGATCGGCCTCGTCCTCGCGGGCCCGGACTTTCAGCGGAGATAAGTCGATGATCATCACGCGGAGAACAAGCCTCAAGGCCCTCGGCGCGGGCGCTCTGTGGACGACGCTCGGCCCCGGCTTCGCCGCCGCCAGCGTCGAGACGGACCGGCGCTTCGTGTTCATCTTCCTGCGGGGCGGCATGGACGGCCTCTCCGCGGTGCCGGCCTATGGAGATCCGCAGTTCGGCGCGGCGCGCGGGCCGCTCGCCGACGGTCCGCCGGGCGCGGGAACGGATTTCGACGCGCTGAAGCTCGACGGCCTGTTCGCCCTCAACCCGGACCTCAAGTTCATGCACACCCTGTTCACCCAGGGCGAGCTGACTGTCTTCCACGCCACCTGCCATGACTATCGCGACCGCTCCCACTTCGATGCGCAGGATTCATTCGACCGCGGATCGATCGACAAGACGGTGAAGACCGGGTGGCTCAATCGCGCGCTCGTTCATCTGCCGGCCCGCTGGAGCACCGACCGGGAGAATGTGGCCCTCGGTCTTGGGCCGACATTGCCGCTATCGCTCCGGGGGGACGCGCAGGTCGGATCCTGGTCTCCGCCCACAGCGCCCCAGGCCTCCGCCGACACGATGGAGCGCCTCGCCCGGCTCTACCGCGCCGACGAGCGGCTCGGGCCGCTCCTCGCGTCCGGCCTGTCGACCGAAAGCATGGGCAATGCGATGGGCGGCATGGACGACATGGGCGGCAAGGGCTTCGGTACCGCCGTCGACTTCATCCAGTACGCGAAGGCCGCCGCCACCTTCCTCGCCGCTGCGGACGGACCGCGCATCGTGACCATCGATTACGGCAACTGGGATAGCCATTCGGGCCAGAACGACCGAAACATTCCGGGGCCGGAGAATGGAAACTATGCCGGCCGCTTCCCGGAAATGTATCTGGGCCTCGACAGGGGGCTCGCCGCCCTCAGGGAGGGGCTCGGCCCGGACATCTGGAGCAGGACCGCGGTCATGCTCGTCACGGAGTTCGGCCGCACCGTAAAGATAAACGGAACGCAAGGTACGGACCACGGGACGGGCGGCGCCGCGTTCCTCCTCGGCGGCGCCGTGCAGGGCGGCCGCATCATCGCGGACTGGCCCGGCCTCAGGGACTCCGACCTTCTCGACGGCCGCGACCTGAGGCCCACGACGGATCTGCGCGCCGGGGTGAAGGGGGTCCTCGTCGATCATCTGGGCCTCGACGAAGCCCTGATGGCGACGGCGATCTTTCCCGGCAGCCAGGACGTCGCTCCGTTGACCGGACTGATCCGCGTCTGACGGCGTTCCGGCCACGGACGGTCCGCGCGTTCAGCCCCGGCAGACGAGGCGCGTCTGCGGCGTGGCCGCGCGCAGGATCAGGGCGAGATCCGCCCGCGTGAAGGCGACGCAGCCCTCGGTCGGCGCATATCCGGGGCGCGCGATGTGCACGAAGATGGCGCTGCCCCGGCCCGGAACGACGGGATCGTCATTGTACCCCACGACCACGACGAGATCGTAGAGGCCATCGGCTCTCCACATGTCCTCCGCCCGCGCCGTGTAGGGCAAGCGGACCGGCCGGTTGTAGGCCGCATCCTCCGGAGCGTCGCACCAGCCATCGCCCGGCGCGAGGGCGCGCGCGGGAAGGCCCGTGACCGGAGGCTTTTCCCGGTCCGGCCGGTACAGAAGCTCGCGCAAGGCGAACACGCCGGCCGGCGTCGCTCCATCGCCCTCGCGCTTGTCGGCCCTGAGGCCGCCCTTGCCGATGGCGCACCGGAAGAGCTGCCCGCCGAACGCCGCAAATCCGGACCCGTCCACCTCGAGATCGCTCACTCCGCGCTTCCTTCCGTCTCCGGATCGATGAGATGGCCGCTGCGCCGCGCCTTGACGGCGATATAGGCCTGATTGTGCGGATTCGTCGGCAGGATGAGCGGCACGCGCTCGACGACCTCTATGCCGTGATCGGCAAGGGCCGCGAGCTTGCGCGGATTGTTGGTCATGAGCCGGACCTTGCCGATCCCGAGCGCCCTCAGCAGCGCGAGGGCCGCCGCGAAGCCGCGCTCGTCATCGGCAAAGCCGAGCCGTTCATTGGCATCCACCGTATCGAAGCCCTGGTCCTGCAGGTGATAGGCGCGCAGCTTGTTCGACAGCCCGATCCCCCGCCCCTCCTGCGGGAGATAGAGAAGGACCCCGCCCCCCGCTTCGGCCATGGCCAGCAGCGCCGCGCGGAGCTGGGGCCCGCAGTCGCATTTGAGCGAGCCGAGCAGATCGCCCGTGAAACATTCCGAATGCAGACGGGTGAGCACGGCCCCGGAGGGATGGAGGTCGCCGACGATGACCGCCACGTGGTCGCGCCCGCCATGTCGCGGGCGGAAGACGCGCAGCCGCACGGGAAGTCCGATGCCGAGAGGGACCTGCGCCTCGGCCACGGGCTCCATGGCGGCCGCTTCCAGGGCGTCGTAGTGCGCGACCGCCTCGCAGCCGACCCGCACGAGATCGAGCCGGACCGCCGCCTCCGCCAGCCGCGCCCCCATGGGCACGACCATGACCGCCGGCAGGAGCCCCGCATGCTTGGCGAGCTCGATCGCCATCTCGGCCCCGGCATAGTCGAGGGTTCGCCGCACCGTGAAGGGCCCCCGCATGGGATCGGCAAGGTCGGTCGCGGGATCGGCGAGACGCCCGAGGAAGGCGGCATCGAAGCGCGCCTCGCGCGGCAGCACCGCGACCGCCCCCGTATAGGCGGCGATCTTGAGCGTCCGCGCGCGATGGGCGCTGAGCACGAGGTCGGCCCGCGTCCCGGCGGCTGCCTCGATCCCGGCGAGGGTCCCGGCGCTCAGCCCCTCGACCGCCGCCACCAGGAGCCCCACGGACCGCCCGCCCGCATCGAGCCCCTCGAGCGCCACGGGCAGGCCCCGACGCAGCTCGGCCGCCGCCCGTTCCACGGCAAGATGGGGCGGGCGCGAGAGGGGGTGCACGGCGTCTGGCTCGGTCATGGATCGGGAGTGTGCGGGGCCGGGCGGCGCAGGACAAGCCTGCCGGCGCCCCGAGCGGCGGGACCACGGGCGCGGGAGGCGCCCATCCTCCCAATCCACCCGAATGGGCTATATATGACACGCGCAAGGATCGGGGACCACGGAGAGGGACAGCATGTCGGGGCAGAAGACGGTGCTCCTCGTCGACGACGACACGGCCTTGCGCGAGACCTTGCGCGAGCAGTTCCAGCTCTCGGAGGAATTCGCGGTGCTGGAGGCCGGCACGGGGGCCGCGGGGCTGCGGCTCACGCGGGAGACGCGGCTCGATCTCGTGCTGCTCGATGTCGGCCTGCCGGACGCGGACGGGCGGGAGATCTGCCGGCTCATGCGCAAGGACGGGCTCTCGGTCCCGATCATCATGCTCACCGCTCATGACAGCGATGCGGACACGATCCTCGGTCTCGATTCGGGCGCGAACGACTATGTCGCCAAGCCCTTCCGCTTCAACGTGCTGATGGCCCGGCTGCGTGCCCATCTGCGCCATCACGAGCAGAGCGAGGACGCGACCTTCGAGATCGGCCCCTACACCTTCCGCCCGGCCGGCAAGCTCCTGACCACGGCCGAGGGGCGCAAGATCCGCCTCACCGAGAAGGAGACGCAGATCCTGCGCTATCTCTACCGGGCGGGGCAGCGGGCCGTGCCGCGCGATGTGCTGCTGTCGGAAGTGTGGGGGTACAATTCGGGCGTCACCACCCACACGCTCGAGACCCACATCTACCGCCTGCGCCAGAAGATCGAGGCCGATCCCTCGCGGGCGGAGATCCTTCTCACCGAGGCGGGCGGCTACCGGCTGGAGCCGTGAGCGCGGGGCGCGATCCGCTCGAGGCGAGCGTGCCCGCGCAGCTGCGCTTTCTCGAGGAGGCGCAAGCGCGCTTTCTGACCCTGCTGGCGGGCTGGCCACGCGCGGGCGAGACGGACGGGCGCGCCTCTCCGCCTCTGCCCCGGCTCGATCAGGATTTCTTCTGCCCGCTCGATGCGCTCTGCGCCTACGCCATGATTCGCACCCGCCGGCCACGGCGCCTCGTCGAGATCGGCGGCGGCCATTCGAGCCGCATCCTCGCCCGCGCCCGGGCCGATGCGGGCCTTTCGGACCCCCATGACGTGATCGATCCGGTCCCCGCACGGGGCGTCGACCGGCTCGCGGCAGCGGGTGCGGTGCGCCTTCACGCCGTTCCCGTGGAGGAGGCTTCGAGAGATCTCTGGCGCGCGCTCGCTCCGGGCGACTGCGTCTTCGTCGATGGCGCGCATCGCTCCGGCCCCGGAAGGGATGTCGATTTCGTCTTCGGCACGCTTCTGCCCGCGCTGCCCGCCGGCGTGCTCGTGCATGTGCACGACATCTTCCTGCCCGATGCCTATCCCGCCGCCTTCGCCGCCCGTGGCTATGACGAGCAGATCCGTGTCGCCCAAGCCCTCGCGCACGGCCGGCTCCGATGCACCCTCGCGACGCATGTGCTCAGCACACGTATGGCAGGCCATCCCGTGCTCGCGGCGGTGGCGGCGCTCGCCCCCTCGCGCGCGCCTCCCGCGAGCCTCTGGGCGCTGACGGCCCCCGCTCACTCGTAACGCAGGGCCTCGATCGGATCGAGACGGGCGGCCCGCCGGGCGGGAAAGTAGCCGAAGAGAATTCCGACGAGGGCAGAGAAGCCGAAGGCTAGGCCCACGATCCCGATGTCGAACACGAAGGGCAGGTTGAGCGCCTGCGCCGCGAGGGCCGCAAGCCCGAGCCCGAGCGCGATGCCGACCGCCCCGCCCAGCATGGACAGCAGCATCGCCTCGATGAGGAACTGCATGAGCACGTTGCGCTCGAGGGCTCCGATGGCGAGGCGGATCCCGATCTCGCGCGTCCGCTCGGTCACCGACACCAGCATGATGTTCATGATGCCGATCCCGCCGACGAGAAGCGAGATCGCGGCAATGGCACTGAGGAAGCCCGTCAGGACTCCGATGGTGGATTCGGCGAACTCCGCCATTTCCTTCTGGTCACGGACGATGAAATCATCCTCCTGCTCGACCCTGAGGTTACGGCGCTCGCGCAGGAGAACGCGGATCTCGGTGATGGCGCGCCCGCGCAGCGCCTCGGTCCGCGCCGAGGCGAACATGTAGTCGACATCCCTCGAGCCCGAGATGCGCCGCTGCACGAGTTCGAGCGGGGCGAGGACGAAATTGTCCTGATCGGAGCCGAAGGCCGAGGGTCCCTTCTCCTCCATCACCCCGATGATCTCGCAGGGAATGTTCGAGATGCGGACGGTCTCGCCGAGCGGCGATTGCGGGCCGAACAGATCCTCCCGCAGCGAGGCGCCCATGAGGCAGACGGCCCGCCCGGACCTGAGCTCGGCATCGGAAAAGGTCCGCCCTTCCACCACCGGCCAGTCGCGCACCTGTTGATAGCCGTTGTCGGTGCCGTTGATGGTGGTGCGCCGGTTGGTGCTGCCATGGACCGCCTGGACCGTCCGTGAGACGACGGCCGCGACGGCGTCCACGCTCGGCACCTCCGCGCGGATGGCTTCGGCATCTTCGGGCCGGAACGGCTCGGCCGGCACCACCTCGCCGGCGGAGGCGGTCTGCGTGCCGGGAAAGATGATGATGAGATTGGATCCAAGGCCCGAGATCTCGCGGGATATGTAGGCGGTGGCCCCGCCGCCCAGCGTCACCATCGCGATCACTGCCGCGACCCCGATGACGATCCCGAGCACCGTCAGGGCCGAGCGCATGATGTTGTTGGTGATCTCGCGCCAGGCGAGGCGCACCGCGCTCCAGATCATGCCGGCCCTCCCTCCGTGCGCGTGTCGCTCTCGATGCGCCCGTCCCGGAAGATCAGCCTGCGGCGGGCATAGGCGGCGATGTCGGCCTCATGGGTGACGACGACGACGGTCAGGCCCTCGCGCCGGTTGAGATCGGTCAGGAGGTTCATGAGCTCGTGGCTGCGCTCGGTGTCGAGATTGCCCGTGGGCTCGTCGGCGAGCAGCAGGGCAGGCTCGGTCACGATGGCCCGCGCGATCGCCACGCGCTGCTGCTGTCCGCCCGACAGTTCGGCCGAGGTGTGGTGCTCGCGCCCCTCGAGCCCGACGGCGGCAAGCGCCGCCATCGCCCGCGCCCGGCGCCGCCCGCCCCGCTCTCCGCGATAGACGAGCGGCAGCTCGACATTCTAGAGCGCGGTCGTCCGCTTGAGGAGGTTGAAGCCCTGGAAGACGAAGCCGAGATAGTGGCGGCGCAACAGCGCGCGGCGGTCGCGGTCGAGATCCGCGACGTCGAGCCCGCGAAAGAGGTACTGCCCCTCGGTCGGACTGTCGAGGCAGCCCAGTATGTTCATGCAGGTCGATTTTCCGGACCCGGACGGTCCCATCACCGCGACGAACTCCCCGTCGGCGATCTCGAAGCTGACGGCATCGAGCGCGCGCACCAGCGTGTCGCCGGCACCGTAGTGCCGGCTCACCTCCCGGAAGGCGATGAGCGGTTCGCCGCTCATCCGCCGGGCCGGCGTGGCGGGCCGAAGCGGAAGCCGCCGCCGCTCGCCGCCGAACCGCTCTTGAGGTTGACGAGAACCGTGTCCGTCTCAGCAAGATCGCCCTTCAGGATCTCGGTCCGGGAGCCATCACTTTCGCCGAGGATGAGTGGGACGGGTTCGGGCCCGCCAGTACGCCAGACCCAGACGCGGCCCAGCCGCTCCTCGCCCTCGGCCGGCGGCAGCGGCGCGAATTCCTCCGTAGGCGGCGTGAAGCGCAGGCTCGCATTGGGCACGAGGAGCGCGTTCTCGATCGTCTGGGTGATGATGTCGGTATCGGCGGTCATGCCCGGCTTGAGGAGGAGCCCGGGATTGTGCAGGAAGAGGATGCCCTGATAGGTGACGACATTGTTCACCTTCTGCGGCGCGTTGCGGATCTGCGTCACCTCGGCCGTGAAGGTCTCGCGCGGGAACGCATCGACCGTGAACCGTGCCTGCTGCCCCTCGCGGACACGGCCGATATCCGCCTCGTCGATGTCGACATGGAGCTCCATCTGGGTGAGGTCCTGGGCGAGGACGAAGAGGACCGGCGTCTGGAAGCTCGCCGCCACCGTCTGGCCGGGCTCGATGCGACGGTCGAGGACGATGCCGTCGACCGGGGAGCGGATCTCGGTCTTGCGGAGATTGGATTCGGCGACCGCGAGTTCGGCCTCGGCGACCATCACGACGGCCTTGGCGCTTTCGACGCCGGCCTGGGCGCGGGCGAGCGCCGCGTCGCGGACGTCGAGCTCCTGGGCCGAGGCGATGGACCGCTCAGCGAGGGCCGAGGTGCGCTTCTGCGCGGCGCGGGCCTCGGTCACCGTCGCCTCGGCCTGGAGAACGCCCGCCCTGGCCTGGGCGAGATTGGCTCTGGCCGACAGAACGCGCGCCTCGAGCTGCTCGGTGTCGAGCCGGGCGAGGACCTGCCCCTCGGTGACGCGGTCATTGTAGTCGACCAGCACCTCGGCGATGAGGCCGGAGATCTCCGCCCCCACCTCCACCTCGTTGATCGGGCGGATCTCGCCCGTGGCGGCGACGGTGAGGACGAGGGCGTCCCGCGCCGGCTGCGCCGTTTCATAGGCGCCGAGGCCCAGCACGGCGCCGCCCCGGCCGAACAGGAAGGCCCCGGCCACGGCCAGGAGGAGAAGACCGCCGGCGAGGAGCCAGAGCCGTCCGCCCCGGCGCCTGCCCTGCAGGCCGAGGGTCTTGGCGACCGCCTCGGCCTTCGTGGTCTCTGTCTCGCGCGCCTTGCCCATCCCCGCCTCAGCCCCGGTCTTGCGTCAACGGCAGGCCGTCTCGGGCGCCTGCCCCCATGCCACATGCAGCATCGCCGCCCGCTCCGGCGCCCCCGTGAGGGGCGCGGACAGGGTCAGCGCCGGACCGAGCCGCCCGGCCTCCACACCCAGCGTTTCACGCAGGTATGTCTCAAGATCCGGCGGCATGTCAGACCTCCGTCCCCGCCAGACCACGAGGCAGCCGCCCTCGCCCTCCGGGGGAAATATGGTGAGCGGATAGCCGTCCGCCACGACGCGGGCACGCGGAAACCGCGCCCGCAGATTGCCCCCGACATACATGTCGTTCACGACGATCGTACCCGCCTCGAAGCCGAGGGCGCGAATCTCGGCGGCGAAGGCATCCCAGGGCTGATATTCCCAGCAATTGCGGCAGCTCTCCGCATTGCCGGCATAGGAGAGGATCCGCGCGAGCAGGGTCAGCGCGAAGAGGGCCGCCGCCGCGGCTCCGAGCCAGGGGAGGCGCGCTCGCAGCGCGGAACCGCCATAGGCGGCCGCCGCGCGCAGGAAGACGAGCACGCCCCCGCCGATCAGCACCTGATGCATCCAGCGGGCCTTGAAATCGGTGGCGCCGACGAGGAAGACCGGCAGGGCCATCAGCCCCGCCCCGATCAGCACCGTGAGAAGCAGGAGCCGGGCCCGCGCGCCTTATTCGCCCCCCAACGGCAGGGGGGCGCGGGCGCGGGGGAACAGCGACGCGAAGATCGCAAGGAACGGCAGCACGAACATCGCCAGAGCAAGTGCGAGGCCCACGAGGCCCTGCCCCCAGGCGAGGAGGAAGAAGGGCCGCTCCTCGCTCCCCGCGACGTCCCGCGCAAGGGTCAGGAGCGAATATTCGTGCACCGCCGTCCAGATCGCATAGGGCGCGAGCAGCGCCAGCGCCACGGCCACCATCAGCGCGATCCCCGAAGGTCGCAGCCGCGCCCGCAGCTCGGGCACGAAGAGGAGCGCAAGGCCCGCCGCGAGCGGAAAGATCGCGAAGACATATTTGGAGAGCGTGCCGGCCGCGATGATCGCGCCCGCGAGCGCGTAGATCCAGAGCGGGGCAGGCCGGCAGACGAGCCGGCCGAGCGCCCAGAGCGCCGCCCCGAGAAGGCTCGTCAGTGCCACCGTGTGCATGAGATCGACATGCGGATAGTAGCCGACCGTGAAGGTCATCCAGAAGGCCGCGACGGCAAGGCCCGAGAGCCGCACATCGTCGAGAAAGAGCCGCCCCGCCTGAAACAGCGCGAGGAATCCGCCGGCCATGATCAGATATTTGAGCGCGGCGAGGCTGGGGAGCGAGACCCCGAAGACGCTCTGCGTGAGGTAGGTCGCCCAGGTGATGAGCGGGGGATGGCGGAAGCGGTAGCCGAGGGAGAGCTCCTGGGCGAAGAGGACCTGCTCGGCCTCGTCCAGCGTGTAGATCGGGCTGAGACAAAGGCGCAGAACGAAATGCGCCGCGCAGTAGCCGAGGATGAGCCAGATCCAGACGCGCGGACGGTCGAGCGCCGCCCAGAGGCGCCCGGCCCACCTCCCCCGCCTGTCTCCCCCTGCGGTCACAGATCCCCGCTCAACCCCGGCGGCGGCTTGCTCCGGCGGATCAGCCAGACCACGCCGAAGAGGTCCACGATCCCCGCCCCCAGCCGGCCGAGAAAGCCGTATTTCGAGGTGCCCGCCCCGCGCGGCCGGTCGGTGACCGGCAGCGCCATCACCTCGAAGCCCGCCCGGCGCACCAGCGCGGGCAGGAAGCGGTGCATGCCGTCGAAATAGGGAATGTGGCGAAAGGCCTCGGCGCGGATCAGCTTGAAGCCGCAGCCTGTGTCGCGCGTGCCGTCCTGAAGGAGGGCCCGCCGCACGCCGTTGGCGATCCGCGATTGCAGCCATTTGAACCAGCCATCGTTCCGGCTGGTGCGCTGGCCGGCGACGATGCCGAGCCGGGCGGGCGCCTGCGGCCCGGTGGCGGCGGCAAAGGCGCGGGGAACGTCGCGCGGATCGTTCTGAAGGTCGCCGTCGAGCGTCTGGATCCAGGCGCCCCGGACGAAGCGCCCGGCGGTGAAGAGCGCGGCGCTCTTGCCCGAGCGGCGGTCATGGCGGACGACGCGCACCTCGGCATGCGCGGCGCGCATCGCCTCCATCTCGGCCGGCGAGCCGTCGTCGGAGCAATCGTCGACGAAGAGGATCTCGAAGGACGGTCCGCCCGCCATCGCGGCGAGGATCTCCTCGGTGAGCGGGCGGATGTTGCCGCCTTCATTGTAGGCGGGAACGACGATGCTGATGACGGGCGGGGCCCCGTTCCTGCCTTGCGGCTGCACGCGCTCGCTGGCGTCTGGCGGTCTGATCGTCATGCGCGGAAGGCTTTCCTGCCGAACGGCTCACTGGGCGGTTTAGGCGCATGGGGGGCGCAATTCAAGCCTCACCGATGGGGATCGGCGGCGTCCCGGAGCCCGTCGCCCAGAAAGTTGAAGGCCAGAATGACGAGGATCACCGGCACGACCGGCAGGATGATCCAGGGGTAGAGCTCGATGGCGGCGATCGTCTGCGCCTCGTTGAGAAGGACGCCCCAGGAGGTGACGGGATCGCGCAGACCGAGCCCGAGGAAGGAGAGCGCGGTCTCGCCGAGGATCATCGCCGGCACGGTGAGGGTGAGGCTGGCGATGAGGTGGCTCGCGAAATTGGGGAGAAGATGCAGGCCGATGATGCGGGCGGGCGAGGCCCCCATCACCAGCGCCGCCGCGGCATAGTCCTCCTCCCGCAGGGCGAGCAGCTTGCCGCGCACCGCGCGCGCAAGGCCGGGCCAGTCGAGCAGCCCGAGGATGATCGTGATGGCGAAATAGACGAGGAGCGGGGACCAGCTCACCGGCACGGCGGCGGCGAGGGCGAGCCAGATGGGCAGCTCGGGCAGCGAACGCAGCACCTCGATGACGCGCGACACCGCCGCATCGATCCACCCGCCGAAATAGCCGGCCGCGCCCCCGAGAAGAAGGCCGAGCGTGAAGCTGACGCTCACCCCGACGAGGCCGATGGTCAGCGAGACGCGGGCGCCATGGACGATGCGCGATAGCATGTCGCGCCCCAGACGATCCGTGCCCAGAGGGTGAAACGCGCCGCCGGGCTCCGGGCAGACGAGGTGAAACCGCGCCTCGACGAGGCCCCAGAAACGGTAGGGCGCCCCCTGACAGAAGAAGCGCAGCCGCTGGATCTCCGACCGGTCGGGCGCGTAGACGCGCACGAGACGCTCCGTGTCCACCCGCGCTTGCAGACCGTAGACGAAGGGCCCGACGAAGCGGCCCTCATGAAAGAGGTGCATAGCCTGGGGCGGCCGCAGGATGGCGCCCGGCTGGCGGTCGCCGGGCGGATAGGGCGCGATGACCTCCGCGAACGGAACGCAGAGATAGGCGAGGATGAGAAACGCCGCCGCCGCCATGGCGAGCCGGTGCCGGCGGAAGCGCGCCCAGAACACGGCCCCGCCCGACGCGGACGCCATGCCGGCCTCGCCGGCCGCGGGCAGCGGCGGGAGCGGCTTCGTCCGCACCCAGCGGGGCATCGGCTCGCTCATCCGCGCGCCTCCCGGAGACCGAAGCGGATGCGCGGGTCGACGAGGCCGAGGAGGAGATCGGAGACGAGCATGCCTGCGAGCGTCAGTCCGGCGACGAAGAGCAGGATGAAGCCGGCAAGGAAGCTGTCCTGCGAGCGCAGCGCCTCGAGCAGGACCGGGCCGATGGTGGGCAGGTTCAGCACCACGGAGACGATGACGGCGCCCGAGACGAGCGAGGGCAGCAGGTTTCCGATATCCGCGATGAAGGGATTGAGCGCGACCTTCAGCGGATAGCGCAGCCGACCGAGCCCGCGCGCGCCCCGCGCCGCGGCCGCCGTGACATAGGGCTTGCGCAGCTCGTCCATGAGATTGGCCCTCAGCCGGCGGATGATCGCCGCCGTGCCCGCCGTGCCGATGACGACGACCGGAACGACGAGATGCTGGGCGACCGACAGCGCCTTCTCGGCCGACCAGGGCACGCCGAGAAAGCGCGGGTCCATCAGCCCGCCGATCGACAGGCCGAACCAGGCATGGGCGTAGTAGAGGAGGACGAGGCCGAGGAGGAAATTCGGCGTGGCGAGGCCGATATAGCCAAGGAGCGTGAAGCCCGTATCGCCCCAGCTGTAGGGCCGGCTCGCCGAATAGACGCCGATCGGGAAGGCGAGCAGATAGATGAAGGCCACGGTCGCGACATTGACGAGGAGCGTCAGCGGCATCGCCTCGCCCACGACCGCGGCCACGGGCTGTTCATAGGCGAAGGACCAGCCGAGATCGCCCTGGAGAAGCCCCGAAAATCCCCGTACCTCGCTCGGCCAGATCCCGATCCAGATCGCATACTGAACGAGCAGCGGCCGATCGAGATCGAATTCGGAAACGAGGAAGGCGATGCGCGCGGCCGCCGCGTCCTGCCCCTGGGCGCGCAGCTCGAGGAGTTCGTTCGCGACATAGCTTCCCGGCGGAAGCTGGACGATGAGAAAGATCAGCAGGCTGATGACGAACAGCGTCGGAATCATGAGCCCCACGCGCCGCAGCGCATAGGCGCCATAGCCGCGCCGCCCCGGCCGCGTGCTCATGCCCCGTCCTCCCGGAACCAGAACTGGTCGGGCCGGTAGACCCCGAAGAAGGCGGTGGGCGTCCAGGCGTAGACGGCCGAGGCCGGCACGCCCTCGAGCCGGCGGGAGACCACCACGGGCTGAAGCACGTCCGACACGGTGCCGATGGTGAATTGCTGATCGGCATGGATGGCGAGCATGGTGCGCCAGATCTCCGCCCGTTCGTCCCTGTCCTTCGCCGTGCTCCAGACCTCCCACAGCTCCATGAGCCGGGCGGCCTCCGGCAGGTCCACCGGCTCCCCGGCGGTCCCGCGCGTCTCGTGATACTGCCCCCATTTGGGCCAGCAGAGCATGTCCTGACGCACCGGGGCGAGCATGTCGGGCGGCATGTCGGGGGTGGCAAGGCCGAGATCGAAGCCCGGCCACGCGCTCAGGAGCGCCTCTCCCGCATAGACGCGATTGCGCAGAACGGAGCGCTCGGAGGCCTTGACGAGAAGCCTCAGCCCCAGCCGGCGCCAGCTTTCGGCGATGAGGAGAAGAATGTCGGTCATGGTCTCGCTCTCGCCGGCGGTCTCGACCACGAGCTCGGCGATGCGGCCATCGGGCAGGGTCCGCCAGCCCGGCCCGGTCCGCGTGAGACCCGCCTCGTCCAGAAGCAGCTCCGCCCGGTCGGGATTATAGGCCGCGTGGAGATGGGCGAGCTCGTGCGTATAGAGCGGACTGCCGGGAAGCACCGTGTTGTTGGCCCCCCGCGCGAGATTGAGAAACAGCGCCGCATTGATGCCGGGCCGGTCGATGCCGAGCGAGAGCGCCCGCCGCAGGCGCGCATCGCGCAGAAGGCCGCGCCAGAGCGGATCGGCGGCGTTGAGATTGGGATAGAGGGCGACGGTCGAGCCCACCCCCTCGCGCCAGAGCGCAAGCCTGTAGCCTCCGCGCGTCTCGCCCGCCCGCAACACCGCCGCATCGGGAAAGCCGAGCCCGCGCGCCTGCAGATCGGTCTCGCCGGCGATGGCCTTGGCCGGAAAGAGGCGCTGATCGGCGAGCTGCAGCTCGACCCTGTCGATATAGGGAAGCTGGACGCCGGCCCCGTCCACCCGGTGGAAATGGGGGTTGCGCTCCATCACGAAGCGGCGGGCCGGCGGCGCCGTCATGGGACGCCAGGGCTGGAGCGTGGGCAGGTCCGGATTGTCGAAGCGGTGGAGATTGTCGCGCCGGTTGTGCAGCGCGGCCCAGCCCGACAGGCGCTGCGCCGCGACCTCGGCGGCAAGGGCCTCCCCGTCGGCATGGCGGGCGTGAAACGCCTTCAGATAATGGGCGGGCCGGTAGAGGAAGAGGGGGCGCGGCCCCGCGAGCGCCGGCAGGAAGCGCGGATTGGGATCGGGCCAGCGGAAGACGATCTCGAGCGGGGAGAGGATCTCGACCTCCGGCAGCACGCCCCGGTTCTGAAGCTCGATCGGGGGGCCGGCCGGCGAGAGCGCGGGATCGTTCGCGACGTCCTCCCACCAGTAGCGGAAGTCCTCGGTGGTGAAAGGCGCGCCATCGGACCAGCGATGGCCGGCACGCAGGCGGAAGCGGAACTCCCGCTCGCCCTCGACCTCAACACTCTTGAGGATGTCGGGCGCGAGGTCGAAATCGGGCCCGAAGGCGAGAAGCCGGGCATAGCCGTAGACGACCATGTACTGCACGTCGCGGGCGGCGGAGATAAGCATGCGCAGCGTGCCCCCGCGCCTGCCCGCCGCCGCCACGATCAGCGGCTCGTCGGGCAGGCCGGCCAGGGGCTGCGCCCAAGCGAGGGGTGCATCGGCAAGGGGCAGAAGCCCGAGCCCGGCCAGTCCGGCCAGCACGTCCCGTCGCGCCATCGCCTGCGTCATGCCGGCCCTTTCCCCCCTTTAGTCGGCTGCCCCGTCCGTCGCGGGGCTCCAAACGGAAACGGCCGGGCCGCTGGCTTGCCCAGAGACCCGGCCGCGGCCGTTCGAAAACGGTGACCCGTCAGACCAGCTTCAGATTGCCGGCGGCCATGCGCCCCCGGTTTTCCTGCATCTCGAACTCGACGGGCTGACCCTCGTCGAGACCTTGCAGACCGGCCCGCTCGACGGCGCTGATATGGACGAACACGTCCTTGCCGCCATCGTCGGGACGGATGAAACCGTACCCCTTTTGGGTGTTGAACCATTTGACGGTGCCACGAGGCATCGCGCGCTCTCCTTCACGAAGATTGCGGGCGCCGGACGCACCGCGCACCCGACTTGGGACCAAGGCGACTGCGTTAGAAAGCGCCGCCTTGAAGTCTGTCTTCAGAGGGAGTGCTAGTCGGGCGCAGTCGGGCGGGATTTTGAGGCCGGCGCTGAGCCTTGGCAAGGGGAATCCGTGGTCCTTGTTGCAGCGCTGCACAGGGCGCGGGGAAATCCGCGCGGCCGGCCGGGACCCCGCCGGGGCGGGACTTGGGGCCGGCCCCGTTGGCCGCTATGATCGCGCCCGCGAGACGGCCCCGCTGACGGGGAGGGGCCGGCCGTGTGGGTTGGGTCATGGTTTTGGGGGGCACGACATGAGCGTCGTCTTCAATATAGTCGACGGCCTGCGCCAGATATTGGCGGGGCTCGGATCGGTTCTCTTCTTTCTCGTTCTCATCGTCGCTCTGGCCGTGGTCGTCGTGACCGAGGCCGGCCCGGCGCTCGGCCTCTTCGAGGCGGATGCCGTGCCGGTGCTGTCGGGGCTCGATCTCGCCACGCTCCCGCTTCTGCCGCTGACGGCGCTCGGGCTCGGCGAGTGCATCCTCTCCGCCCGCGAATGGCTCGTCGGCGTCACCGGCTTTCCCTTCGGCATGGAAGACGGGGCCGGGGCGGCGCTGATCGCCACCTACGGGCTGCTCGCCGTGAGCTGGCTTCTCCTCACCCGTGAGGTGCGCCGCTCGAGCGGGGGCGCCCTCGGCGCGCTGATCGGCCTTCTCTACACGGCCGCGCTCCTCGCCCTGCCGCTGGCCGTCGCCACGCTCGCCCATCCGGCCTGAACCCGCCCGGGGACGGAAGGCGCCCGCCCTGCAGGCGCGCCTCTTCCGTCCCTGGCACCGCTTCACGCTGACGACCCCTCTCCCGCGCGAGCAAACCCTCGCGCGCTTGCGGGCGCATGGCCCCCGACCTCAGGGCTCCGCGCTCACCCGCACGAGCTGCTTGCCCTGATTGGCGCCGGTGAAGAGCCGGTCGAGCGCGGCCGGAGCGTTCTCGAGCCCGTCCATCACATCGACGCGCCAGTGCAGATGACCGTCCACGATCCAGGCCGCCATCTCCTTGCGCGCCTCCGGGAAACGGGCGGCATAGTCGAGAATGATGAAGCCTTCCATCCGCGCCCGGCGCATCAGGATCATCGGCAGGCGCACGGGACCGGGCTCGGGCGCCTCGGCATTGTAGCCCGAGATGAGGCCGCACAGGACGATGCGCGCCTTGAGGGCGAGGTGGCCGAGCACGGCCTCGAGCACCGGCCCCCCCACATTCTCGAAATCGACGTCGATGCCGTCCGGGCAGAGCGCGCCGAGCCGGGCGTCGAGATCCTCCGTGCGGTGATTGATCGCGGCGTCGATACCGAGCGTCTCCGTCAGCCAGCGGCATTTCTCGTCCGAACCGGTGATGCCGATGACCCTGCAGCCCTTGAGCTTGGCGATCTGGCAGACGAGCGAGCCCACCGCGCCCGCCGCCGCCGAGACGACGACAGTCTCGCCCGCCTTCGGCCGGCCGATGTCGAGAAGGCCGAAATAGGCGGTCACACCGGTTCCACCGAGGACGGAGAGATAGGCGGTCAGCGGCAGGTCATACTCGGCCGGAATCCTGGCGAGGAGGCCCGCCGGCGCGAGGAAATGGCTCGCCCAGCCGCCGAGCCCCGTGACGAGATCGCCCTCCTTCAGCACCGGATCATTGCTCTCCTCGACGACGCCGAGCGTGATGCCGCGCATGACGTCGCCGATCTCGACGGGCGGCAGATACTGCTCCGCGTCGCTCATCCAGATGCGGTTCGTGGGATCGACCGAGAGATAGATCGTCCGTACACGCACCTCCCCCGTGTGCGGCGCCCGCAGGGGCGCCTCCACGAGCTCGAGATCGCCCGGGGCCATCGCCCCTTTCGGCCGCTGCCGCAAAATCCATTGCAGAGCCTTCATGCCTGCCCCTCCGTCTTCGCCGCCACCGGCTGATAGATCTCGCTCCCGAGCGCCCGGAAGCGCTCGGCCATTTCCGCCATGCCTTCCTCCGGCGCCGGAAGTTTTCCGGCCGCCGCTCGCAGCTCCTGGGTGATCTGCATCGAACAGAATTTCGGCCCGCACATGGAACAGAAATGGGCGAGCTTGTGCGCGTCCTTGGGCAGCGTCTGGTCGTGGAAGTCGCGCGCCGTGTCGGCGTCGAGCCCCAGATTGAACTGGTCCTCCCAGCGGAACTCGAAGCGGGCGCGCGAGAGCGCGTCGTCGCGCGCGCTCGCCCCCGGATGGCCCTTGGCGAGATCGGCGGCATGGGCCGCGATCTTGTAGGTGACGACGCCGGTCTTCACATCGTCGCGGTCGGGCAGGCCCAGATGCTCCTTGGGCGTCACATAGCAGAGCATGGCCGTGCCGAACCAGCCGATCATGGCCGCGCCGATGCCGGAGGTGATGTGGTCATAGCCCGGCGCGATATCGGTGACGAGCGGCCCGAGCGTGTAGAAGGGCGCCTCGCCGCATTCGCGCAGCTGCTTGTCCATGTTGAGCTTGATCTTGTGCATGGGCACATGGCCCGGCCCCTCGATCATGACCTGGCAGTCGCGCGCCCAGGCGATTTTCGTCAGTTCACCGAGCGTCTCGAGTTCGGCGAACTGGGCCGCGTCATTGGCATCGGCGCCCGAGCCCGGCCGCAGGCCGTCGCCCAGCGAGAACGAAACGTCATAGGCGCGCGCGATCTCGCAGATCTCCTCGAAGGCCTCGTAGAGGAAGCTCTCGCGGTGATGGGCAAGGCACCATTTGGCGATGATCGAGCCGCCCCGGCTGACGATGCCGGTCACGCGACCGGCCGTGAGCGGAATGTATTTCAGCCTGATGCCGGCATGGATGGTGAAATAGTCGACGCCCTGCTCGCACTGCTCGATCAGCGTGTCGCGGAAGATCTCCCAGCTCAGCTCCTCGGGAACCCCGCCCACCTTCTCGAGCGCCTGGTAGATCGGCACCGTCCCGATGGGCACGGGGGCATTGCGCAGGATCCATTCGCGCGTCGTGTGGATGTTGCGGCCGGTGGAGAGATCCATGATCGTGTCGGCGCCCCAGCGGATCGCCCAGACCATCTTCTCCACCTCCTCGGCAATCGAGGAGGTGACGGCCGAGTTGCCTATATTGGCGTTGATCTTCACAAGGAAGTTCCGCCCGATGATCATCGGCTCGGATTCGGGATGGTTGACGTTGGCGGGAATGATCGCCCGCCCCCGCGCCACCTCGTCGCGCACGAATTCGGGCGTGCACCAGAGCGGGATCTCGGCCCCAAAGCTCTCCCCGTCGGGCGCCAGCTTGCCGAGCGCCTCGCGACCGAGATTGGCGCGCTCGATGTTCTCGCGGATGGCGATGTACTCCATTTACGGCGTGACGATGCCCGCCCGCGCATAGGCCATCTGCGTGACGGCGGCCCCGCCGCGCGCGCGCAAGGGGGTGTGGGTCCGCGGGAAGTCCATCGCCGCCGCCCGTCCGGGATTGCCGTTGTCCTCGGGCCGCACCGCCCTGCCGGGATAGGAGTCGACATCGCCCCGCGCCAGGATCCAGGGCGTGCGCAGGCGCGGCAGGCCGGCCGTGATGTCGATCTCGGCGCCCGCATCCGTATAGGGGCCGGAGGTGTCGTAGACGGCGAAGGGCGGCTCGCCCGCGCTCTCGTGGAGAGCGATCTCCCGCACGGGCACGCGAATGTCCGGATGCAGCGTGCCGGGCCGGTAGCGTTTGGTCGAGGCCGGCAGCGGCCCCGTCGTGACGGTGAAGTCGGTCGGCTTGCGGGCAAGGGTCATGGCGGTCTCCGGGGGCTCGCGCGATCCGGGCCCGGCCAGCGCCGAAGGCATCCGATGCGCGCCCCGCCCTCAGGGGCACCGCTCCGATCCCTCCGCCGGCATGACCCGGATCAGGTGCAAAGGGTGCTCGGCCAGCGACAGGCCGATCTCAGCCGGCTGCCGCCGGCGCCCCTTCGGATGGCGGATGGTGGGCCCATCGCCCCGGCCCGGTCAAGCGCGGACCGCGCGGCCCTCAGCGGCCGAGGAGATCCCGCACGCCCCCGCCCACGCCCTCACCCAGACCGCGCACCGCGTCGCCCGCGCCCGAGAGGCCGAGCCTGTCCATCACATTGGCCTTGGCGGTCTCTCGCAGGACCGTGCCCGACACCTCGTCGAGGATCTCGGCGGCGAGCTCGGCTCCCGGCAGTCCGCCCTCGGAGCGCCCGATGTCGGTCATGGTGATGGCCGGCAGACGCAGATCGTAGCTGCGCCCGCCCGGGGCAAGAGCCGTCACCTCGGCCGAGCGGATCTCGAGCCGGTCGACGATGATCCTGGGGCCGCCCCCGCCCGCGTCCTGGCCGCCGGCGAGGCTCGACACGTTCTTCTGCAGGGCCTTGATGTTGCTCGACCCGTCGGAGAGGAACTCCACCATGATCTTCGGCGCTTCCACCTCGATGGCCGAGAGGACGATGGTCTGGGTGTCCTGCGCGGCCCGCATCTCCTCGGCGTTCAGGGCGACGGTGATCCCGCCGAGCTCGAAGGCGTTGCCGGGCGAAAAGCCCTCGGGATTGGCGATGGTGAGTCCGGAGATCGTGGCCTTGCTCTCGGTGAAGCGGACATCCACCCCGCTCACCGCCACATCCGTCTGGGTGGCGCGCGTGCCCGAGCGCTCGATGGCGGTCTCGACGAGCCCGTTGACGTTCGACAGCGCGAACCAGACGAGTCCGACCACCGCGAAGATCACGACGGCGACGATAATCAGAAATGTGCGCATGAGGCCCCCCTGCCTTGCGGCTTGTCCCTTGCACGCCCTCAGGCGGCCCCGGACTTTAGCGCGCGCGACCGGACCGTGTCATCCGGGCGGCGATCACTCGACCTCCTCGCCCGGATAGACGCCATAGAGCACGCCTTCCGGCACCCAGCCCTGATAGGAGCCGACCGACAGCCGGCACCAGCCCTCCTTGCAGCGGACGATCTCGGCGAGCACCTCGGGCAGGAGACGCGCCACCGGCACCGCATCCGCCTGCGGACGGCGCAGGAGAAGCGCCTCGCCCGTGGTGACGGCCATGCGCTTGCCGCGCAGGAGGTCCTTGTGAACCCACCCCTCCTCGCCGTCGCGATCACGGACCTTGCGCCAGAAATCGAACTCCTCGACGATTTCGAGCGGCCAGCCGATCTGCTGATAGGTCCAGGCGATGGGATAGTCCGTGCCGGGACCGGCGCGCATGTTCACCCGGTCCGACTTGAGACTGACGAAGCGGGGCAGCGGCAGCCCGCTCGGCCCGAGCCGCGTCTGCGCCATGGCGAGGTCCAGCGGCAGCGCAGCGGCCAGCCACACGGCGAGACTGGCGGCGAGGAAACGGAGGGCGGGCGAACGACGCTCGGGCACGAGGCCTTTCCTCTTGGATGCGGTCCGGCCCGGCGATGGGGGGCCGATCTGTCCCGCATGGGTAAGCCGGTCGCCGGGGGCCGTCAACCGGAAGGCGAGCCCGCCGTTTGTCTCCGACCGCCGATTTCGGTACACCACAGGGGACACGCATCCGTCGTCCGCCGGCGAGGCAATTCCAGCCGCCATGAAAGTCAAACGGCCTCTGGTCATCGTCACCCGCAAGCTGCCCGAGCCCACCGAGGCGCGGATGCGGGAGCTGTTCGACGTGCGGTTGAACGAGAGCGACCGGCCGCTCGACCGTACGACCCTCGCCGCCGCCCTCGCCGAGGCCGACGTGCTCGTGCCCACCGTCACCGACCGGATCGACGGCAGCCTCATCCGCGAGGCCGGTCCGCGCCTCAAGCTCATCGCCAATTACGGCAACGGCGTCGACAATATCGACGTGATCGCCGCCCATGAGCGCGGCATCATGGTGACCAACACGCCGGGCGTCCTCACCGAGGACACGGCGGACATGACCATGGCGCTGATCCTCGCCGTGCCGCGCCGGCTCGTGGAGGGCGCGCGCACCCTCGAGGCGGGCGAATGGCCCGGCTGGTCGCCCACCTGGATGCTCGGCCACCGGCTCGGCGGCAAGCGGCTCGGCATCATCGGCATGGGCCGCATCGGCCAGGCCGTGGCCCGCCGGGCCCGCGCCTTCGGGCTCGAGATCCACTATCACAACCGCAACCGGGTGGCTCCGGTCACGGAAACCGAGCTCGAGGCGACCTATTGGGAAAGCCTCGACCAGATGCTCCTGCGCATGGACATCATCTCCGTGAACTGTCCGCATACGCCGGCGACCTATCATCTCCTCTCGGCGCGGCGGCTGAAGCTCCTCAGCCCCTCGACCTACATCGTCAACACCGCGCGGGGCGAAGTGGTGGACGAGACCGCGCTCGCCGCCCTCCTCGAACAGGGGCTGATCGCGGGGGCGGGGCTCGACGTCTTCGAGAACGAGCCGGCCGTGAACCCCAAGCTCCTCAGCCTGCGGAACGTGGTGCTGCTGCCCCACCTCGGCTCGGCCACGATCGAGGGCCGCCAGGAGATGGGCGAGCGGGTGGTGATCAACATCAAGGTGTTCGCCGATGGTGAGCGCCCGCCCAACCGCGTCCTGCCCATCGACATCTGAGGCATTCCCCGGGCGCCCATCTCGGGCGGAACCCCGGGACGGCGCTCCCGTTCTCCCTTGACCCCAACGTCCAGGCAGGGAGACGCCGCCATGACGACCACGACCGGACAGTTTCTGGGCGGCCTTGCGGCCGGCACGGCCGCGCTCGCGCTCGCCGCCTGCGCCGGACCCACGCCCTACCGGGCGGCCGAGGGGCCGGCGGACACGGGCTATACCTCCGCGCAGGTCAATCCGAACCTCTACCGCATCACCTTCGAGGGAAACGAGCAGACCGACCGCCGCACGGTCGAGACCTATCTGCTCTACCGGGCCGCGCAGGTCACGGACAATACCGGGCACGACTGGTTCGCCATCTCCGATCGCAGGCTGGAGAAGGACGTCGATCTCGACGTCTACACCAGCTATCGGACGGCACCCGGCTTCTACGGGTACAATCTGGGCTATGGCGTCGGGACCTATCCCTATTATTCAACCTTTCCGTACGGGGCCTCGCCCTATGCCACGGCGACGCCTGTGCCTCGGGTCGATGCGGACACGTCCTATCGCGCGGTCGCCTATATCGAGGTCTATGAGGCCCGTCCCGAGGGGCAGGAAACGTCTTCGAGGCCGACCGGGTCCTCACCGAGCTGAGGCCGCGCATCGAGACGCCCGACACCGGGATCTAGGCCGCACCCGGAGCATCAGCTCTTGCGGGCGGCCTTTTCCTCGAGCCCCGACCGGGCCTCGCGCCGGGCGAGTTCGTCCGCGATATCGTCGGGGGTGACGCCCGCGAGCTGCCAGACCACGGCAAGGTGATAGAGAAGATCGGCGGATTCGGCGACGAGCTGCGTCCGCTCGGGGCCGAGGGCGGCGATCACCACCTCCACCGCCTCCTCGCCCAGCTTCTGGGCGCATTTCTCCATGCCGCGCGCCAGAAGACGCGCCGTATAGGACGTCTCGGGATCCTCGCCCGCGCGCGCGCCGATGCGGGCGGCGAGACGGCGCAGACTGTCCGAGGGCGGCGGAAGCGTGGGGTCAGACATCGGCGGGTCCTTCAGCTCGTCCAGAAGCGCTCGGCCTTGCCGAGAGCCGCCCAGCGCTCCATGGCGGTCTTCCAGGCGGACTCGGCGCGGGCATGGTGCCAGCCGAGAACGAGTCCGGCCGCCATGTTTTCCGCCCGCAGAGCAACCGTGTCCACCTCGTCCTCGCCGGCGAGCATGCGGGCGAGCAGCGCTTCGGCACTCGCGACATCGTTGAGGAGACCGAAAATGTCCTGCAGCTCGGACAGCCGTCGGCCCCATTTCCTGACCGGCGCGGCCGGAAAGAGGCCGCCGAAGAACTCGACCGCATAGCGCAGCTTCTTGAGCTCGATGCGCATGATGTGGCGCTCCTCGACCGACAGGCTCGCGATGCGCTTGCCATGGGCGCGCGCCTTGCGCCAGCGCTTGGCGAGAACCCTCGCCGCGAAGTCCCGCGCCGGCTCGTCGAGACGCGGCGCGAGAGAGCGCTCGGGCGGCAGGGCGAGCCCCGCCGACAGGTCGAAGACGAACTGCGCGTAGCGCTCAGTCTGGAGCGCGGCGAGGATCTCCCGCCGGGCCGCCTCGCCGCCCTGCCGGACACGCGCCGAGAGACGCCGCACGCCGTCCGAGCCCGGAAAGGCCGCCGAGACCGGAGCGAGCAGGCTGCCCTCGAAGACGTCGAGGTCGCGCTGCGCTCCGAGGACGGAGGCGAGCCATCGCGCATCCGAGGCGAGAAGGGCAAGACCGTCGGGCCCGAGGACCGGCTTGAAGATGGACAGCGCCGCCCGCAGCCGGCGCAGCCCGACGCGCATCTGGTGCACGCCCTCCACCCGGTCGCCCTCGCGGACCGCCCATTCATTGGCGAGTATCTGGCGCGCGCAATCGGCGACGATGGCGCCGAGCGCCTCGCCGACGCTCGCCCTGCGCGGCAGGCGGAGCGTGCCCGCCTTCTCCGCCTGCGGACGACGCACGCCCGCGAGCTGATAGCCCCGATCGGATTTCGTGCGCGGGTCGACGATGAGCGGAACGGCATCGACGAAACGCTCGGCGGCGGCATAGAGGGCCTCGGGCCTGCCGGCCTTGAGCTCGAATTCGAGTTCGCACACCGGCTCGGAGGCCTCCGCCGCCCGGATCTCGCCCACATCGAGCGCGAGCTCGATCACATCGCCCGTCTGCGTCGTCAGCAGGCGGACGGTGCGGCGGATGTCGGTCTCGAAGAGACGGTCGAGCGTCCGGGAGCCGATCAGCGCCTCGAGCCGCCGGCGCAGCCCGTCCTCGGGGATGGCCGCAAGCTCGGGCCCGGGGCCCGCGATCCCCGCCTCGAACTCGTCCGCCACATGATGGCCCGTCGCCGCCGCCGGAACCTTCACGGTCTGCACGCAGGAGGCGCCGTCCTGCCGGACGCGCAGCACCATGCCCGCCGCGCGCAGGGCCCGGTCGGGCGTGTCGTAATAGTGGCTGAGGAGGCGCCTTGCCTTCGGCCGGGCCGGCGAGAGGGAGGTGAGCAGGGGGCTTTTCCGCAACACGCTCAGCTGCTGGGGGGTTGCGCGCAGCTTGAGCTCGACCTCCCGAAAAGGGCTATCCCGCATCGTGGGAAGCGCCTCCCTGCTCACCCGTCAGTCTCGACAAGTGTTCTTCGGCGGTGCGCTTGGACGCAGGACGCTTCCGCCAGATTGGCGCGGAGACTACCCCGTCGCAAAACCGTCGTAAAGGTTGAAAATCCGTTAACGCGCTCATGCCGCAGCTCCACCTCCACCCAGGGTCGAGACCGGGCGAACGGCGATCCCCGCGGCCTTCATGTGCGCCTTCGCCGCGCCGATCGAGTGTTCGCCGAAATGGAAGATGGACGCGGCGAGGACGGCATTGGCATGCCCTTCGGCGATGCCGGCCACGAGGTGATCGAGCGTGCCCACCCCGCCGCTGGCGATGACCGGCACCGGCACGGCATCGGCCACCGCCCGGGTGAGGCCGAGGTCGAACCCGCCCCGCGTGCCGTCGCGATCCATGGAGGTGAGCAGGATCTCGCCCGCGCCGAGCTCCGCGACCTGTTTCGCGAAGGAAACGGCATCGATGCCGGTGGGCGTGCGCCCCCCATGGGTGAAGATCTGCCAGCGGCCCGGCGCCACGGATTTGGCGTCGATCGCGACGACGATGCACTGGCTGCCGAACTTTTCCGCCGCCGCGCGGACGAAGTCGGGGGTCTTCACCGCCGCCGTGTTGATCGACACCTTGTCGGCCCCCGCGAGCAGCAGGGCGCGGATGTCCTCGAGCGTGCGCACTCCGCCCCCCACGGTCAGCGGCATGAAGCACTGCTCGGCGGTGCGGCGGACCACGTCGAGCATGATGCCGCGATCCTCGTGGCTCGCCGTGATGTCGAGAAAGCAGAGCTCGTCCGCTCCGGCGGCGTCATAGATCCGCGCCTGCTCGACCGGATCGCCCGCATCGCGCAGACCCACGAAATTGATGCCCTTCACGACACGGCCGTCCTTCACGTCGAGACAGGGAATGATGCGGGCCTTGAGCATGGGCGCTCCTTTCGCGGGCGGACGGTTCATCTCGCAAGGCCGGGACGAAAAGACAAGGCTCCGGCCCGCCCGCCCGGCGCCCCCGCCGCCCGCCCGCGCTGCATTTTTTCAGGAGGGGCCCCTTTTTCTGCTTTCAGATCAGGGGGTTACGGCCAATAATTTCCCGCGCGGACGAGAAGCGCGGTGCTTCCGGCCAACAGTCTACCTCGCCCGATCGGGGCGGGGATTGTCAGCTCTCGGGGCCGCCGGATGGCTCGAAGCGGAGGCTCAGCCGCAGGTCCGGGGCGGGGACGGGCTCCCCCGTCTCGCCCGTGGCAGGGCGGAAGCGAAAGCGCGCGACGGTGGCGCGGGCGGTCTCGGCAAAGGCTGCCGGCGCGGAGGCGGGCCTGACCTCAAGGACCCGGACGGCCGAGACGAGGCCCTCCTCGCTGACATCCACGCCGAGGTCCACCTGCACCGGTCGTCCATAGGCGCGCATCGCTTCGGACGGTCCCTCGGCGGGTGGCGCGCTGAGGAGCTGGGGCGGCTGGCAGCAGGTCGGCGATTGCAGGGCCGGCGGCTCGAGCCCCGGCGCCAGAGTCGGCGCCTCCGCGCCCGGCTCGTCCAGCGGGCGGGGATCGGGGTCGGGCGGGCCTGGATCGGATGCGCAAAGACAGACAAAGACATCACCCGCCTCGGTCTCGTCGAGCCAGCCGATCCGCACCTCGACCCCCTCCTGCTCCTCCGCGGTCGGTAGCGGCGGCAGGCCGGGATCCAGCGCACCCCGGAAGACAACGAGCCCGGCGGCGAGAAGACCCGCCGCAACCAGGGCCGCAAAGGTGAAGCGCAGCACGGCCATTTACGCCCCTCAGCCCGTCTCGCTGCCGGGGGGCTCGAAGCGCAGGCGGACACGCTGACCCGGAGCGGGCACGGGCTTGCCGCTCTCGTCGGTGGCGGGGGCGTAACGGAAGCGCTGCACGGCGCGGAGCGCGGCCTGCTTGAAGGCATTCGAGGCATCGGGCGGCTCGATGGAGACGATCCGCGCATTTTCGACCGTGCCCTCGGCGGTGAGGTCGAACTCGACCTCCACCGACACCGGCACGTCATAGCGGCCGACCTCGCCCGGCGGATAATCCGGCGGCAGGCGGACGAGCGCCGTGGCCTCGTTTCCACCCCCGACAGAGGGCTCGGGAAATTCGGGCGGGAGCACCGGCAGGGGTTCGGTGTCACCGGGTCCGGGGGTCGGAACGGAAAGGTCCACCTCCGGCGGCTCCGGCGCCTCGGTGGGTCCGGGATCGATCCGATCGGGCTCGGGGCGTTCTTCCTCGCGCACGATCTCCAACGGCACGTCCTCGATCACCACCGGCGGCGGCAGGTCCCAGTCGGGCTCGGTCATCGCCCGCATCATGAGGAAAAGCCCCGCGACGATGCCCGCCGCGATGATGGCCCCGAAAAGAAAGCGCAGCGCTCCCATGTCCCTCTCCCTGCCCCGGCCGTTCCGGCCCTTCGGGGCAGAGTGCGGGCAGAGGACGGACGCGCGCAACGATAGGTATCCCGGTTAGCAAAGCAACCGGCGGGTGACCCCGGACGGGGAGCGGGGCCGGCCCTCATCTCCCCGTCATCGCGAGGGCGAAGGCCGTGGCGATGCAGGCAGCGGGCGCGGCGCCTCGGGTCACGGACCGGATGCTCCGCCCGCCAGGACGGCGCGGCGCGGCCGGGGAAACCCTCCTCCGGACCTAGATCGTTTCGCCGTCGAAACAGGCCAGGGCTTCCGCGAGGTCGAGCCGGCCATCATAGAGCGCCCGGCCGGCGATGACGCCGGCTATGCCCGGCACGCCGGCCGCCTTGAGGGCGTGGAGATCCGCCATACCGGCGAGCCCGCCGCTCGCGATCACCGGCACGGACACCGCCCGGGCGAGCTCCGCCGTGGCGGCCACGTTGATGCCCTTGAGGAGCCCGTCCCGCTCGATGTCGGTGAAGACGATGGCGGCGACGCCCGCATCCTCGAAGCGGCGGGCGAGCTCGATCGTTTCGAGCTCGGACCGGTCGGCCCAGCCCTCCACCGCCACCCGCCCGTCCCGGGCGTCGATGCCCACGACGACCCGGCCCGGAAAGCGCCGCGCCGCCTCCTTCACCAGGGCCGGGTCGCGCACCGCCACCGTGCCGAGGATCACCCGGGCGATGCCCTTGCCGAGCCAGGCCTCGATCGGGGCGAGGCTGCGGATTCCCCCGCCGAGCTGCACGGGGATGTCGACCGCGCGCAGGATCGCCTCGACCGCCGCCGCATTGGCGGGCCTGCCGGCGAAGGCGCCGTCGAGATCCACCACATGGAGCCAGCGGGCCCCCGCGCTCGCGAAGCTCGCCGCCTGCGCGGCCGGATCGGTGTTGAACACCGTCGCGCGGGCCATGTCGCCCTGCTGGAGGCGCACGGCCTGCCCGGCCTTGAGGTCGATGGCGGGAAAGAGGATCACGGCGCCCAGCTCAGAAAATTGGTGAGGAGCCGCAGGCCCACGGCCTGGCTCTTCTCGGGGTGGAACTGCGTGCCGGCGAGATTGTCCCGGCCCACCATGGCGGCGATCGTCCCGCCATAGTCGGTGGTCGCGAGCACATGGGCGGGGTCGTCCGCGCGGAAGGCGTAGGAGTGGACGAAATAGGCGTGCGGCCCCTCCGCCCCGCCCAGATCGGCAAGCCCGCCGAGAAGCGGATGGTCCGCCGCCCGCAAGGTCAGCGTGTTCCAGCCCATATGCGGGATCTTGAGCGCGGGGTCGACGGGCATGATCGGATCCACCTCGCCCGCGATCCAGCCGAAGCCGTGGTGGAGCCCGTGCTCGAGCCCCTGACTCGCCATGAGCTGCATCCCCACGCAGATGCCGAGAAAGGGCCGTGCCCGCACGATCACCGCCTCGTGCAGCGCCTCGCTGAGCCCGGCGATCCCGAGAATGCCGGCGCGGCAGTCCCCGAAGGCGCCCACGCCCGGCAGCACCACCCGGTCGGCCCGCATGACGGCGACGGGATCGGCGGTGACGCGGATCTCCTCGGCAAGGCCCGCCTCGCGCGCGGCCCGCTCGAAGGCCTTGGCGGCGGAGCGCAGATTGCCCGAGCCGTAATCGATGAGAACGAGGGTCATGGGCGTTGCTTACAGATCCCGCCCCGCCCCTTCAAGCGGAAGGGCTCAGCCCTGGCTCGTGGGGAAGAGGGCAAGCCCGCTCTCCGGCCCGGGGCGAAGGCTCGCCCTCGGCGCCGCCACCCCGCTCCGCCCCCGGAAGAAGCGCAGCTCGGCCTCGGCGAGGCTCCCCCCGCCCGCGATGTCGACGAGCTGATAGCCCCCGCGCGCGAGCGAGAAGCGCCGCGCGTCATTGGCGAGGAAGCCGAAGAGCACGTTGACGCCGAGCCCGGCGATCACCGCCCCGTCCTCGCCCGTGCCGATTGCCATGGCGACCCCCGCCACTGCGAGGCTCGCGGCGAGATAGGCAAGGAAGGCGAGCCATTGCAGGCGATAGAGGCACCACAGGAGCGGCGAGACGAGGCCGAGCCAGTTGTAGCCCTGCTTGACGAAGACCACCCGCGCATCGGGGTCGGCCCGGCCGGGATGCTCATGCACCGTGTAGAAGGTCGTGCTCACAGCACCCCCTTGGTCGAGGGAACGGCCTCGGCCCGGCGCGGATCGATGGCGATGGCCTCGCGCAGGGCGCGGGCAAGACCCTTGAAGCAGGTCTCGGCGATGTGGTGGTTGTTGATGCCGTACAGCGTCTCGACATGGAGGCACACGCCCGCCGCCTGGGCGAAGGCCTGGAACCATTCCTTGAACAGCTCGGTGTCGAACTCGCCCAGCTTGGCGTTGGAGAACGCCACCTTCCAGATGAGATAGGGCCGGCCCGAGACGTCGAGCGCGACGCGCGTCAGCGTCTCGTCCATGGGGATGAGCGCCGAGCCGAAGCGGGTGATGCCCTTGAGCTCGCCGAGCGCGCGCGCCACCGCCTGCCCGATCACGATGCCCGTATCCTCGGTCGTGTGGTGAAAATCGATGTGCAGATCCCCGCTCGCCCGCACCTTGAGGTCGATGAGCGCGTGCTTGGAGAAGCTCTCCAGCATGTGGTCGAGGAAACCGATGCCCGTGTCGACGTCATATTCGCCCGTCCCGTCGAGATCGAGGGAGACGAAGATTTCGGTTTCCTTGGTCTTGCGTTCGACCGTCGCGGTGCGCATGGGGCCCTGGGTCCGGGGTTGAAGATCCGATAGCCTGCCTGAAGATGCACTTTAGCGCCGCTTCGTAAAGAGAGCGCGAGCGCGCGCCTCCCCGCCCCTCTCCCCGCCCGCCCCTTGACGGGACCCTCGCCGTCCGCCACATGCGGACAAGCCGCCACCCCGCGCCGGAGTACCGCCGCCCTTGTCCGCATCCGAGCCCGCCAGCTTTCACGGCACCACCATTCTGAGCGTCCGCAAGGCCGGCAAGGTCGTGCTGGCGGGGGACGGCCAGGTCAGCTTCGGCCAGACCGTGCTCAAGTCGAACGCCCGCAAGGTGCGCCCGCTCGGCTCGAAGGGCACGGTGATCGCGGGCTTCGCCGGTGCGACCGCCGACGCCATGACGCTGTTCGAGCGCCTCGAGGCCAAGCTCGAGAGCTATCCCGACCAGCTCACGCGCGCGGCGGTCGAGCTCGCCAAGGACTGGCGCACCGACCGCTTCCTGCGCCGGCTCGAGGCGATGATGATCGTGGCGGATGCGCGCGTGACGCTGCTCCTCACCGGCACGGGCGATGTGGTCGAGCCCGAATCCGGCGTCGCCGCCATCGGGTCGGGCGGCAATTACGCGCTCGCCGCCGCCCGCGCCCTCATCGACACCGACCTCTCGGCCGAACAGGTCGCCCGCAAGGCCATGAAGATCGCCGCCGAAATCTGCGTCTACACCAATGACGCCGTCACCCTCGCCTCGCTCGATGCGCCCGACGCTCCGTAGGCGTCCCTTTCCCTCCTCACGAGGACCGTTTCCTTGAGTGCCGCCGACATGCCCTCCCCCACCCCGCCGGCCCCGCCCCAGAATCCGGCGGCGGCCTTCTCGCCGCGCGAGATCGTCTCCGAGCTCGACCGCTACATCGTGGGTCAGGCCGACGCGAAGCGCGCTGTGGCCATCGCGCTGCGCAACCGCTGGCGGCGGCAGCAGCTTCCGCCCGAGCTGCGCGAGGAAGTCCTGCCCAAGAACATCCTGATGATCGGGCCCACGGGCGTCGGCAAGACCGAGATCTCGCGCCGCGTCGCGCGGCTCGCCCAGGCCCCCTTCATCAAGGTGGAGGCGACCAAGTTCACCGAGGTCGGCTATGTCGGCCGCGACGTCGAAAGCATCGTGCGCGATCTCGTCGAGGCGGCGATCCAGACCGTCCGCGAACGCAAGCGCAAATCCGTGGAGGCCAAGGCCTATGAAAAGGCCGAGGAGCGCGTTCTCAAGGCGCTCGTGGGCGAGACCGCGAGCCCGGCCACGCGCGACAGCTTCCGCCGCAAGCTCCGCGCGGGCGAGCTCGACGACAAGGAGATCGAGGTCGACGTCGCCGACACGGGCGGCCTGCCCACCTTCGACATTCCGGGCATGCCGGGCGCCTCCATGGGCATGATCAACCTCAACGACATGCTGGGCAAGGCGCTCGGCGGGCGGCGGCGCACCCGCCGTACCACGGTGCGCGAGTCCTATGGCCTCCTCATGACCGAGGAAAGCGACAAGCTGCTCGATCACGACGCCATCGTGCAGGAGGCCCTGCGCGCGGTCGAGAATGACGGCATCGTCTTCATCGACGAGATCGACAAGATCGCTTCGCGCTCGGATCGTCAGGGGGCGGATGTCAGCCGCGAGGGCGTGCAGCGCGACCTCCTGCCCCTCATCGAGGGCACGACGGTGGTGACCAAGTACGGGCCGGTGAAGACCGACCACGTCCTCTTCATCGCGAGCGGCGCCTTCCATCTCGCCAAGCCGTCCGATCTCCTGCCCGAGCTGCAGGGGCGGCTTCCCATCCGGGTCGAGCTGACCGCCCTCACGCGCGAGGATTTCCGCCGCATCCTGACCGAGCCGCAGGCAAGCCTCGTCAAGCAGTATGTGGCGCTCCTCGCCACCGAGGAGGTGACGCTCACCTTCACCGATGACGGCATCGACGCCATCGCCGACATCGCCGCCGAGGTGAATTCGACGGTCGAGAACATCGGCGCGCGGCGGCTGCACACCGTGCTCGAGCGCGTCCTCGACGAGATCAGCTTCACCGCCACCGACAAGGGCGGCTCCAGGGTCACCATCGACGCCGCCTTCGTGCGCGCCCATGTCGGCGAGCTCGCCCGGAATGCGGATCTGTCCAAATTCATTCTGTAATGCCCCCGCGAGCGCCGAAGGCGCGCGGCCATCCAGGCGGCGGAACGAGACGCCGTGCCTGCGGCCTGGATTGCTTCGCTCCGCTCGCAATGACAGCAACTGTCATCGCGAGGGCGAAGCCCGTGGCGATCCAGGCATTTGGGCAAACGGCCTGGATGGCTTCGCTCCGCTCAATGACGATCCGAATGCGAGGCCTCGAACCATGCGGCTGAGGCCCGCCCGTCCATCCCCTACCCGCGCCCGCGCTTGAGCACCACGTAGAGCGCGCCGTCCCCGCCCTGGCGGGGACCGGCGACCGTCACCCCGCGGATGAGCGGACCGAGCGGGGCCTCGGCGAGCCATTCGGGCACGCGGCGGCGCAGGATGCCCCGCCCGCCGCCGCTCTCGCTCCCCTCCCCGCGCGCGCCCTTGCCCGTGATGATCCGCAGGATGACGTTTCCCCGCAGGGCCGCCGCCTGGACGAAATGGACGAGCCGCTGATGGGCTTCGGCCTGCGTGCAGCCATGAAGGTCGAGCGTCGCGTCCACCTCCGCCGTGCCCCGCCTCAGGCTGCGTGCAAGGCGCCGGTCGAGCCCCGTCTGCGGGGCGGACTGATCCGCC
>JACAEB010000114.1 GCA_013389075.1 Alphaproteobacteria bacterium
CGGCCGGGCCGAGCCGCTCCTGTGTCGCGCGCATGTCGGCGAGCTCGGGCCCCGTCGCCTCGCCGAGCGCGGCCACCGCCGAAAGCGTGCCTTCCTCCGCCCGGTAGATGCCCGGCACCTCGGCGGCGAGAAGGGCCGAGAACAGGCCCGGCCCCTCGGGCGCGAGCGGCAGCGTCTCGGCGCTCCCGTCGGGACGGGTGACGCGGACGGGCGCGGCGCTCTCGCCGAGCGTCCGCCGGCGGACGATCAGACCGCCCGGCGCGGGGTGCAGCATCAGCGCCTCCTCGTCGAGGTCGGGCTCCTTCATCAGCCAGTGGGCGAGGCGCCGCATGAGCTGGACCTGCGGACCGCCCCCCTCGAAGCCGCGCGCCCAGAGCCAGGCCTGATCGGAGAGGAGCTGGGCGACCCGTCCCTCGCCGACCCGGCTGAGGACGAGGAGCGGACCGCCATCGGCCCCGGTCATCACCACATCGCCGGTGCTGGTCTCGGCTTCGACCGTCCGGAACCACCGGCCCCAGCCGGCGCTTTCGGCGGGCTCGAGGGGCGCCGTGACCGGGTGGCGCCGGCCCGCCTCGGTCAGGGCGGGACGGTAGCCGACCTCCGTCACCCGCCCCGTCGGTCGCGCGGGGAGGACACGGGCGAGAGGGGTGCGGTAGAGGCTCGCGCGCCCCGCGAAGTCGGGGCCGGCGACGACGAGGAGCGCGCCGCCCCGCTCGACATAGTCGGCGACGTTCTGGAAATGGTCGAACTGCAGCACCTGCAGGAGCTCGTAGCGATCGAAGATGATGAGCTCGAAATCGTTGATCCGCTCGCTGAACAGCTCCTCGGTCGGGAACTCGATCAGCGCGAGCTCGTCCTGGGGCGTCGGATCGATGATCGTCGGGGGCCGGAGGATCGTGAAATGGACGAGGTCCACCGCCGGGTCCGACTTGAGGAGGTTCCGCCAGGCCCGCTCGCCCTGATAGGCCTTTCCCGAGACGAGCAGCACCTTGAGGCGGTCGCGCACCCCGTTGACCGAGACGATGGCCCGGTTGTTCTGGAGCGAGATCTCGTCCGCCTCGCCCTCCACCTCCATCTCGACGAGATTGGGCCCCGCATGGTCGAGCCGCACCGGCAGGCGCAGACGCTCGCCCGGCTTCACCCGCCGGCTGAAGATGGTCTCCCCCCCGATCCGGGCGGTCATCAGCGGGTCGGGCAGACGGTCCGGCCGCGGACCCAGCGCCTCGACGCGCATGACGATCTCGGCCACCTGCCCGATGAGCCCGAAGCGCGGCGCCTCCTCCACGACGAGGCGCAGGTCGCGCTCGTCCGGCCGGCCGGTGAGGAGGAGATGGAGCGGCGCCTCGAAGGGCAGGGCGGCCGGCTCGGCCGGGGCGTCGTGGATCTGCCCGTCCGAGACGACGATCACCCCCGCCACCCGGTCGGGCGAGACGTCCGTGAGCTGATCGGCGAGCGCTTCGGCCATCAGCGTGCCGTCCGCCGTCCCGGTGAGGGTCACCTCGCGCAGCTCGAGACCCTCGAGCCGGCCGAGCGCCTCGCGCAGCGCCCCGGCGGCCGCCTCCGTCTCGGCGCTCCGTGTGCCGATGGCCTGGCTCGGGCTGCGGTCGATCGCGAGCACCGCGACGTCGGTCAGCGGCTCGCGCTGTTCCTGGATGAGGCGCGGGTCGCAGAGGGCGAGGAGGACGAGGAGGACGGCGAGAAGGCGCCAGAGGCCGCCGCGCCGCGCGCGCGCAAGGCCGAGCGCCACGACTCCGAGGCTCAGCGCCGCGAGGGCGGCGAGCGCGGGCCAGGGCAGGAGCGGGGCGAGGCTGATGTCGAAGCTCATGGGCGCCTCACTGGCCGAGCCGCTTGAGGATCTCTTCCATGTGGACGAGATCGCTCTTGTAGTTGCCCGTGAGCGTGTACATCACGAGGTTGATGCCGAACCGGTAGGCGAATTCGCGCTGCTGGGCATTGACCGGAGCCATGAGGCGCCCCTGCGCATCGACCGCCCAGGCGGCGGCCCAGTCGAGATCCCCGATCAGGATGGGCGAGACGCCGTCATAGGCCGAGCCCGCAAGGCTCGTGCCGAGATCGTCCTCTGCGGGGGGCGCCTCGATCCACAGGGTGCCGCCCGACCAGCGCCCGGGGAAATGCCCCGGATCGGGGTTCTTCTCGTGCTCGAGGAGGAAGAAGGTCCGGGTGAGGACATGTCCCCGCGGCACCGGCACGAGCGGGGGCAGGTCGAGCGGGGCGAGGAGTTCGGCGAGCCGCCGCCGTCCCGGTCCCGGCACGCTCAGCGATTCGCCCGGCACCTAGACGCCCTGCCCGTGATCGGCGGTGTCGAAGAGGATCGTGCCCCCCGTCCGCATGTAGCGGTCGACCTTGGCCAGCGCATCGGGGGCGAGGGCGGGATGGGCCGCGGTGACGCGCCAGTAGAGGAAGGGAAAGAGCGACAGATCGTCCGTGGCGAGATCGACCGAGAGAGGCGGCATCGGCTCGACCGCCGTGCGCCGGGCGAGCTGGGCGCTGAGGCCCCTGAGGCCCGCCTCGGCGAGCCCGTCGCTCTCGGCGATCCCCGTCTTTACAAAGGCAAGGCGCAGATCGAGCGTCGCCTCGAGCGCACGCGCGGCCGCGCTGTCGGCCCCTTGCGCGCGCACGGGCTCGGCGGGCAGGACGAGGAGGGCGAGCAGCCCGAGGCCTGCAAGCCGCGCCGGCCGCGCCCGCCAGCCGAGCCGTCCCGCGAGCGCCAGCACGATCAGCCCGTCGAGAGCGAGGAGGGCGAGCGCCCCGGCGAGAAGGAACTGTCCGATCGGGCGCTCGTCTCCGGTCACCGGAGACACCCTTTCGGTGCCCGCCGGAAGGCCCGCGAGCGGGCGCAGCATGGCCGGACCCGGCGTCAGGTTGAGCGCCCTCAGCGCGCGGGCGGGCCCGTAGAGGCCCGGCGGATGCTCCGGGCCCGGACGGAGCGTGTCGAGCCGGCTCGCCTCGATGGCGAGCGCCCCGGGCGGGGCGGGGCCGAGGCGGCCGAGACCGTC
>JACAEB010000070.1 GCA_013389075.1 Alphaproteobacteria bacterium
CGCCGCTGCGGCGCGCGGGTCGCTCAGCGCACGCAGAGGTGCCGTGAGGCCGAGCGCGCGGGCGCGGGCGGAGAGGAGGTCAGGATCCCCGAAGAGGACGAGGCGGCAATCGGCGGGGAGCCGTCCGGAGGCGAGGGCGCCCAGAAGGCAGTCGGGACCGATGCCGGAGGGATCGCCGGCGGTGACGGCGATGAGGGCGGGGGCCGTGTCCATGGAAGACCCCATTCGCGCGTCCGCGCTCAGCGCATCTCGATCGTGGCGTCGCGGCGCAGGTCGCGCATGAAGCGGCGCTGCATCATGTCGAGCTGCTGACGGTAAAGCCGGTCGCGGATCTCGTCGGTCGTTGGGAGCTGCATGACCTCGTTGAAGCGGTCGCAGACCACGACGACATGATAACCGACCTTCGAGCGCACGGGGCGCGCGGCGCGCCCGGCCGGAACCGACTGCACCGCCTCGCGGAAATTGGGGCTGAGCTCGCGCAGGGCGCGCGTGCCGATGTCGCCGACCTTGATGTTGGGCTGCCCGTCGAGCTGACCGACCGCCTCGCAGCCCGGAATGCGGCGGGCGATCTCCTCCGCCGCGGCGCGCGCCTCGGCGTCGAGCTCGTCCGGCGCGTCGGCGGGCAGGAGCAGCACGGCCTGGCGGAGATTGACCTCCGTGGCGAGCGGGTCCCCCGACCCGACGATCCGGCGGTCCTGAAGCGCGAGGATGTAATAGCCCGACAGCGTGCGGACGGGCCCGGCCACATCGCCCGGCTTCATGGCGCGGATCACGGGGCCGAGCTCGCTGTCGAGCTGGCTGTCCTCGAGATAGCCGACATCGCCCCGCGTGGCGGCGGAGGCGGCCTGGCTGAACTGCTGGGCGATCACCGGGAAGGGCGCGCCATTGCGCAGCTCCTGGACGAGCCGGTCGGCCGCGGCCCGCACGGAGGCGTCCTGATCGGGGCTGTCGACCCCGAGAAAGATCTCCGAATAGCGGTGCTGGGGCTCGTCGCTCGACTGCTCGATCCGCTCGAGCACCTGGGTCACCTCCTCCTCGCTCACCCGGATCTGGGGGGCGAAGCGCTGGTTGGTGAGGATCGACCAGGCGATTTCCGCCGCCAGCTGCTGGCGCAGCGTGGAGACGTCGACACCGATGCCCGCGAGCTGCTGCTCGATCGCCGCCACGGTCAGGCCGTTCGAACGGGCGACGCGGTCGAGCGCCTCGTCCACCTGGGCGGTCTCGACGGTGATGGACTGGCGCTCGGCCTCCTGAAGCTGGAGACGCTCGTCGATCAGCTGACGGAGCACCTGCTCCTGGATGCGGCGGATGATCTCCTCGTCCACGCGGACCCCGGAGGTGGCGACGGCAAGGCCGACACGCTGCTGCAGGTCGTAGACGGAGATGACGTCGTCATTGACGATCGCCGCGATCTTCTGAACCTCCTGCGCCTCGGGCAGGCGCGGAAAGAGGCAGACGAAAAGCGCCGCGAGAACGCCCGCGCCCCAGGCTGCGGCGCGGGGGCGGCGGCGATCCGTGGATGGCTGTCGGGCGAAGATCATCACGCTGTCGGTCGTCCTTTGGCGGGGGCAGGCCGGATCGGGTCTAGACTCTTGATCCTGCGGGCGTTTTGCGACGTGGCGAGGGAACTCCGGGGCTCTCCGAGGCCTCCTCTAGCACATTCGCGGCGCCCCTGTCTGTTCCATTTGGCGGGCCGAGTTTGGCACGATCGTGGCCGCCGGCACGGTGCTAGCGGCCATTGCCCAGCGTCTTGAGATCGATCCGCGCCACGATCGAGGTGGAGGGCTCGAAATCGCGGTCGCGCGTGTAGCGCCGGCGATAGGCGATCTCGAAGGACAGGCACTCGTTCTCGTAGAAGAGGCCCGCATTGTTGGTGATCATGTTGTCGTTCTCGAGATCGCGCCGCAGGCCGCCGATGAGCGACCAGTTGTCCCAGAAGCGCACCCGGGCGGCGACGTTGACCTCCTGCCGGCGGCCGAATTCGAGGTCGACGTCGTCGTCGAGGTTCACATAGGAGAGGTCGAGATCGACGTCGGGCAGCCGGGCGGTGAAGCCGAGCTCGGCCCGCTCGTAGGAGAGGTTGTTCCGGTCGAGGCGGAAGCGGTGGAAGAAGTCGATCTCGGGCACGGGCGAGACGACGAGGCGCCCCACATAGTCCGAGCGGGTGCTGTTGAGGCCGGTCTGGGGCGCGAAGGTCGTGTCGGCCCGCAGGCGGAAGGTCTGCCCGATGAGGAAGGAGGCCGAGCCGCCCGCCGGCAGATAGGCCCGCCCCTCGATCCCGACATTGGCCCGCGGGCCGCCTTCCCAGCTGTCGAGCCCGGGAAACTTGTTGATGCTGAAGAGGTTCGTGTCGTCGAACTCGAAGCTGACCGCGTCCTCGTCGGGCAGATCCTCGGGGTTTCCGCCATAGGGGCTGAGGATGATCTGGGCGATCGGCTCGATCGAGGCGCGCAGGTCGCGGCCGGGCCGGATGAAGGGCCAGCGCAGCTCGACGCCGGCCAGGGGCAGGGCGCGGGAGATGATCGAGCTCTTGCTGTCCCCGGAGGAAGTAAGCGCGCCCGCGTCATTGGTCATGTAGAGGTCGGTGCGGAGCTGCCCGAACACCGTCGCGATCTGGCCCTGCGGCAGGATGGTGCCGCGCTCCCAGCCGAGCGTCGCGGAGAGGCGGCGCGTGTCCGGACCTTCCGGCCGCTCGAGAAGGAGGAGACTGCCGTCGACCGAGACCTCGCCGCCCGCGACACGCCGGTCCAGCGTCGTCGCAAAATCGATCTTTGCGGGAATGAACGGCGTCTGCCCCGGATCGTCCTCGTCGCGCAGCCCCTGGAAGAAATAGGCGTCATAGGTGAGCGCGGTGCGCGAGAGGATCCGGTCGGCGAAGAGGCGCGAGGTCAGGCGGTCGTCGGACGAGATGTTGTACCGGCGCATGTAGGTGTCGTCGGTCGTCAGCTCCACCTGGGAGCCGACGGTCCAGTGATCGCGCAGGTCGAAGGCCGTCTCGCCGAAGATGTGGCCGCGGAAGCGATTGCCGCCGACCGCCTCCTGCTGGTCGTTCAGCTCGTCGGCGAAGGTGCCGCTCGCATCGACGCGCAGGCCGCCGTTCCAGAAGAGGTGGCGGTACTCGCCCTTCATCACGAGCCCCTCGGACGAGGTGATGAGGGGCGAGATCGTGGCGTCGATGTTGGGGGCGATCACATGGTAGTAGGGGATCTCGACGAAGGTGCCGAGTTCGGTGTCCGACCCGATATCGGGCGTGAGAAGTCCCGACAGCCGCTCCACCGAGGGGTCGGGGTGTGAGAAATAGGGCGTGTAGACGACCGGCACGCCATAGACCTCGAGGCGCGCGTTCTTGTAGCTGATCTCGCGGACCTCGGCGTCGTGGATGACGCGCTCGGCCTTGATCTGCCACATGGGCTCGCCGTCGGCGCGGTCGCGGCAGGTCTTGCAGGGGCTGTAGACCGCGTTCGAGATCTCGATATAGCGCCCGTCGCGCCGCACGGCCCTCCGGGCGGCGAGCTTCGCGTCCCCGCCGAGAAGGGCGGCGAAGCCCTCGATCACGCCATTGCGCAGATCGTCGGTCAGCTCCACCCGGTCGGCGAGCAGCACCTCGCCCGTGGGCTCGAGGATGGCGACACGGCCCTCGGCGATGACGAGACCGGTCTCCTCGTAATAGGTGAGGTCGTCGGCGAGGAGGACGCGATCGGCGTAGACCGCCTCGACCCGGCCCCGCGCCCGCCAGATGCGGGCCGCCTCGTCGACCGACATCTCGTCGGCCTGGAGGAGCACGCGGCCCTCGGGCTCGGCCCGGGCCGGCGCATCGAGCGGCGCGTTGCGGAAG